>NZ_JAUJWZ010000008.1:0-272276 GCF_031931925.1 Pseudomonas sp. rhizo66
GCTCTTACGGCGACTCACTTTTTTTACAAACCGGAAACGCCTAAAAAAAGTAAGCAAAAAAACGCTTGCTCCTACGTGCGGCCCGCTCGCTGAGGCTCGGGGTTCCTTCGCTCCGGGATTGATCCGGGCGCAGCGCCTACGGTTTGCTTCGCTGCACCTCCTCTCGCTGTGTTTGGCTTCGCCAAACGGTCGCTGCGCTCCCACCCCCGGATCAATCCCTCCACTCAGCCTTCCGACGTCGCCCGTGGGTCAAGATCAAGAGCTGCAGCCGAGCTAACGCTCATCCTGTTGAGTGGTGAGGAGCAGAAGCGATGTTAGGTGGGCGCTGCTCCTGCTTTTGCTTTTCTGTGGGAACTGGCCTGCCAGCGATGGCGGCCTGACAGCCGACCAATCTCTTACTGATGCACCCAACCCAACTGTAGGAGTGAGCCTGCTCGCGATGGCGGCCTGACATCCAACCAATCTCTAACTGAATGCACTCAACCCATTGTGGGAGCTGGCCTGCCAGCGATGGCGGCCTGACAGCCGACCAATCCCTTACTGATGCACCCGGTCCAAATGTGGGAGCGAGCCTGCTTGCGAAAGCGTTCTGACAGACACCATCAAAAGAACAGGGCATTTGCGGATTTTTCTGTCAGTAAACGCAATCCTGCAAGCACGTTTAAATCACACAACCCGTTACGCCATCGGGCCTACAACACCTTGCGCCGTTACCTACGCGTACGCCAGAATTCGCCGGCTTACGCGGCTATAGGCCGGGCTATATCGTTTGCCTGTCACTGCAAATCAGTGATCGGGTTTGGTAGCCCGCCTTAAATTGTCGTTGTTGCGACACCGTCGATGCTGTCTCCTTTTTTGAGATATGGCTTTGTATGGTGGGCATGCGTGGGGCTCCTCTGTGAGCGCCGGGTTACCCAATTTGACCGGTCTACCAACCCGCGCATGGCCGCCACCCGCCGTTTGGTAGCGAGGGTGATGGCTCCCGTTTTTTCAAATTGGAGCTTTATCTATGTTCAAAATCACACCAAATCCACCCCCCACAGACCCAATCCCTCACGACCCCGCGCTCAGCCCGCAAAAGATCAAAGAAGCAACCGACCGCGCCCTCGACTACTACCTCAAACCCGAAGACCTGGCGGCCCCGCCAAGCTCGCCCAAGTTTCGCCCCGTCTATCTCGTTGATCCCACGCTGGATGACGAAACCCTGCTGGTCGAGGCGAGCGAGTCGCTTTCATACGCCCATGCCATGGCCGGTAATATCGCCAACTCAATTGGCGGCCCGGAGCGCAAACCGCTGCTGGCGCTGCAACAGGTGATCATGCTCAACGAATTGTTGGTTAATCGGCTGCTGGATAAGCTGAAGTTGCCTCAATAATTTCGCTGGCTGTTATTGCCTCATCGCGAGCAGGCTCGCTCCCACAGGGGATTGTCGTCGGACACAAATCTGTGATCCCACTACGTTCCAAAGTGGGAGCGAGCCTGCTCGCGAAAGCGCTCTGCCAAGCACCATCACTTTCAGACAAGCAACAAAAAACCCGGAAGCTTTCGCCGTCCGGGCTTTGAAGATCAAAGGATCGCAGCCTTCGGCAGCTCCTACATTGGAATGCATGTTCCTGTAGGCGCTGCCGAAGGCTGCGATCTTTTGCTTTTAGCGGTTAAACCGCTCCACCAACGAGTACTGCGTATTCGCCGTCTTCGTCAGTTCTTCACTCAACAACGCCGAGTTATGCGCCTGCTCGGAGGTCTGATCCGCCAGTTCCGAAATATTGCTGATGTTGCGGCTGATCTCTTCAGCCACCGCACTTTGCTCTTCCGTCGCTGCAGCAATTTGCGTGGTCATGTCGGTGATGTTGGCCACCGCTTCACTGATCCCGACCAGTGCCTGATCCGCCTCCAGTACCCGCGCCACACCTTCTTCGGCCTGACGATGCCCGGCTTCCATGGTTTGCACGGCGCTTGAAGCTGTCTGCTGCAACTTGGCGATCAGGGCATGAATCTGCCCGGTCGATTCGCTGGTGCGTTGCGCCAGTTGGCGAACTTCATCGGCCACTACCGCGAAACCACGGCCCATTTCGCCGGCACGCGCGGCTTCAATCGCAGCGTTCAGTGCGAGCAGGTTGGTCTGGTCGGCGATGCCTTTGATCACATCCACCACGCCGCCGATTTCGTCGCTGTCCTTGGCCAGTTGGGTAACGGTCAGGCCGGTTTCGCCGACGACCACGGACAAACGCTGGATGGCTTCGCGGGTTTCCCCAGCGATGTCACGACCGCGACCGGTCAGGCGATTGGCTTCCTGGGTGGCGTCAGCAGTGCGCTGTACGTGGCTCGCCACTTCCTGAGTCGTCGCGGCCATCTGGTTGACGGCGGTGGCGACCTGTTCGGTTTCCACCCGCTGACGTTCCAGGCCGGTCGAGCTGCTGTGTGCCAGTCGGTCGGACTGCTTGGCCTGATCGGTCAAGTGTTCGGCGGTGTCCTGCAGACGGGTCAGGCAGGTTTTCAGGCGCGCTTCCTGGCTGAGGATGGACATTTCCAGACGCGCCTGGGCGCCACGGCTGTCGGTGTACATTTGTGCGATCAGCGGGTCGGAGGTGGTCTGTTCGGCCAGGCGCAGCAGGCGCTTGAGCCCGCGTTGCTGCCATTGCAGGCCCATCAGGCCCAGTGGCACCGACAAACCGGCCGCGAGGGCGAAGCCCCAGTGCGAGTTGAGGGTCGCGCCGATCACGAAGCTCAGTTGGCTGACCAGAATGAACGGCAGCCAGTCCTGAAGCACTGGCAGCCATTTATCGCTGGAAGGGATCGCCGACTTGCCTTGGTTGATGCGTTGGTAGAGCGCTTCGGCACGGCGGATCTGTTCGGCGGTGGGTTTGATCCGCACCGACTCGTAACCGATCACCTGACTGCCATCGAACACCGGAGTCACGTAGGCGTTCACCCAGTAGTGGTCACCGGATTTGCAGCGATTCTTGACAATGCCCATCCATGGCAAGCCTTGTTTCAGTGTGCCCCACATGTGCGAAAACACCGCCGCCGGAACGTCTGGGTGACGGACCAGGTTGTGCGGCGCACGGATCAGTTCTTCACGCGAAAACCCGCTGATTTCGACGAAAGCGTCGTTGCAGTAGGTGATCACGCCCTTGGCATCGGTTGTGGAAATCAACCGCTGCTGAGCCGGGAAAGTCCGTTCGCGTTGTGTAATGGGCTGGTTGTTACGCATGTTTTTCAATCCGCAAGGCTTTGAAAGGTTGTCGGCGGTGACAGCTTTTTATTGAAATTTTTTTTCAATAATCAGCACAGCGTCGCAAAACGGCGCTTGCTTCAGCCAGCGAGCATCGGATAAGTGAACAGGCCGAAGTGCAGCAGGTTCAGCCCGAAATGCGTGGCGATCGCCGCGCCGAGCCCGCCAAAACGGTAGGCCAGACCATAGCCGACACCCGCCAGACCCGCCAGTGACACCCAGGTCCAGCCTGCGCCTGCGTGCACCAGGCCAAACAGCAACGAGGCCAACAGCAGGGCGAGGTTTTCGCCGTAAGGCAGGTGTTTGAAGCGCTGACTCAGACCGCCCTGTATATATCCGCGAAACAGCGCTTCCTCGACCAAGGTCACCAGCAGCAGATTGTTCAGCACCCACAACCACGCCTGATCCGGCCACTTCGGTGCCCAGGCGATCACGCCCAGCAACAGCGCGCCGCCGAGAGCGAGAACCGCGCACAAGGTCAGGGCGAGGGCGGTGGCGTACACGCTCAGGCGCAACGAACGTCGCCCGACAATCCACGGGCACACCAGCAACAGCCAGAAACCAACCAGCGGTTTGTCGAGATTCAGGTACATCGCGAACGGCACGGCGTTGTCGGTGAAGCGCTGCGGATCAATCGCTCTACCGTTGGCGAAGCCCGGCAGCCAGTGCAGCGCCAGTGCCACGGCCAGCACGATAAACAGACCATGGCCTAGAAAACGTGCGACCGGCACCTGTTGTTGGCGCACCGCAAAACCGGCGAACACCAACAGCCCAATGGAAATCAGCGCCAGCCAGCCGAGGTGGCCATAACTCAGCGCCCATCCATAACCGAGGCTGAGAAGCGCCAGATAGAGCCATGGCAAAGCCTTCATCGAAAGTCCCTGTGCAAATTTTGTGGAAGGGCTTTCTACACGGACGAGCGGCGGGGGACAAGTGAAGGTGAGGCGGGATGTGGGGACGACAAACAAACCTGTGGTCAACCCCGTTACCTGTGAGAGCTGGCTTGCCAGCGATGAGGCCTGTTCAGCCGACATCTTTATAGACTGGTCCACCGCTATCGCTGGCAAGCCAGCTCCCACAGGGTTTTGTGGATGGCTGGGAATCAGTGCAAGTTAAGTTTCGCGGCCGCACGCTCGGTGATTTCCGTGCGCAGCTTCAGCGATGGCGCGGCACGCAGGCGAGCCTCATCGACAATCGCACTCGGCGCAGTCTCCGGGCTGCCCGAGTTGAACGGCGGCGCTGGCGCATATTCCAGCTGCAACTGCACCAGTTGCGCCGTGTCGGCATCGAACAATTCCGCCGCCAGCACCAAGGCGAAATCAATCCCCGCCGTAATCCCGCCACCGGTAAACAGATTGCCGTCACGCACCACCCGATCCTTCACCGCGATCGCGCCCAGTGTTGGCAGCAGATCGTGATACGCCCAATGCGTGGTCGCGTGTTTGCCTTGCAGCAGACCCGCCGCGCCGAGTACCAGCGAGCCGGTGCACACCGATGTCACGTACTTCGCCTGAAGGGCCTGGCGTTTGATGAAGCCCAGCGTCTGCGCGTCTTCCATCAACGGCCCGACACCGCCGCCACCGGGAATGCAGATCACATCAAGAGCCGGGCAATCCTCGAACGTGGTCGTCGGCTTCAGCAACAGACCGGTACTGGCGGTAACCGGCATCAAATCTTTCCAGATCAGATGCACCTGCACGCCCGGCAACGAGGCGAGTACGTCGTACGGTCCGGTCAGGTCGAGTTGCTGAACTTGCGGGAACAACAGAAAACCGATCTGCAGCGTCATTGTTCTTGCTCCATGAAAAGGGGTGGACGGCTTCACTGTAGGCGCGTAGGTTCTGGCGCATACGCCAATATCCCCACGAATTACGCCAAATGCCCAAAACCATTCATGTCCTCGCGTTTGCCAACATGCAGATTCTCGACGTCACCGGGCCGTTGCAGGTGTTTGCTTCGGCCAACGACATCGCCCGCCAGCGCGGTTTGCCGATCCCGTACGCGCCGAGCGTGATTGCCAGCGGCGGCGGGGCGGTGATGTCCTCGGCGGGTCTGGCGGTATTAGCCGAACCGTTGCCAGAAGCGCCCAGCGATACGTTGATCATCGCCGGTGGCTGGGGCATTTATCCTGCCGCTGAAGACGTGCTTCTGGTGGATTGGGTACGCGAACATGGAGCGAAATGCCGACGCGTGGCCTCGGTGTGCACAGGGGCTTTTTTGCTGGCGGCCAGTGGCTGGCTCGATGGCCGCCGCGTGGTTACCCACTGGACCCGTTGCGAGCAACTGGCACAGCAACATCCGAATTTGCACGTCGAGGCCAATCCGATTTTCATCAACGACGGCCCGGTCTGGACCTCGGCGGGGGTCACCGCTGGCATCGATCTGGCGCTGGCGATGGTTGAAGAGGATCTGGGCAGCGACATCGCCCTGGACGTCGCCCGCCATCTGGTGGTGTTCCTCAAACGCCCGGGCGGGCAATCGCAATTCAGCGTGACTTTGTCGTTGCAGAATCAGGGCAATCGCTTTGATGAACTGCACGCGTGGATCGCCGAGAATCTCACTTGCGACCTCGGCGTTCCGACCCTGGCCGAGCAGGCCGGCATGAGCGAACGCAGTTTTGTCCGCCACTACCGCGCCGACACCGGCCAGACCCCGGCGCGGGCGATTGAATTGATCCGCGTCGAAACCGCCCGGCGATTGCTCAGTGACACAGGTTTGCCGGTCAAACGCATCGCCGCCAATTGCGGGTTTGGCAGTGAAGAGACGTTGCGCCGAAGTTTTCTGCGAGCGATTGGCGTAACGCCGCAGGCTTATCGGGAGCGGTTTTCGGTCAGCGCTGCTACAGATCCAGTAATGCCTTGAGTTAAACCTCGGCTTCCGCCACCTGATTGAAATACTTGCTCCGATCCGGGGTAAACGTCACCCGCATCTTCGTCCGCGAGCACGTCAGCGAACGCTCTTCACTCAAAGCAATATCCAGATCCTCACCGCGCAAGCCTTGCCACTGCGCCAGATACTTCAGCGAGCCATATTTTTCGTTTTTCTTCAGGCTGCGACTGACGCCGCCTTTCCAGCCGAGCACGGGCAGTTCGCCGGCGAGGCATTTTTGCGCGAGGTCGGGGAAGCGGGTGGCGCGCTGGCGGCCGATTTCCCAGCATTTGATCAGGCCTTTGTCCGCGGCTTCCCAGAGTTGGTCGCGGGTCAGGCCGCTACGAAGGGGCGTGTCGATGGTGCGGTGGACATGCTGGGTCATTCTGGTTCCTTGAATTCGGGTTTTATTGGACAGCTCCGCTGTGCCCGTTGCGGTGGATGGTAGGGGTGGATGTAACAGCTGGCAACAGGGTATTACCGGGTGTGACTGCGAGTTGCAGCGCATGCACGGGTCAGAGAATGTTGACCGCTTGTAGTCTTCTGGCGAGTGAAAACTGTGGCAAGGGGCTTGCTCCCGCTCGGCTGCGCAGCAGACGCAAAGTCAGGCAACCCGGTGCTTCAATGGGATTGGGGAGGCAGGTTTCAGGGCCGCTTCGCGACCCGGCGAGAGCAAGCTCCCTCGCCATAGGGGGTGGGAGTGAGCCTGCTTTTGCGTAGGTGTCAGTCCTACAATTGGCTGTTGATGCGGACTATTTCCTACAGAGCTTGGTGACAATTACGGCTGCCAATAACTCTTTTCCCCACTCAACTTGCGATCGAGAAAACTCGCCGCGCTGATCAACGCCAGATGCGTCAAGGCCTGCGGGGTGTTGCCCAAGTGCCGGCCATGGGCATCGAATTCTTCGGCGTAAAGGCCCAGCGGATTGGCATAACGCAGCAATTGCTCAAACTCCAGATGCGCTTTTTCAATTTGCCCGGCGCGAGCCAGACATTCGACATACCAGAACGAACATGCGGCGAAGGCGCCTTCGGTGCCGGCCAGGCCATCGATATTGCTGTCGTCATTGCGATAGCGGTAAACCATGCCGTCGCGCACCAGGGTCTTTTCGATCGCCTCAAGAGTGGAGAGCCAGCGCGGATCCTTGGCGCTGACGAAGCGCACCAACGGCATCAACAACATCGAGCCATCCAGCGCCGTGCCGCCCTTGTACTGGACGAAGTGCCCGCGTTCTTCATCCCAGAAGTTGTCCCAGATATCCGCGTAGATTGCCTGCCGGGTTGTGTCCCATTGCGCAAACGGTGCCGGCAGCGAGCGCTTCGAAGCCAGTCGAATGGCCCGGTCCAGCGCCACCCAGCACATCAGCCGCGAATGCAGAAAGTGGTGTTGCTCGCCGCGCATTTCCCAGATGCCGACGTCCTTGGTCTGCCAGGTCTCGCAGACTTGATCGACCACTTCGCGCACGTGTTGCCAACCTTCGTGGGAAATTGCGTCGCCGTATTTGTTGACCAGATACACGGCGTCCATCAACTCGCCAAAGATGTCGAGCTGGACCTGGTCGTACGCGCCGTTGCCGATGCGCACCGGTTTTGCGTCGCCGTGTCCCGACAAGTGATCAAGTTCGGTTTCCGGTAATTCCTGACGGCCATCGATGGCGTAGAGAATGTTCAACTTCATCGGCTTGCCGCAGCAATCGCTGACCCGTCCGCGCAACCAGCGCATGTAGTCATTGGCTTCGCCGACAAAACCCAGGCGCATAAAGGCATACACCGTGAACGAGGCATCACGGATCCACGTGTAACGGTAATCCCAGTTGCGCTCGCCGCCCGGCGTTTCCGGCAGACCGAAGGTGGCGGCCGCGAGAATCGCGCCGTGTTTGCGCGAGGTCAGCAGCTTGAGGGCGAGGGCGGAGCGATGGACCATTTCCCGCCAGCGCCCGCGGTAAATCGACTGGCCGATCCAGTCGCGCCAGAACTTCAATGTGCGTTCCATGCACAAGTGTCCGGCGCCTTCGGCGAATCGTGGATCATCGGTCGCCCCGAGCATGAACGCCGCCGTTTCATTTTGCTTGAGCGTGAATTGTGCCACCGCCGCTTGCGCGTCGATCTGCATCGGCTGGTCCGAAGCCAGGCGCAGTGACGGTTGGCCGGAAGCGCTAAATGTCACGTCTTGTTGATCCATCTGAGCTCGGGTGTCGGCTCGGGCGTAATCGTGGCGCACGGCGCAGCGCATCGTGAAAGTCGCTTCGCCGCTGACCACGCGCACCCGACGAATCAACAGTGGCAGGTCATCGGCGTTGTCCGCCACCGGCAGCAGATCGGTGACTTCGACGACGGCGCGTTCACTCAGCCAGCGGGTTTGCAGAACGTTGGTGTCGGGCAGGTAAATCTGTTCGCGGCGGGCGTCGGGCAAGTCCGGCGCCAACTGGAAAATCCCCGCGTCCGGGGTGTCCAGCAACGAACAGAAAATCGATGGACTGTCGAACTCCGGCCAGCAGAAAAAATCCACGCTGCCCCGGTCGTTGACCAGTGCCGCACTGCGCATGTCGCCGATGATGCCGTGGGCGTCGATCGGGCTTTGTCGTTCCAGGTGATGCTCAGCCATTGCCGCGAAACTCCGGATAGAGGCTCATGCCGCCGTCGATGAACAGGGTGGTGCCAACGATGTAATCGGAGGCATCCGAGGCGAGAAACACCACGGCGTTGGCGACGTCTTCCGCGTCGCCGATGCGCCCGTAGGGAATCAGATCAAGCAGCTTCTCGCCGGCTGCGCCTTCTGTAGCATCTTGATTGATCGCCGTGCGAATCGCCCCCGGCGCGACGCCGTTGATACGAATGCGTTGGTGGCTGACTTCCTGCGCGAGGGTCTGCATCAACTGATCGACGCCACCCTTGGACGCGGCGTAATTGACGTGCCCGGCCCAGGGAATGCGCTGGTGCACCGAACTCATGTGGATGATCTTGCCGGCCGCGCGCGATACACCTTCGCGAACGCCCTGGCGATTGAAAATCCGCAGGGCAGCGCGGGCGCAGAGGAACTGTCCGGTGAGGTTGACGCCAATCACCGTGTTCCAGTCGTCCAGTGACATATCCACAACGGCGGCGTCTTTTTGCATACCCGAGTTGGCCACCAGAATATCCAGCGAACCGAAGGCATCGATGGTCGCCGAGAACAGTTGCTCCACCTCGTCTTCCTTGGAGACATCAGCGCGAATGGCGATGGCCTGCCCACCGTCAGCGATGATTTGCCGGGCCAGTGCTTCGGCAGGTTCTGCCTGGCGGTTGTAGTTGATGACCACTGCCGCGCCGGCAGCGGCCAGGGCTTTGGCGCACGCCTGGCCAATGCCGGAGCTGGCGCCGGTGATCAGGGCTGTTTGTCGGGCGAGGGAGATGTGCATGCAAAGTCGCGCCTTGGGTCGTGGGCTTATTTAGCTGACTGACAGGCGGCGACGAGAGTTCATCTCGCGATCATGAAAAGATCGACAGCTTCAGAGCTGATAACGCCCACTGGTGCGATGCCATTCCACATTGCCGGCCAGCCAGCTCTTGATTCCGCACAGGTAACGTTTGAGCGGCGCTGATGCGTGCGGCAGTACGGCCTGTTCTGCGGCCTCGTACAAATGCATGATTTCGTCGTGAATGGCAGCACTATGCGCCATTGCTTGCTCGGGCGAGCCTTGCTGTTCACGGATCAACAGTGAGGGCAGGTTGAAATCACCGATCCCGGCCTGCTGTTCCTTCAGCGCCGAAAAGAGATCATTGGCAATCATCGTCGCGCTGGCGGCCAGTGCCGTGACGCGTCGCACTCCCGGTGCGCTATACACATTCGCGGGGAGTTCGTAGCCCCCGATGATGTCGATCAACGACAGGCACGGCAGGAAACTGTTGACCTGACGGTGGGCCAGATATTCCCAAAGCGCTGGCGTGAGACCTTCGGTGCGCCAAGCCGCTTCGGCGCTCATGGTCACGAACATGGCGACGATTTCATGGCGTACGCGCGCGACCTGTGCCGGTGTAGCGAGGGCCTCGACCCGCGTCAGATAGGCGCGCAGAGCGACCAATACCGGATCGCTGTTCAATGCCTGCTCGAGGCCGGGGCGGAACCGTTCGCTCAAGTAAACCGGTTCCAGTGCCGCCAGCGCCACGGACAGGCGCGGGCCGACCATTTTCGGTTCAGATCCGCTTCTCTCATCATCACAGTAGTAATCATCCACGGCGAACAGGGCGGCAAAACATTGCGCCGCCAGCAACAGACGATCCGGATCATCCGTGTCGGTATGACACAGCATGGCGAAGCGGCCGAAGTCCATGGCGCGCACTTTTTTGTGCTGGCCTGGAAAAATCCCGACCTGCTCGATCCACGGCATAAGGCGTTCCTCCACTGCTGCGGCCAGAGCGGGGTCGACTCTGAAAGGTGCAAGTCCATACAGTGGCGGGACGGTCCAGGGCGATTGCATCGACGATTCCTTCGCGGTTGAGCGCAGGATCATCAGAGTCCGATTGGCGAAAAAAGGCACCTGTCAAACCTGACAGGTCTGTGCGCTTTGCGACAGACGGTCGTCGTCGACCCAGAATCCGACGGAGGTATCTTTCGGTCTGGTCGGTTGCCACCGGCAGGCTCGCTGGGGCGGCAGAGTCACCTGTTCAGCGAAAGGTCCTTGGGCTTCACACCTTCACATTCCACCAACAATTCCCTGCTTCCACGCCACCCGACCCTATGGCAACTTGGCGGCCCTTGATGAGGCTGCAGTCCATGGCTAACCCCTACCGCGAATTGTTCAACGCCCCCGGCGCACGGAATTTTGTGCTGGCCGGGATGATCGCGCGCATGCCGATCTCCATGACCGGCATCGGCGTGATCACCATGCTCTCGCAGTTGAAGGGCGGGTATGCGCTGGCCGGCGCGGTGGCGGCAACTTTTGCCCTGGCCACGGCGTTTTGCGCGCCGCAGGTATCGCGTCTGGTCGACCGCTATGGTCAGCGACGCATTCTGCCGGTATCGGCACTGATCGGCGGCGGGGCACTGCTGCTGTTGTTGCTGTGCACGCGGTTGCAGGCGCCGAACTGGACGCTGTTTATCTTCGCCGCGCTGGCCGGCTGTATGCCGAGCATGTCGGCGATGGTGCGGGCGCGCTGGACGGAGATCTATCGCGGCCAGCCGCAGTTACAGACGGCTTATGCGCTGGAGTCGGTGCTTGATGAAGTCTGCTTTATCGTCGGTGCACCGCTGTCGGTGGGGATGTGCGTGACGCTGTTTCCCGAGGCCGGACCGATGGCGGGGCTGTTGATGCTGGCGGTCGGCGTCACCGCGTTTGTTGCACAGCGCAGCACCGAGCCTTCGGTGCATCCGCATGAGCCACACCATCAAGGCTCGATCATTCGCTCCACGGACATGCAATGGCTGCTGTTGTTGATGACCGCCATGGGCGTCATCGTCGGTGTGATCGATGTGGTCAGCGTCGCGTTCGCCCAGCAACAAGGGCAACCGGCGGCGGCGAGTATCGTGTTGTCGGTGTACGGCATCGGTTCTTTCCTGTCCGGTATCGCGTTCGGTGCGATGCGCTCGAAGCTGCCGTTGCCGAGGCTGTTTTTGTACGGTGGGGTGGCGACGGCGGTGACCACATTGCCGCTGTTGCTGGCGAGCAATATTGTTGGATTGTCGGTGGCGGTGTTCGTCGCCGGGCTGTTCTTCTCACCGACGCTGATTGTGGCGATGGCGTTGATCGAACGCATTGTGCCGCCGGCCAAACTCACCGAAGGCCTGACCTGGCTGGTGACCGGTTTGAGTATCGGCGTGGCGGTGGGGGCTGCCGGCGCCGGTGCGCTGGTCGATGCCTTCGGCGCGCGCAGCGGTTTCTGGCTGGCGATTGCTGCCGGGGCGGTAGTCCTCGCATCGGCGGTGCAGAGTTTCCGTCATCTGAAGTGATCGGCTCACCGACTAATTCCCGCGTCACCTCATCCGTTCTCTTTTACAGATAACCCTATTGAGGTAAACGCGGTGACAAAGCTGACACTGCTGTGCCTGCCCTATTCGGGCGCCAGCGCCATGGTCTACAGCCGCTGGCGGCGCCAACTGCCGTCGTGGCTGCACCTGCAACCGGTGGAATTGCCCGGGCGCGGTGCCCGTTTCGACGAACCCCTGCAAATCGACATGCGCGCGCTGGCCCGGCAATTGGCCGGCGAGCACAAGCCCGGCTTGCAGACACCTTACGCGCTGTTCGGACATAGCCTCGGCGCGCTGCTGGCGTGCGAGATGGCACATGCCTTGCGCGAGCTCGGAGTGCCGGAGCCGGTCGCATTGTTCGCTTCCGGCACGGCCGCGCCGACGATGCGCAGTGACTACGATCGCGGCTTTGCCGATGCGCGCAGCGATGAAGAATTGATCGAGCAACTGCGCACCTTTCAGGGCACCAGCGAAGAAGTATTGGCCAACAAAGAACTGATGAGCCTGACGCTGCCGGTGCTGCGCGCCGACTTCATGATGTGCGGGCGCTTCACGCCGGCGCAGCGGCCGTTGCTCAATTGCCCGGTGCACGTGCTGGGCGGCAAGGAAGACCGCGCGACCACCGAACAACTGATCGGATGGAGCAAGGAAACCCTGGGCAGCTTTTCCGTGGACATGATGACCGGTGGGCATTTCTTCATCCATGAGCATGAAGCGCGGGTCATTCGCACGATCAAGACCCATCTGGAAGTCCATCACCGCCGGCATGCGCAGGCAGTGGCGCCGGCCTTTTAGCGCGGTTCACCTATCGAGTGATTACAGGAGGCCAGTCATGGCTGTTGCTGTGGGATTTTCCGTTCGGCCACTCTTGCCGCAACGGGGGCGCTTGCCGTTGTTGGTGGAAGCGACCGATGCGGACACTGACCTGTTGGCGGTGTTCGATGAATTGAAAGAATTGGTGGACGAACACCTGCTGCGCGACGGTGGGGTGCTATTCCGTGGCTTTCGGTTGAACGGTGCCGAGCAGTTCCGTCAGTTCGCCGCCAGTTTCGGCCATCCGCTGTTGAACTATGAATTCGGTTCGACGCCGCGCACCAACGTGACGCAGGGCGTGTACACCTCTACCGAATACCCGGCGCACCAGAGCATTCCGCTGCATAACGAGCAGGCCTATTCCCGCGACTGGCCGATGAAGATCTGGTTCTACAGCATGATCGCCGCGAAGTCGGGTGGCGAGACGCCGATTGCCGACAGCCGTGAAGTCTATCGGCGCATTCCGGCGGCGATTCGCGAGCGCTTCGTCAGCAAAGGGCTGATGTATGTGCGCAACTTTGGCAACGGGTTGGATGTGGCCTGGGAAGATGTGTTCAACACCGAAGATCGCGAAGTTGTCGAAGCCTACTGCAAGGCTCACGGCATCGTCTGCGAATGGAAGGACGACGGTGAATTGCGCACCCGCCAGACCTGTCAGGCGGTGGCGGTGCATCCGGTGACCGGCGACAACGTCTGGTTCAATCAGGCGCACCTGTTCCACATTTCCAACCTGCAAGCGGAAGTGCGCGAAAGCCTGCTGGACATCGTCGACGAAGAGGACTTGCCGCGTAACGTCTATTACGGCGATGGCTCGGCGATTGAAGATGAGGTGTTGGCGCAGATTCGTGCGGTACTCGATGAATGCGCGATCAGTTTCCCCTGGCAGGAAGGTGATGTGCTGATGCTCGACAACATGCTCTCGGCGCACGCGCGTTCGCCATTCGAGGGACCGCGCAAAGTGATTGTTGCCATGGCCGAGGGGCATTCACAGGGCCCGCTCTGAGCCAACTCCGCGCCTGTTGGTAAAGCTGCCGAAGCCGGTCTCGTACCGGCTTCGGCATTTGTGTGTCTACCGTCGAGCCGCTGTTGCGTCAGCGCGCTAAATCATCGCGTTTGTCATTCGTTCTTGTTGATACGACCGGGTCTCCTGGTCACGCCGCCGATCAGCAAGGACCCCATGCATGAATGCCGCAGACGCCCAGAAACTAGCCCGTCGCTTTATCGAACTGCCACAGGACAAACGTCGTTTGTTCCTCGCCGGCATGGCCCGTGAGGGCATCGATTTTGCGCAGCTGCCCATGACTGCCTGTGACGGGATCGCCGAGCGAGACGGGCTTTCGTATGCCCAGCAGCGGATGTGGTTTCTCTGGCAACTGGACCCGCACAGTGCCGCATACAACTTGCCGATGGCGGTGCGCCTGACCGGCGATCTGCATGTGCAGGCGCTGGAGCAGGCGTTCAGTCTGCTGGCGGCGCGGCACGAGTGCTTGCGTACCACGTTCGGTCAGGAAGGTGAGCGCGCGTTCCAGCGCGTCGCCGCACCGCAGCCGTTGAAACTGCCGATCACCGATCTCAGTGCATTGCCTGAAGCCCAGCGCTGGCCGCTGGCGCAGCAGCACATGATGGCGGAGGCCGGTCAGGCCTTCGATCTGGAGAACGGCCCGCTGCTCAGCCTGCGCCTGTTGCGTCTGGCCGAGCAGGAGCATGTGTTGCTGCTGACCTTGCACCACATCATCGCCGATGGCTGGTCGATGAACATTCTCATTGATGAATTCATGCGCACTTACGACGCTCTGGTGGCGGGGCGCGAGCTATCGTTGCCGACGCTGACCGTGCACTACCGCGATTACGCCCTGTGGCAACGCAGTTGGCTGGAGGCCGGTGAGCGCGAGCGGCAGCTGGATTACTGGCGCGCACAACTTGGCGACGAGCATCCGCTGCTTGAACTGCCGACCGATCGTGCCTATCCGGCGCAATCCAGCCATCAGGGCGCGCGCCTGGAAACGGTCATCGATGCAGCGCTGCGCCAAGAGCTGAAAAGCCTTGCCCAGCGTCAGGGCGTGACGCTGTTCGTGGTGTTGTTGGCAGCGTTCAAAACGTTGCTGCATCGCTACAGCGGTCAGACCGACATCCGCGTTGGCGGGCTGATTGCCAACCGCACGCGCAGCGAAACCGAAGGGCTGATCGGCTTCTTCGTCAACACGCAGATCCTGCGCAGCGAAGTCACTGCGCAGACCCGTTTTGCCGATCTGTTGCAGAACCTGCGTCAGGCCGCGCTCGGTGCTCAGGTTCATCAGGATCTGCCGTTCGACGCTTTGATCGAAGCCCTGCAACCGGCGCGCAGCCAAAGCCACAATCCGTTGTTCCAGGTGATGTTCAACCACCAGCCGCTGGTGACCGATTTGCACGATGTGCAACTGAAGTCGGGTTTGCAGGTGGGCTATTTGACGGAAGCGCAACTGGCCGGCAGCGGTCGCCAACATGCCGCCACCAGTGACCTGATGCTCGACACCCGCGAGGAGGGCGAGCAGTTGTTCGCGGCGTTCACTTACGCCACCGATATTTTCGATGCCGCGACCATCGCCGCGATGGCCGGGCATTGGCGCAATATCCTCGCCTCCGTGTGCCGCGATCCGCAGCAAATCGTCGGCGAAGTCGAGCTGCTGGCGGCGGCCGAACGTGCGCAACTGATCCAGGCCACCGAGGCAGAACCTGTTTTCGCTAGCGTGCAGACCCTGTTCGAAGCGCAAGTAGCGCGCACGCCACAGGCATCGGCAGTGATTCTGGCGAGCGAGCCGTCGCCGTCACTCAGCTATGCCGAGTTGAACAGCCGCAGCAATCGTTTGGCCCATCAGTTGCGCGCTCGGGGTGTAGGCCCTGACGTGCTGGTCGGCGTGGCGCTGGGGCGCTCGCTGGAATTGGCAGTGGCGCTGCTGGCGGTGCTCAAGGCTGGCGGCGCTTACGTGCCTCTGGATCCACAAACCCCGGCCGAACGCTTGCGCCATGTGCTTGATGACAGTGGCTTGAAACTGTTGCTGAGCGATCACGCCAGCCTCGCCAGCCTGCCGGATCTGGATGACGTCGATTGCCTGTGCCTGGAGCAACTGGCCGACAGTGATCCTGCCGACAATCTGCCTGTGACGGTCGCCGCGCAAAACCTCGCCTATGTGATTTACACCTCCGGTTCCACCGGGCGCCCTAAAGGCGTCGCGGTCAGCCACGGCGCGCTGAGCGAGTTCATCGCCCGCGCCATTGATTACAGCGATCTGCGCGAAGGCGATCGCGTTCTGCAGTTCGCCACCAGCAGCTTTGACGGTTTCGTCGAGCAGTTTTTCCCACCGTTGTGCCATGGCGCCGCAGTCGTCCTGCGCGATGCGCGGTTGTGGGACAGCGCGGCGTTGCATCAAGTGATTGTCGATCACGGCATCACCTTGGCCGACTTGCCGGCCGCCTACTGGTACTGGCTGGTGCAGGAATATGCCGCCAATCCCCCGGGCGGATTCGCGGCGTTACGGCAGATTCACGTCGGCGGCGAGGCGATGGCGGTGGACGGTTTGCGCCTGTGGCAACAGGCCGGTTTGGGCCATGTGCGCTTGCTCAATACCTACGGGCCGACCGAGGCCACCGTGGTCTCGACCATTCATGATTGCACGGCGCTGACGGCGGATGCCGTGTCGTGGCGCGGCATCCCGATCGGCCATGGTCTCGGCGCGCGGCGTTTGTACGTGCTGGACGATGATTTGAACCTGCTGCCGCAAGGCGCGGTGGGCGAGTTGTACATCGGTGGTCCGGGCCTGGCGCGGGGTTATCACCGCCAGCCGATGCTCAGCGCCGAGCGTTTTATCGCCGACCCGTTTGCCGATGGCCAGCGCCTGTACCGCACCGGCGACCGTGCCCGACTGCGCGCCGATGGTGCCGTGGAGTACATCGGTCGGGTCGATCATCAAGTGAAGATTCGCGGTTTCCGCATCGAGCTGGGCGAAATCGAGTCGCGCCTGCAGCAATGCCCTGGCGTTCGCGAAGCCGTGGTGCTGGCGGTGCCGCTCAGTGGCGGCCAGCAACTGGTGGCCTACGTAGTCGCCGATCAGGCCACGCTCGAAAACGCCGCGACGCAAGCGGCGTTCCGTCAGCAAATTCGCGCTGCCCTGCAAGCCCATTTGCCGGACTACATGGTGCCGGGCCATTTGCTGTTGCTGGCGAACCTGCCGCTGACACCCAGCGGCAAGCTCGATCGCAAGGCGTTGCCGGCACCGGATCCGAGTCAGCTGCAAGGCGACTATCGCCCGCCGCAAACCGATACCGAACAACAACTGGCGCAGATCTGGGCAGAGGTTCTGCAAGTGGCGCAGGTCGGTCTGGATGATCACTTCTTTGAACTGGGCGGCCATTCGTTGCTGGCGGCGCAAGTGATCGCGCGCATCAAAACCCGATTGGGCGTGGTGTTGCCGCTGCGCAGCCTGTTCGAAAAACCGCTGCTGGGTGAACTGGCGGGGGTGCTGGCGCAACTGGCTGACAGCGCAACGGACGACGACTGGTCCGACATGGATCAGTTCATCAATGCTTTGGAAGGAGAGGAAGTATGAGCGGCACTATGGCGGAGCGCATCGCGAAAAGGTTCGTCGGCTTGCCGCTGGAGCAGCGACGGCTGTTTCTGGCCAAGCTGCGCGCAGACGGCAAGGACTTCAGCCTGTTGCCGCTGCCGGTCAGTCGGCACGATGTCGCGCCGATTCCGTTGTCGTTCGCTCAGCAGCGGCTGCTGTTTCTCTGGCAACTTGAACCGCACAGCGCCGCCTACAACATGGCCGCCGGCCTGCGTCTGAACGGGCGCCTCGACGAAGCGGCGCTGCAGTGTTCCTTCGATCATCTGCTGGCGCGCCATGAAGTGCTGCGCACGGTGTTCCAGACTGACGGCGATCAACCGCATCAGGTGATTCTGGCGCAGCAACCGCTGACCGTGGAGCGCATCGACCTGACGGATTTGCCGACAGCAGAGCGCGAGCAAGCGTTGGCGCTGCAGGTCCAGACCGTCACCGCAAGGCCTTTCGATTTGCGTCACGGGCCGCTGCTGCGCGCGAGTCTGTTTGCCTTGGCCGACGAGGAATTCGTGCTGGTGGTGAGCATGCACCACATCGTCTCTGACGGCTGGTCGATGGACGTGATGGTCAAGGAATTCGTCCAGTGCTATCAGGCCTTCAGCCTGGCACGTGAGCCGCAATTGCCGGCGCTGCCCCTGCAATACGCCGACTATGCGATCTGGCAGCGTCGCTGGCTGGAAGCCGGCGAGGGCGAGCGTCAACTCGATTACTGGCGCCAGCAACTGGGTGAAGAACATCCGCTGCTGGAAGTGGCGCCGGACTTTAGCCGGCCACTGACGCAAAGCTTCGAAGGCCAGACCCTGAGTTTTGATTTCGGTGCGCCGCTGTCCCTGCAGCTCAATGCGTTTGCCCGCAGTCAAGGCATCAGTCTGTTCATGCTGGTGCTGGCCGGGTTCTCGCTGTTTCTGTCGCGGCAGGCCGGGCAGCGCGACATTCGTGTCGGCGTGCCGAATGCCAACCGTGGCCGTGCTGAAGTCGAAGGGCTGATCGGCTTTTTCGTCAACACCCAAGTGCTGCGCTGCGAGGTGGATGAGCGCGGCAGTTTTGAAGATTTGCTGGCGCGTGTACGTGAAGCCGCGTTCGGTGCCCAGGCGCATCAGGAGTTGCCGTTCGAGCAACTGGTGGACGAGTTGGTCGCTGAGCGCACCCTTGGCCACAACCCGCTGTTCCAGGCCAAGTTCAACCAGAATGTCGGCATGCAGAAACAGCGCGCGATGGCTCTGCCGGGGCTGACGGTTGCCGAATATCCGCTGGACAAGGACGGCACCCACTTCGATCTGGCGCTGGACATTACCGATGACGGCACGCTGATTCATGGCCAGATGACCTATGCCAGTGATCTCTATCGTGCGCAGACCGTGGAAGCGTTCGTGCCGGCACTGCTTGGTTTGTTCAGCGCGTTGCTGAAAGCGCCGCAAGCGCCGTTGCACAGCGTTGCGCCGATCTCACCAGCGCCGCTCCCGGCACCTTTGCAGCCTGCGTTGTCGGTGTTGCAGCACTGGGATCGGGAAGTCGCCCGCCAGCCCGAAGCACTGGCCGCGCGCGACCTGAATCAGGCCTTGAGTTATCAGGCGCTGGATCAGGCGGCCAATCGGCTGGCCCATCATCTGCGCGCCCAAGGCGTGCGCGACGGCCAACCGGTAGCGGTGCTGATGGAGCGTTCGCTGGACTGGCTGACCTGTGTGCTGGCGATCTTCAAGGCGGGCGCGGTGTACATGCCGCTGGACGTCAAAGCGCCGGACGCGCGGTTGCAGCAGATGCTCGGCGCTGCGAAAGCACGGCTGCTGTTGTGCGCCGAAGGCGATGCGCGTGTCTCCGCGCTGGCGGTCGATGGCTGTCAGGGCATCGCCTTTGCAGCGTTGCAGTGGCATTCCATGCCGGACACTTGCCCCGCCGTGACGCTGTGCGCGCAATCACCGGCGTATGTGATTCACACCTCCGGTTCCACCGGGCAACCGAAAGGCGTGCTGGTCAGCCACGGCGCGCTGGGCAGTTATGTGCGTGGTGTGCTGGAGCGGATGGCGCCGACGGTGGACAGCAGCATGGCGCTGGTCTCGACCATCGCCGCTGACCTTGGTTTTACCGTGCTGTTCGGCGCGCTGTGTTCCGGGCGCTTGTTGCATGTTTTGCCGGAAGAATTGGGCTTCGATCCGGACCGCTTTGCCGAGTACATGGCCACCCATCAAGTGGGCATGCTGAAAATCGTTCCCGGCCATCTGGCGGCGCTGTTGCAGGTCGCGCGGCCGGCGGACGTGCTGCCGGAACACGCGCTGATCGTTGGCGGTGAAGCGTGCTCGCCGGCGCTGGTCGAGCGCGTGCGCCAGCTCAAACCGGGCTGCCGCCTCATCAACCACTATGGACCGAGTGAAACCACGGTGGGCGTGCTGGCCCATGAAGTCGGTGATCTGAGCCTGACGCGCAGCGTACCGGTCGGTATCGCGCTGGCCGGCGCTCACGTTTACGTGCTCGACGATGTGCTGAACAACGTTGCCGATCAGGTGGCTGGCGAGTTGTATATCGGTGGCGACAGCGTCGCGCTGGGCTACCTCAATCAGCCGGGGCTGACCGCCGAGCGCTTCCTGCCGGACCCGTTCGGTGCGCCGGGTGCGCGGGTCTATCGCAGCGGTGATCGGGTGCGACGCAATCGTCAGCAAACGGTGGAGTTCATCGGCCGTGCCGACGATCAGGTCAAGGTGCGCGGTTATCGCGTGGAACCGGCGGAAGTCGCGCGGGTGTTGCTCGGCCTGGACGGTGTAAGCGAAGCGGCGGTGCTGGCGCTGGCACTG
Source organism: Pseudomonas sp. rhizo66 (assembly GCF_031931925.1). Classification (NCBI taxonomy): domain Bacteria; kingdom Pseudomonadati; phylum Pseudomonadota; class Gammaproteobacteria; order Pseudomonadales; family Pseudomonadaceae; genus Pseudomonas; species Pseudomonas sp. rhizo66. Next base: position 20,242 of record NZ_JAUJWZ010000008.1, read on the forward strand.
GATGACGACCCGACGCGTCTGCAACTGGTGGCGTGGTGCGTGCCGGCGGCGGGTCTGACCTTGCAGGCGCAGGCGCTGCGCGAGCAATTGCAGGCGTGCCTGCCGGATTACATGGTGCCGGCGCAGATCGTGCTGCTGGAAACACTGCCGCTGACCGCCAACGGCAAGCTCGACAAACGTGCCTTGCCGGTGCCGGGCGTGGTCACTCAGCGCTTCGTCGCGCCGCAAGGTGAAGTCGAAGAGAAACTCGCGGCGATCTGGGCCGATGTGCTCAAGCTTGAGCGGGTGGGCAGCAGTGACAACTTCTTCGAACTGGGCGGCGATTCGATCCTCAGCCTGCAGATCATTGCCCGAGCCAAACGCCAGGGCATCAAGCTGAGCCCCAAGCAACTGTTCGAAAAACAGACCATCGGCCAACTGGCAGCGGTGGCCAAGCTGATCGAAGCCAAACCCGTCGCGGCGGCACCGGCCACTCGCGGGCCGTTGCCATTGTTGCCGATTCAGGCACGGTTCTTCGAAACCGCGATTGCCCAGCGTCAGCACTGGAACCAGTCGGTGATGTTGCAGCCGACCACACCGCTCGACGCCGCGCATCTGCGCACAGCGCTGGCCGCGCTGATCGAACAGCACGACGCATTGGCGCTGAACTTCCAGGCATCCGCCGACGTGTGGCAGGCAATGCCGCAGGCTCAGCGTGATCCAGAGCTGGTGTGGGTGCGTGAGCTGGACAGCCTGGACGCCTTGCCGGCATTGGCCGATGTGGCCCAGCGCAGTCTGAATCTGCAACAAGGGCACTTGGTGCGAGCGGTGTTGGTGAACCTGCCGAATGCTGAACAACGCCTGTTGCTGGTCATCCATCACCTGGTGGTCGACGGGGTGTCGTGGCGCATTCTGCTGGAAGATCTGCAGCACGCTTACACCGCGTTGGCGGCAGGTACGCCGCTGGTTCTGCCGGGCAAAAGCAGCTCGCTGCACAGCTGGGCCGAGCATCTGCAGCGTTACGGGCAGAGCGAAGCGCTGGCCGTTGAAAGCGCTTACTGGCGGCAAACCCTGGAGGCGGGCGACGCGCAACTGCCACGGGACTTCCCGCAGGACACCCAGACCCGCGCTCAAGCAGCCCGGGCCAGCACGCGCTTGAGTCAGGCGCTGACCCACAAGCTGCTGAAAGTGGCGCCAGCGGCGTATCGCACGCAGATCAACGACCTGTTGCTGACGGCATTGGCGCGGGTGTTGTGCGACTGGAGCGAACAGCCTTCGGTACTGATACAACTCGAAGGACATGGTCGCGAAGATCTGTTCGACGACATCGACCTGAGCCGCACCGTGGGCTGGTTCAGTAGCTTGTTCCCGGTACGCCTGACGCCTGAATCGACGCCGGGTGCGTCGCTGTGCGCGATCAAGGAACAACTGCGTGCGGTGCCGGGCAAGGGCATCGGTTTTGGTGTGCTGCGTTATCTGAGCCGATCCGCCGAGTTGCAGGCATTGCCGCAGCCGCGCGTAACCTTCAACTACCTCGGCCAGTTCGACGGCGCATTCAATGCCGACGCTGGCGCGTTGTTCGTGCCGAGCGGTGAAAGCACCGGCGCCAATCAGGACGCGGCCGCGCCGCTGGGTAACTGGCTGAGCGTTGACGGTCAGGTCTACGGCGGTGAGCTGGAATTGACCTGGACCTTCGGCACCGGCATGTACCGCGCAGAAACCGTCGCGGCGCTGGCCGAAGCCTATCGTCGCGAGCTGGAGCGTTTGATCGAACATTGCTGCGACAGTGGTGAGGCGGCTGTGACGCCGTCGGACTTCAGTCTGGCAACGCTGACCCAGGCCCAGCTCTCGGCGCTGCCGATCCCGGCCCGCGACATCGTCGACCTCTATCCGCTGTCACCGATGCAGCAGGGCATTCTGTTCCACAGCGTCAACGATCCGGACAGCCCGGCCTACACCAATCAATTGCGTGTGGATGTGCAACAACTCGACGCCGAGCGCTTCCGTCTAGCCTGGCAGCAAACCGTTGATGCCCACGAGATCCTGCGCACCGCATTTGTCTGGCCACAAGACGCTGCCGCCGCAGTACAAGTGGTGCGTCAAAGTGCGCAGATGCCATGGCGCGTGCAGGATTGGCGCGGTCGTGCAGACCTCGACACGGCGCTGGAGCAACTGGCCGGCGACGACCTCGCCAGCGGGTTCGACCTGACCGGCGCGCCGCTGTTGCGGGTGACGCTGGTGCGCACCGACGAGGCCACGCATCACCTGATCTACACCTGCCATCACATCCTTATGGACGGCTGGAGTACCTCGCAGCTGTTCGGCGAAGTGCTGCAGCGTTATGCCGGCATGACCCCGGCGGTCGGGCAAGGGCGCTACCGCGATTACATCGAATGGCTGGGCCAGCGCGATCAGCAGGCCAGCCGTGATTTCTGGACGGCGGCCCTCGCTGATCTTGATGAGCCGACGCGTCTGGCCAGTGCCTTGTCGGGCGGGCAACAGCTGGCTGAGGGTTACGCCGATCACGAGCACGTATTCAGCGAAACCTTGACGGCGGACTTGAACCGCTTCGCCCGCGAGCAGAAAGTTACCCTCAACACCTTGGTGCAAGCGGCGTGGCTGGTGCTGTTGCAGCGTTATACCGGTCAGGACCATGTGGCCTTCGGCGCGACCGTCGCCGGGCGTCCGACGGATTTGCCGGGCGTCGAGCAGCAGATCGGTCTGTTCATCAACACCTTGCCGGTGGTCGCGGCGCCGTCCGCCGAGATCGTCGTCAGCCAGTGGCTGCAACAGGTACAGGACGTCAATCTGGCCCTGCGTGAACACGAGCACACGCCGCTATACGACATTCAGCGTTGGGCCGGTGCGGGTAACGGCGCGTTGTTCGACAGCATTCTGGTGTTCGAAAACTACCCGATGGCCGAAGCGCTGCAACAAGGCCCGGCCACCGGTCTGACGTTCTCGGCAATTCGTCGTCAGGAACAGACCAACTACCCATTGACGCTGGTGGCGGTCACCGGGCGTGCGCTGAGCCTGGGGATCAGTTACGACCGGGCCAGTTTCGATGCAACCGCAATCAGCGGTTTGAGCGCGCAACTGGAGAGCCTGCTGACGCAGTTCCTCGCCGATGCCACACAGTCGCTCGGTGCCCTGCAATTGCTCGCAGAACCGCAGCGTCAACAGGCCATTGCTTGGGGCAAGGCCGACGTCGCGGCAACCGATGCGCGCACGGTGCTGGAACACCTCGCCGTGCAAGTGCAGCGTCAGCCACAAGCACACGCGGTGCTGTTCGCCGAACAACAGATCGATTACCAAAGCCTCGATGCTCGGGCCAATCGTCTGGCGCACAAGCTGCAGGCACTGGGTGTCGGACCGGAGGTGCGCGTCGGGGTGTGCATGCGGCGTACGCCGGACATGCTCGTGTCGCTGTTGGCGATCCTCAAGGCCGGTGGCGCGTATGTGCCGCTGGATCCGGACTACCCGCAGGAACGCTTGCTGCACATGCTTGATGACAGCCGCGCCGCCGTGCTGATCACCGAGCCGGCCGCGCTGGCGCTGTTGCCTGAGACACTGAGTGCGCAGGTTCTGTTGCTGGAAGAGGGTGCGTTGAGCGCGTTCCCGGCCAGCGCACCGCTGGCGAATATCACTGCGCAGAACTTGGCGTACGTCATCTACACCTCCGGTTCCACCGGAAAACCGAAAGGCGTAGCCATCACCCACGGCAACCTGTCGGCGCTGATTCAGTGGTCGGCCGGGGTCTATCACGAAGAACAATTGCGTGGCGTGCTGGCGTCGACGTCGATCTGCTTCGACCTGTCGGTCTGGGAAATCTTTGTCACCCTGGCCTGCGGTGGTTGCCTGGTGCTGGCGGACAATGCGCTGGCGCTGGCCGATTTGCCGGCCCGCGAACAGGTCACCCTGATCAACACGGTGCCGTCGGCGATTGCCGCGCTGCAACGGGCCGGGCAGATTCCGCATTCGGTGGCGACCATCAATCTGGCCGGCGAACCGCTCAAGCAAAGCCTGGTCGACACGTTGTACGCGAGCACGTCGGTGCAGCAGGTCTACGACCTCTACGGGCCGTCGGAAGACACCACCTATTCGACCTTCACCCTGCGCACACCTCAGGGGCAGGCGAACATCGGCCGGCCGTTGCCGAACACCGAGGCCTATTTGCTCGACAGCCAGTTGCAAGTGCTGCCGAGTGGCGTTCCCGCCGAGTTGTATCTGGGCGGTGCCGGTGTGACCCGGGGTTACCTGCTGCGCGCGGCACTGACCGCCGAACGTTTTGTGCCGAACCCGTACGCCAGCAACGGCGAACGCCTGTACCGCACTGGCGATCTGGTGCGCCAGGGCCACGACGACAACATCGAGTACATCGGCCGGGCCGACCATCAGGTGAAGATTCGCGGCTTCCGTATCGAACTCAGCGAAATCGAAGCGCGGCTGCTGGAGCAGGACGAGATCCGTGAAGCGGTGGTACTCGCTCAGGACGGTGCCGCCGGAAAACACCTGCACGCCTACGTGGTGGCAGCGCAGGCAGTGGTCGATCAAACGGTGTGGGCGGAACGCTTGCGCAATGCCCTGGCCAGTCGCTTGCCGGCGCACATGGTGCCGGGCCACTTGCACCTGGTCGACGCCATCCCGCTGACCCCCAACGGCAAGCTCGATCGCAAGGCACTGATGGCGTTGGGTGACGGCCCGACGCAGCAGCATTACCAACCGCCGCAAAGCGATTTGCAGTGGGAAGTGGCGACGATCTGGCAGGAAGTGCTGGAGGTTGAGCAGGTGGGCCTCGCGGACAACTTCTTCCAGCGCGGCGGGCACTCGTTGCTGGCCACGCTGGTGGTGACCCGGATCAAGGAGCGTCTGGGCGACAAGGTGCCGCTCAAGGAGCTGTTCGAAACCGATACCCTCAAGGCGTTCTGTGCGCGAATCGAGGCCCTGCGCGTCGAAATGTCGCCCGTTCAGGATGAATTGGCTAAATCCCTGGAGGCCCTCAAACGTCTATCCCTCGATGATCTGGAAAAACTGATTTCTTGAGAGGGAAAAACGCGTGCAAGAGTTAATCGAGTCGGTAGGACAACTTTCGGCTAAGCAAAGAAAGGCTCTGGCGGTTCTGCTCAAGCAGAAAGGCGTCAACCTCTTTGACATTGCCCCGGTTTTCAAGCGCACGGCTGAAGAGCCGTTGCTGCTGTCCTACGCTCAGCAGCGCCAGTGGTTTCTCTGGCAGTGGGCGCCGCACAGTGCGGCCTACAACATTCCGACGGCCCTGCGTTTGCAGGGCCCGCTGGATGTCAGCGCGCTGGAGCGCAGCGTTCAGGCGCTGATCGACCGACACGAAACCTTGCGCACGGTGTTCTCCCAGGAAACCGCGCAACCCTTGCAAGTGGTCCTGCCCGCAGGGCCCTTTGCACTGGAGATCCATCAACTGAGCGCTGAGCTGACGAACGACGCGGAGGCCTCGATCCAGGCGTTTGTGCAGACCCAGAGCCAGAAAACTTTCGACCTGCAGCACGGCCCGCTCTTGCGCGCAGCGCTGCTGCAAGTCACCGCCAATGACCATGTGCTGGTGCTGACCCTGCACCACATCGTCTCCGATGGCTGGTCGCTGCAAGTGATGATCGAGGAACTGGTGCAGCTCTACGCCGGTTTCAACCTCGGTCACGACGCCGGTCTGCCGGCCCTGCCGATTCAATACGCCGACTACGCCTTGTGGCAACGGCAGTGGATGGAGGCCGGTGAGCAGGAGCGGCAACTGGCCTACTGGCAAGAGAAACTCGGCGGCGAGCAACCGGTGCTGGAGCTGCCGATGGACCGCCCGCGCTCCATCGAGCAAAGCTTCGCCGGCGCCAGCCACAACCTGATTCTCGACCCGGCACTGAGCAACGCGCTCAAAGCCTTCGCCCGGCAAGAAAACGTCACCCTGTTCGTGGTCTTGCTGGCCTCGTTCCAGGCCTTGTTGCACCGCTACAGCGGTCAGCCCGACATCCGCGTCGGCGTGCCGAATGCCAACCGTGGCCGGGTGGAGATCGAGCGACTGATCGGCTTCTTCGTCAACACTCAGGTGCTCAAGGCCGACATCGACGGGCAGATGTCCTTTGTCGATCTGCTGCGTCAGGTCAAACAGACTGCGCAGGAAGCGCAAGCCCATCAGGACTTGCCGTTCGAGCAACTGGTCGAAGCGCTGGAGCCGGGCCGCAGCCTCAGTCACAGCCCGCTGTTCCAGGTGATGTTCAACCATCAGGCCGAGCGCCGCGCGAGCGTCGAAACCCGTTTGAATGGCCTGAGCATCCAGCCACTGGAGTGGCAGAGCCAGACCGCGCAGTTCGACCTGACGCTCAACACCACCGAACAGGCCCATGGCATCGAAGCCGTACTGAAATACGCCACCGATCTGTTCGACGCCGCGACCATTGAGCGTCTGGCACAACACTGGAACGCGCTGTTGCGGGCCATCGTTGCCGCTCCGACTCAGCGCATCGGTCAGTTGCCGATGCTCGATGCCGGCCAGCAGCAACAATTGCTGGCGCAGTGGAACCCTCAGCGCATCGAACAACCGCTCGGACAGTGCATTCACCAAGCCATTGAAGCGCAGGCCGAGCGTTATCCCGATGCGATCGCGGTGACCTACGACGGGCAACGCCTGACGTACGCTGAACTCAATCGCCGCGCCAATCAGTGGGCGCATGCGTTGATCGCCCGTGGCGTCGGCCCGGACGTGCGCGTTGGCGTGGCGGTCGAACGTTCGCTGGACATGATTGTCGCCATCCTCGCTGTGCTCAAGGCCGGTGGCGCTTACGTGCCGCTGGATCCGGGCTACCCGGATGATCGCTTGAGCTACATGATCGCGGACAGTGGCATCGAGCTGCTGCTGACCCAAGGCCATCTGCTTGCGCAACTGCCGGTACCACCGGGGCTGGCGTGCCTCGATCTGAATCAGGCGCCAGAACCCGGCATTGAAACCAACCCGCTGTGCCTGACCACGCCAGACAGCCTGGCGTACGTCATTTACACCTCCGGTTCCACCGGCAAGCCGAAAGGCGCATTGCTGCCGCATGGCAACGTCATGCGGCTGTTCAGCGCCACTGAGCACTGGTTCGATTTCGGCCCGCATGACAGCTGGACGCTGTTCCATTCCTACGCCTTCGACTTCTCGGTCTGGGAGATTTTCGGCGCGCTGTTGTATGGCGGCAAACTGGTGGTGGTGCCCCATGACATCAGCCGTTCTCCGGAAGATTTCTACACCCTGCTGTGCGATGAAAACGTCACCGTGCTGAACCAGACGCCGTCGGCGTTCAAGCCCTTGATGCAGGTCGCCAGCGAATCGACGCGCAATAACTCTCTACGCTACGTGGTGTTCGGCGGCGAGGCGCTGGAAGTGCAGAGCCTGCGTCCGTGGTTCGAGCGTTTCGGTGACCGTGCGCCCACGCTGATCAACATGTACGGCATCACTGAAACCACGGTGCACGTGACCTACCGGCCGTTGTCGATGGCCGATCTGCAGCAAAACCACAGCAGCCCGATCGGCGAACCGATTGTCGACCTCTCGTGGTATTTGCTCGATGGCTCGCTGAACCTGGTGCCGCAAGGCTGCATCGGTGAGTTGTACATCGCCGGTGCCGGTCTGGCCCGGGGTTATCTGAATCAGGCCGGCATGACCGCCACACGTTTTGTGCCAGACCCGTTCAATCCGCAGGCCGGCGAGCGTCTGTATCGCACCGGCGACCTGGCGCGGCTGCGCGGCGATGGGGTGATCGAGTACATCGGCCGTATCGACCATCAGGTGAAGATTCGCGGCTTCCGTATCGAGCTGGGTGAAATCGAAGCGCAACTGCTCAAGCATGCCGAGGTGCGCGAAGCCGTGGTGCTGGCGGTCGACGGTATCAGCGGCCAGCAACTGGCAACCTGGATCGTCGCGAACGAAGTGCTGGACGGCGAAGGGCAGGCTGCGCTGCGCGATTCGATCAAGGCGCATTTGCGCGAGTCCCTGCCGGACTACATGGTTCCGGTCAGTTGGGCGTTCCTTGAACGTCTGCCGCTGACCGCTAACGGCAAGCTGGATCGCAAGCAACTGCCGCATCCGGAAGTTGCCCAGGTGCAGGAAGTCTATGCCGCGCCGCGCAACGAACTGGAACAGCGTCTGGCCGAGATCTGGCAGGACGTGTTGAAGGTCGAGCGGGTCGGCCTCAACGACAACTTCTTCGAACTGGGCGGCGACTCGATCATTTCGATTCAGGTGGTCAGCCGCGCGCGTCAGGCCGGCATTCGCTTCACCCCCAAAGACATCTTCCAGCACCAGACCGTGCAGCGTCTGGCGACCGTCGCGCAACAGAGCGACGCGGTTCAGATGCAGCAGGGCGAAGTGCTTGGCGATGCAGTGCTGACACCGATCCAGCATTACTTTTTCAACAGCGACATTCCGGCGCGGCATCACTGGAACCAGTCGATCCTGCTGACCCCGGCCACCGCGCTGCAAGCGGCGCCGCTGGAGCAGGCGCTGGTGCAGCTGCAACGCCACCACGACGCCTTGCGCCTGCGTTACCGGCCAACCAACGACGCTTGGCAGCAAAGCCACGCGCCTGCGGATCAGGCGCAAGCCTTGCTGCGCACGGTCACACTGGACGACAGCGCAGCATTGCCAGCGCTGTGCCTGGAGTTGCAGCGCAGCCTCGATCTGCTCGATGGCCCGTTGATTCGCGCGGTGTTGGTCGACTTGCCGGACGCCAGTCAGCGTCTGCTGCTGGTGATTCATCACCTGGTGGTCGATGGCGTGTCGTGGCGGATTCTGCTGGAAGATCTGCAAAGCGCTTATCAACAACTGAGCAGCGGTCAGGTTGTGCGTCTGCCGGCCAAGACCAGCGCGTTCAAGGATTGGGGCAAGCGTCTGCAGGCGCATGCCCGTAGCACTGAACTGGAAAGCGAACTGGATTACTGGCGCGGGCAACTGCGCGAGGTGTCGGTCGAACTGCCGCTGGATAATCCGCAAGGCCAGTTGAGCAACCGTTTCGAACGCAGCGTCGATACGCGTCTCGACGCCGAACGCACTCGCCAGTTGCTGCAACAGGCGCCGGCGGTTTATCGCACCCAGGTCAACGACCTGCTGCTGACCGCGTTGGCCCGCGTGCTGTGCCAGTGGACCCAAACCGACAGCGCCCTTGTGCAGCTTGAAGGCCACGGTCGGGAAGACCTGTTCGACGACATCGACCTCAGCCGCACGGTGGGTTGGTTCACCAGCATGTTCCCGGTGCGCCTGACCCCGGACGCCAGTCTGGAAACCTCGATCAAAGGCATCAAGGAGCAACTGCGCGCGATCCCGAACAAAGGCATTGGCTATGGCTTGCTGCGTCATCTGGGTAGCGCCGAGTCGCAAGCGGCTTTGAACGAACTGGCACAACCGAAGGTGACGTTCAACTACCTCGGCCAGTTCGACAATAACTTCGATGAACACGCCCTGTGGGTGCCGGCCACCGAAGACAAGGGCGCCGGCCAGGACGAAAACGCGCCGATGGCCAACTGGCTGACCATCGACGGCCGGGTTTATCAGGGCCAGTTGAGCCTGACCTGGACCTACAGCGGTGATGTCTTCGAAGAGAGCACCATCAACGCGTTGGCCCGCGCCTACGAAGTGGCGTTGGGTGAATTGATAAACCACTGCCTGAGCCATCCGAGCGGTGGTTTGACACCATCGGATGTGCCGTTGGCCGGGTTGTCCCTGGCGCAACTGGACAGCCTGCCGCTCGCTGCCCAGCGCATTGAGGACATCTATCCGCTGGCGCCGATGCAGCAAGGCATTCTGTTCCACAGCCTGTACGACGCCGATGCCAGCGCCTATGTCTATCAGATGCTGCTGGATATCGACGGCCTCGACGTGGCGCGTTTCCAGCAAGCCTGGCAGCGCGTGGTGGATCGCCATGAAGTGCTGCGCGCCGGTTTTATCTGGGGCCGCGATGGCCTCGATGCGCCGCTGCAAGTGATCAATCGCCAGTTGACCCTGGAAATGCCCGAAGTCGATGTGCGCGGTGTGGCGGACTTGCCGGCCGTGCTTGAGGCGCGGGCGCAGGCTGATCGCGAGCGCGGTTTCGATCTGCAGAATCCGCCGCTGCTGCGTCTGTGCCTGCTGCGCACGGCTGATGATCGCCATCGGCTGATTTTCACCTGCCACCACATCCTCATGGATGGCTGGAGCAACTCGCGGATGTTCGGCGAGGTGTTGCAGGACTACGCCGGTCAGCCGGTGCCGAGCGCGCAGGGCCGCTACCGCGACTTTCTGGTCTGGCTGCAGGGTCAGGACAAAGCCGCCTCACAGGATTTCTGGCGCGGACAACTGGCCGCACTGGACGAACCGACCCGACTCGCCTCGGCCTGCCACGGGCGAACCGTGCCGGGGCCGGGCAAACAGATGCATCGCCTGCATTTCGACGCAGCCTTCACTCAGCGCCTGAACGGTTTCTCCCGTCAGCAGCAAGTGACCCTCAACAGCCTGGTGCAAGCCGCGTGGTTGCTGGTGTTGCAGCGCTACACCGGCCAGGCCACGGTAGCCTTTGGTGCGACCGTGTCCGGGCGTCCGGTGGATCTGCCGGGCATCGAGCAGCAATTGGGCCTGTTCATCAACACCTTGCCGGTGATCGCCAGTCCGCAGGCCACGCTCAGCGTCGGCGACTGGGTGCGCAGCGTGCAGGACAAAAACCTGCTGCTGCGCGACTACGAACAGACGCCGTTGCAGGACATTCAGCGTCTGGCCCAACTGAGTGGCGATGCGCTGTTCGACACCTTGCTGGTGTTTGAAAACTATCCGGTGTCCGAAGCGCTGGAAGCCAACCCGGGTGGTCTGCGTTTTGGCGGCCTGGAGCACCGCGAGCAAACCAACTACGGTCTGACCCTGATCGCCGGGGCCAGCGATGTCCTGAATCTGGACTTCAACTACCTCACCGAACACTTTGCCGAGCGCAGCGTGCTGAGTCTGGCAGGGCATCTGGAAGAAGTGCTGCGTCAGTTCATCGAGGCGCCGCAGCGTCTGCTCGGTGAAATCGGCCTGTTGCCACTTGCCGAACGCCAGACCCTGGCGCAATGGAACGACCATCAGGCCGCGTATCCGGCTGAGCGACTGATTTCGCAGAGTTTCGAGCTGCGCGTCGCGGCGCATCCGCAGGCACTGGCGCTGAGTCATGCCGGTGTTGCCCTGAGCTATGCCGAACTCAATCAACGCGCCAACCAGTTGGCGCATCATCTTGTGGCACTGGGTGTCGGCGCGGAAATCCGTGTGGGTGTGGCGATGCCGCGTTCGGCGGAGCTGGTCATCGCCCTGATGGCGGTGCTCAAGGCCGGTGGCACCTATGTGCCGCTGGACCCGGATTACCCGGCGGATCGCGTGGCCTACATGCTCGACGACAGTCAGGCGAAAGTCTTGCTGACGCAGCAGTCGCTGCTGGCACAACTGCCGCAGACCGATGCGCAGGTGGTGCTGGTCGAGGCCGGAGGTGCGGCGTTTGCCGAGCAACCTGCGGACAATCTTCCGGCGCGCGCTGATTCGGCCAATCTGGCCTACGTGATCTACACCTCCGGTTCCACCGGCAAGCCGAAAGGCGTGGCCATTGCCCACCGCAACGTACAGGCGCTGATTCACTGGTCCGCCGAGGTCTACAGCGAAGACGATCTGCAGGGTGTGCTGGCATCGACGTCGGTGTGCTTCGACCTGTCGGTGTGGGAGATTTTCGTCACCCTCGCACGCGGCGGTTCAATCGTCATGGCACGCAATGCCCTGGAACTGCCGGACTTGCCCGAGCGCGATCAGGTGCGCCTGATCAACAGCGTGCCGTCGGCGATTGCCGCGCTGCAACGCACCGGGCAAATTCCGCCGGGCGTGCGCATCATCAACCTCGCCGGTGAGCCGTTGAAGCAGAGCCTGGTCGACACGCTCTACCGCGAGACGGCGGTGGCGCACGTCTACGACCTGTACGGGCCGTCGGAAGACACCACCTATTCGACCTGCACCCGCCGCGAACTTGGTGGTCAGGCGAACATCGGCCGGCCGCTGGTCAACACCACGGCGTACCTGCTCGACGGCCAATTGCAGCAAGCGCCAATTGGCGTGGCGGCCGAGCTGTATCTGGCCGGCGACGGCATCACCCGTGGCTACCTGTTCCGCCCGGGCCTGACTGCCGAGCGTTTCCTGCCCAATCCATTCTCGAGCAGCGGCGAGCGCATGTACCGCACCGGCGACCTGACCCGCTTCAGCGAAGACGGCCGGATCGAATACGTCGGCCGCATCGACCATCAGGTCAAGGTGCGTGGCTTCCGTATCGAGCTGGGTGAAATCGAAGCGCGCCTGCTCGCTCAGGACAGCGTGCGCGAAGGCGTGGTGCTGGCGGTGGATGGCCACAGTGGTCAGCAACTGGTGGCGTACGTGGTGCCGAGCGACAGTAGCCTCAGCCTCGAACAACTGGACGATTTGAGTGAAACGTTGCAGGCCGCGCTGAAGGCGCACCTGCCGGAATACATGGTGCCGGCGCAGTGGCTGTTCCTCGAACAGTTGCCGCTGACCCCCAACGGCAAACTCGACCGCAAGGCCTTGCCGGCAGCGGACGTCAGCCAGTCGCAACGCGAATACGTGGCGCCTTCGACGCCGTTGGAGCAGCAACTGGCCGAGGTCTGGCAGGACATTCTGAAGATCGAGCGGGTCGGCGTGACCGACAACTACTTTGCGCTGGGCGGTGACTCGATCATCTCGATTCAACTGGTCAGCCGTGCGCGGCAGCAGGGGATTCGCTTCACCCCCAAAGACCTGTTCCAGCAGCAGACCGTGCAGAAACTCGCCGCTGTGGTTGCGCTCGAGTCGTCGGCCGACGAGGCGCCGGTGGATTATCCGCTGGCCCGACTCGATCAGGCGCAACTCGATGCGTTGCCGGTGCCGGCGGACCAGATCGAGGATGTCTACCCGCTGTCGCCGATGCAGGAAGGCATGCTCTTCCACACGCTGTCGGATAACGGCAGCAGCCTGTACGTGCAACAGGTCAGCCTGCCGATCAAGGGTCTGGACGTGGAGCGCTTCCGTCAGGCGTGGGAATTTGTCATCGCCCGTCAGGCGATTCTGCGCACCAGTTTCCATTGGCAGGACGGCCTGGCCAAACCGTTGCAGGTGGTGCATCGCCATGCGCCGTTGCAAATGCAGGTGCTCGATTGGCGTGAGCGCGAAACCAGTGAAGAACTGATTGCCGAGTTTGCCAGCGCTGACCGTGCGCTCGGTTTCAATCTGGCCGATGCGCGTTTGTTGCGGGTGACCCTGCTGCGCCTGAGCGACGATCAGTACCAGATGATCTGGACCAGCCACCACATCCTCATGGACGGCTGGAGCAGTTCGCGGCTGTTCGGCGAGGTGCTGCAGTATTACGCCAAGGGCGAAGTCAGCGGCGAGAACGGTCGTTACCGCGACTTTATCGCCTGGTTGCAGGCGCAGGATCAGGACGCCCAAGAGCTGTTCTGGAAAGCGCGGCTGGCGGTGGTCAATGAGCCGACGGCACTGAGCCAGGCGATGCACCCGCGTCACAGCGCCGATGTCGCCGGTCACGATGCGATCTATTCGAACTGGGATAAAGCGCAGACCGCGCGCCTGTTGCAGTTCTGCCGCGACCTGCGCATCACCCCCAACACGCTGATTCAGGGCGCATGGCTGCTGCTGTTGCAACGCTACACCGGGCAGCAGACGGTGACCTTTGGCGCCACGGTGTCGGGGCGTCCGGAAAGTCTGGCGAATGTCGGCAACATGCTTGGTCTGTTCATCAACACCTTGCCGATCATTCAGACGCCGCAAGCCGATCAGCGTCTGGCTGACTGGCTGGGCGAAGTGCAGGCCTACAACCTCGACATTCGCGATTATTCCCAGGCGCCGCTGGCCGATGTACAGCGCTGGTCCAATCTCGGTGGGCAGGCGCTGTTCGACAGCATCGTGGTGTTCGAAAACTTCCCGATCGACGATCGCTTGCAGGAAGAAAACGACACCGACCTGACCTTCGGCAAATCCATCGGCCACGGCGTGACCAACGTGCCGATGGACCTCGCGGTGATGCTCGGCGACGAGTTGTCGATCGAATACCTGTACCTGCGCAGCCATTTCAGCGCCGAGGCGGTTGTCGGTATTCGCCAGACCATGGAAAACACCCTCGCCGCGATGCTGGCGGCGCCGTACGAACGCCTCGGCAATCTGCAGCGTCTGAGCAGCGAACAATGGCGAGCCGCGCAGGCCTGGAGCGCCGAGCCGACGCACACCCATCAAGCGGCGCTGTTGCCGGAACTGATCAGCCGTCACGCGCAACAGCAGCCGCAGGCCATCGCCCTGCAATGCGCCGGAATGAACCTGACCTACGCCGAACTCGAGCAACGCGCCAACCGACTGGCGCACTGCCTGATCGAACACGGTGCCGCACCGGAAGTGGTGATCGGCGTGGCCTTGCCACGCTCGCTGGAAATGGTCGTGAGCTTCCTCGCCGTGCTCAAGAGCGGGGCGGCGTACGTGCCGCTGGACATCGATTATCCGCCGGAGCGTCTGGCGTACATGATCGAAGATTCCGGCATGGCGCTGTTGCTGACCCAGAGCAGCCTGCGCAACACACTGCCGGCGCCGCAAGGTCTGCTGCGTCTGGAAATCGATCACCTCGACGAAAGCCGCTACGCCGACCACGCCCCCGAACGCCGCGTGCAGGAGCAGGGCCTGGCGTATCTGGTCTACACCTCGGGTTCCACCGGGCGACCGAAAGGTGTTGCCGTGACCCAAGGCCCGCTGAGCATGCACTGTCATGCCATCGCCGAGTTGTACGAAATGGACGCCAGCAGTTGCGAGCTGCACTTCATGTCGTTCGCCTTCGACGGGGCCCATGAACGCTGGTTGAGCACCTTGTACAGTGGCGGTCGTCTGGTGATTCGCGACGGTTGCCTGTGGACGCCGGAGCAGACCTATCAGGCGCTGCACGATTGCGGCATCACCATTGCCTGCTTCCCGCCGGCCTATCTCAAGCAACTGGCCGAGTACGCGGCGGCCAGCGGTATTGCGCCGCCAGCGGTGCGCATCTATTGCTTCGGCGGTGATGCGGTGCCGGATCAGACCTTCGAGCAGGTCAAGGCTGCGCTGCGTCCGCAGTACTTCACCAACGGCTACGGCCCGACCGAAACCGTGGTCACGCCGATGCTCTGGAAAGTTCCGGTCAGCCAGCATTGCGAAGCGGCGTACGCGCCAATCGGCCGCGCTGTGGGCGCACGCTCGCTGTACGTGCTGGACGAAGACCTGAACCCGCTGCCGCCAGGCTTTGCCGGTGAGTTGTACATCGGCGGCTATGGCGTCGCCCGGGGTTATCACGGCCGTCCGGACCTGACCTGCGAGCGCTTCGTGCCCAACCCGTTCGCGGCGGGCGAGCGCCTGTATCGCAGCGGCGATCTGGTGCGTTTGCGCGCCGACGGTGTGGTCGATTACGTCGGCCGTATCGACCATCAGGTCAAGGTGCGCGGTTTCCGCATCGAACTGGGTGAAGTCGAGGCCAGTCTGCGCCAGTTGCCGTCGGTCACCGATGCACTGGTGATCGCCCGCGACAATGCCTCGGGCAAGCAACTGATCGGCTATGTGGTCACCGCGAGCGGTGCAGACATCGGCGATGAACTCAAGGCGGGCCTGCGCACCTCGTTGCCGGAATACATGGTGCCGGCGCAGATCGTCTGCCTGAACGCTTTCCCGGTGACACCGAACGGCAAGCTTGATCGCAAGGCACTGCCGGAGCCTGAGTTCAAAACCGAACAATACCTGGCTCCGCGCAACGAGCAGGAAAGCCTGCTCGCGGACATCTGGGCGCAGGTGCTGCAGGTCGAACAAGTGGGCATCAGCGATAACTTCTTCGAACTGGGCGGCGACTCGATTCTGAGTTTGCAGGTGATCTCCCGCGTCAGAAACCACCCGACGTTGCAGATGGATCTCAAGCTGCGCGACCTGATGCGTTATCAGACCATCGCCGGCATCGTCGAGCAGGAAGCGGCGAAGGAGGGCATCGCACTGCCGCAGGCGGACGTCACGCACGTCGCCGCCGAGGGCTTGTTCAATCTCTTGCCGATTCAGGAGTGGTTCTTTGCCGAAGGCATGGCCGAGGCGCATCACTACAACCAGTCATTGCTGTTGAGCGCGCGCCAGCCGCTGGACCTCGATGCACTGGAGCAGGCACTGGGCTGGATCGAGCAACATCACGATTCGTTGCGCCTGCGTTTCTCCCAGGAAGGCGGGCGCTGGTTGCAGCGTTACTGCGACTTCAGTGAACAGGGCGAAGCGTTGCTCTGGCGCCGCGAGGCGGACAACAGCGAGCAGGTCGAAGCCTTGGCCAACCTCGCCCAGCGCAGTTTGAAACTCGACGACGGGCCGGTCTGGCGGGTGATGCACGTCGCCTTGCCGGATGGCCAGGCGCGCCTGCTGGTGGTGATTCACCACTTGGTGGTCGACACCGTGTCGTGGCGAATTCTGCTCGACGATTTGAAGGTAGCTTACGAGGCCTGCGTGCAAGGGATCGAGCCGAAACTGCCGATTCGCACCAGCAGTTACCGATCCTTCGCCGAAGCCTTGCAGGCGCAGGCGCCGGTGATTGCCGAGCAGGAACTGGGGTATTGGCTGGAGCAACTGGATCAGCCGGGCGTCGATTTGCCATGCGACAACCTGCGCGGCAAAAACCTCGTGCGTCAGCAGGCACAGGCGCGGCTCAAACTGTCCCGCGAGCACACGGAACAACTGCTCAAACAGGCCCCGGCGGTATATGGCACGCAGATCAACGACCTGCTGTTGTCGGCGCTCAGCCGTGCCCTGTGCCGCTGGAGCCAACAACCGTCGGCGTTGATCCTGCTCGAAGGGCATGGTCGTGAAGACCTGTTCGAGTCCATCGACCTGAGCCGCAGCCTGGGCTGGTTCACCAGCATGTTCCCGGTGCGTTTGCGCCCCGACAGCGACGACATCGGTCAGTCGATCATCAATGTGCAAGCGCAGTTGGCGGCAGTCCCGCAGAAAGGCATTGGCTATGGCGTACTGCGGCATCTGGCTGGCGCTGAGGTGTCGCGGCAATTGGCCGAGCTGCCGCAAGCGCGGGTCACGTTCAACTACCTGGGGCAATTCGATCAGAGCTTCGACGAGCAGGCGCTGCTGGTGCCGGCGCTGGAAGAAACCGGTGACAACTACAGCCTGAAAGCCAATCTGGGCAACTGGCTGGAAATTGTCGGCCAGGTCTATGACGGTCAGTTGGCCTTGCGTTGCATCTACAGCAGCCAGCGTTATCGCGCCGGCACCATGGATGCCTTGATGAGCGATTACCAGCGTGAGCTGGAGGCGTTGATCGAGCATTGCATGGCCCGCGCGGGCTGATCGCTACGCGTTCAGTCATCTCCAGGGGCGCTGCCGAGGCGCGCCCCTTTTTTTGCCGATACAAGGATTTTAGCGATGTCGTTACACCCTGATCTGGAAGCCTTTCTCGACCTGGCCCAAGACAGCCAGGACGCCGGCCTGCCGGCCATGCACCAAATGACCCCGAGCGAAGCCCGTGCGAGCTTCGAACAGACCACGGCGCAATTGCGCTGGTCGGCACCGCAAGACCTGTTGGTCAGCGAAATAGACACGTTGGCACGCGATGGTGCATCACTGGCACTGCGTCTGTATCGACCCAATGCTGCGGTTTCGCCGATGCCGGTGCTGGTGTATTTCCACGGTGGCGGTTTCGTCGTCGGCAGCCTCGATTCCCACGACGGCGTGTGCCGCGAGTTTGGCCAGCGCACGCCGTGTGCGGTGTTATCGGTCGGGTATCGACTGGCCCCGGAGCATCGTTTTCCAACGGCGCTGGAGGATGGCGAAGACGCTTTGTCGTGGTTAGCGGAAAACGCGGTGAGCCTTGGCCTTGATACCTCACGTGTGGCGTTTGGTGGTGACAGTGCTGGTGCGACCCTGGCCACGGTGTTGGCGATTCAGGCGGTGGTGCAACCGCATACTGTGGCCATCGCGCCGAAGGCGCAGTTGTTGTGCTATCCGGTGACCGATGCTTCGCGTGTGCACGATTCGCGGTTGTTGTTCAGCGAGGGGTATTTGTTGGAGAGCGATACGCTTGACTGGTTTTATCAGCATTACGCTCGCAGTCCGGAAGATTATCTGGACTGGCGTTTTTCGCCGTTGTTGGCGGAGGATCTGCAGGGGGTGGCGCCGGCGATTGTGTTGTTGGCGGGTTTTGATCCGTTGCTTGATGAGGGGCAGGCTTATGCTGACAAATTGCGGGGGCAGGGGGTGAGTGTTGAGGTTGAGCAATGTCTGGGGCTGACGCATGATTTGCTGCGGATAGCTTCGGTGATGCCTGATGTACTGCGGGTGCATGAGAGGTTGAGTCGGGCGTTGGCGCGGGTGTTGGGGTGATTGGGGTTTTGTTGGTTTTTGGGTGAATATCCGTTGCTGCGGTCACGGCTGATTAGGGTTCCGCCCTGACGTACGGCACTTCGCTGGGGCTCGGGGTTCCTTCGCTGCGGGATCGATCCGGGCGCAGCGCCTACGGTTTGCTTCGCTGCACCTCCTCTCGCTGTGTTTGGCTGCGCCAAACGGTCGCTGCGCTCCCACGCCCGGATCAATCCCTCCACTCAGCCTTCCGACGTCGCCTTACAGATCAAAAGCTGCAGCCGAGCTAACGCTCATCCTGTTGAGTGGTGGAAAAGCGTGCGGTCGGCTTTGGGTTTGCGTTGTTGCTGCCCCTCACCCCAGCCCTCTCCCGAGGGAGAGGGAGCCGATTTTTGGGCTTTTCAGAAGTCGAGTTCGACTCGGTATTGCACGTCGCGTAGCTCACCCAAACACCCCGGTCAGTCCCTCTCTCTGGAAGGATGAAAGACCGAGTTGTGCGCTTTTCAAAGCCTGAGTTCAACGCGGTATTGCATGTCGGCGTAGCTCACCCAAACACCTCGATCAGTCCCCTCTCTCTCCGAGAGGGTGAGGGCCCGATTTGTTTGCTTTTTAGGGCCTGAGTTCAACTCGGTATCGCACGTCGGCGTATCTCTCCAAAACACCTCGATCAGTCCCCCTCTCCCTCCGGGAGAGGGCTAGGGTGAGGGGCTTTTGATTTGGCTTGTGATCTTGCTTTGGCTTTGGTTTTGGCTTTGGCTTTTGATTTTTTGCCCCTTCGGCAGGCCGAGCGAAGGTGTTCATCCGGGGGTAGGCGCGTAGCGCCGTGTGGCGAAGCCGCATTCATCGAGAGGAGGTGCAGCGAAGCAAACCGTAGGCGATGCCCCCGGATGGACACCGTAGTGAGGGAACACTGAGCCTCAGCGAAGTGCCGTACGCCAGGGGCAAAGCCTTTTGCTTACTTTTCGGCGTTTGGAAAAGTGAGTCGCTGTAAGAGCGAAACCGCCAGCGGCAGCACCTGCAGCAACGGATATGTCCCCCAAAACCCAAGAAGCATGGTCGGTCCCAAGGCCGCCAAGACCAACAGGCCAAAAAAAGCCCCGCCAAAGCGGGGCTCTCTCACATCACACCCAATCAGAAGTCAGCCTTGACCGACATCACGAAGTTACGCGGATCACCATAAAAGTTACCGAACCCTTCGGTACCAATGGTCGAGTAGTAACGCTTGTCAAACAGGTTGTTCCCGTTAAGCGCCACCGACCAGGTGTCATCGATACGATAGCCAATGCGACCGTTCCAGACCGCATAACCGGCACCGTCAATGTTGTCACCGCCAATCGGCGAAGTGCGGTAGTTGCCCGTCTGCGCGTTGACCCCCGCACCGATCGTCACGCGATCCAGCGGCCCGCTCAGGCTGTAGTCACCCCACACACGCAGCAAATGGCGCGGCACGTAGGAGTTGTAGACCACGCCATCCTGCGTGGCGTCGGCATCTTCCAGCACTTTGGTCTGGGTGTAGGTGTAACCGGCGAGCAATTGCAGGCGATCAATCACCTCACCGCTGACTTCAGCTTCGAAGCCCTGGGCGCGAACCTTGCCGGAGTTGATCGAGCAAGAACTGTCTTCGCAGCGCGGGTCATCCTGAGCGGCATCTTTCTGGATGGTGCGGAACAGGTTGAAGGAGCTGTTCAGACGACCGTCGAACCACTCACCCTTGATCCCCAGCTCGTAGCTCTGGCCAACCAGTGGCTTGAGGGTGCTGCCATCGATGGTCTTGTAGGCGCCTTGCGGGGTGAAGATGTCGGTGTAACTGGCGTAGGCGGTCAGGTTGTCGTTGAGGTCGAACAGTACGCCGGCGAACGGCGTGACCTGGCCGGTTTCGGTGGACTTGGTGTCGACCTGAGTGCCTTCGCCACGGAAGTACTGCACCGAATCGGTGTCGGATTTGTACCAGCTGACGCGGCTGCCCAGTACCAGGGTCAGCGGATCAGCCAGTTTCAGGCGGGCGATGGAGTAGGCGCCGTATTGCTTGATGTGCATGTCCACCGGGCCGCCACGGGAGGCATTGGCCAGGTAGTAGCTTTCGTCCGGTTGCGGGAGGTGGTGGTTCGGGTCGAGCACGTTCTGCCGTTGTGGCAGCGCGGCGACGGCGTAGAAGTCATCCTTGTGCGAACGGCTGGCGTTGGCACCGATGGTCAGTTCATGTTGCTGGCCGAAGGCGTCGAATTTGCCGTCGACATAGGCATCGAAACCGTAGTCGCGCTGGTCGTAGTCGTAAATGCTGCCCAGCATCAGGGTGTTCGACGCGGTGGCACCGACCGGTACCGCGCCGCTCGGGAAGGCGTATTCCATGTCCTGGGTGTTGCGCGAGTACACGCCGGCGACTTTCAGCGACCAGTCGTCGTTGAACTGGTGTTTCAGGTCGGCGAAGTAGGTGGCGCGTTTGCTGCGCTGGTTGTTCCACGCGGTGTTCAGGCAGGTGGAGCGCTTGAGGTGCAGGTCGGAGCCGTCGGCGTAACGCGGCAGCCCGCCCCAGCACGGGGTGGCGTCGACGTCTTCCCAGGCGAAGCCCAGACCCAGTGTGGTGTCGGGGCTGAGGTCGAAGTCCAGCGCACCGTAGTAGATCTGGTCTTTGCGGCTGGCCACGTCGTAGAAATATTGACGGGTCTGTTCGGTGACCACGGCGCGACCACGGATGGTCCCGGAATCGTTCAGCGGGCCGCCGGTGTCGACCTGACCGCGATAGTTGTCCCAGGTGCCTGCCGACAGCGAGAGCTGCGTGTGCGCAGTGTCCTGGCCGCGTTTGCGCACGAAGTTGACGCCACCGGCGGTGCCGCCTGCGCCTTTCATCATCCCGGCCGCGCCGCGCAGGACTTCCACGCGGTCGTAGATGGCCATGTCGCTGTTGAAGCTGTCGGCCTGCACGTAGCTGCTGCCGATATCCAGCGGCACGCCGTCGTACTGGTACTGGCCAGTCATACGGAAGCCGCGGGAGTAGAAATACTTGCCACCCATGGGCGAGTCGTAAACGGTGATGCCCGGGGTCTTCTCCATCACCTGCTCGATGGTGTTGAGGTTCTGGTCATCAAGCATCTTGCGGGTCATCACCGTGACCGACTGCGGGGTTTCCTTGAGCGAGTGCTCGCCCTTGCCAATGGTCACGCCGCCGGTGGTGTAGGAGTTGCTGCCCTCAGTGGTGGCGCCGAGGCGGCTGGCGTTGACGTTGGTCGGGGCCAGTTCCATTGCGCTGCCGGTGGCCGGGCCGAGCACGGTCACGGTGTTGCCGTCACGCTGGTAGCGGATGCCGGTGCCGTTGAGCATCGCCTTGAGCGACTCGTCATCCTGGTAGCGGCCGTTGAGTGCGCTGGAGCGCAGACCTTGCAGGCTTTCCGGGCTGTAGATGATTTGCAGACTGGTCTGCTGGCCAAGGGTTTGCAGCGCCTGCGCCAGTGGCTGCGACGGGATGTTCAGGGTCCATTCCTGGGCCTGGACATACGGGGCTGCCGTGAGTGTCAGTGCCAGACCAAGGCCGGTGCCGGCCAGTCGAGTGCGTGTCGCGCCGTGCATCAGCAGGGCTCGAGTCAGAGGGCGAAGCATGAAACGGGATGCGGACATGAGGTTAAGACCTTGGCAGGTATAGTTGTTAATGGTTCTTATTCATCTCATTAAGACGAGGAAGCCGCGGCAAACCGGAAAATTATTTTTCCGACCTGGCCACGGCCTCGTCGATCAAGCGGTTTGCAGTTCGCTTCTGACCTTGCCGGCCTCCATGCGCACCAGTTGATCGGCGACGTCGAAGTAACGGTCATCGTGGGAAATGACGATGATGGTCTTGCCCAGACGCTTCAGGTCAGGCAGCAGCTCGGTGTAGAAAATTCGCCGGAAGGTCGGGTCCTGGTCGGCGGCCCATTCATCGAACACCAGCACCGGCCGCTCTTCGAGCCAGGCATTGACCAGTGCCAGGCGCTTGCGCTGGCCGGTGGACAAATCGGTGGTGCTGAACGCGCCGTCGCGCACGCTGACCTTGTGCGCGATCTCCAGACGTTCGAGGTAGCGGGTCGCGTCCTGCGGGACTTCGCGGTCGCCCTGAATCAGATCGTCGAACAGGTAGTAGTCGGCAAAGATCGTGGTGAAGTTCTGCCGGTAGTCATCGCGGTTGAGCGCGGTGATCGGCTGATCGTTGACGCGGATTTCGCCTTCGGTTGGCGCGTACAAGCCCAGCAGCAGTTTGATCAGCGTGGTCTTGCCGCAACCGTTTTCACCGACGATAAACACGATGTCGCCCTGTTCGATGCGCAGGTTCACCGGCCCCAGACGGAACGGTTCGCTGCCTTCCACGGGTGGGAAGGCGTAACGCACGTTGTGCAGTTCCAGGCTATTGACCGCACCGGGTTTCTTGCCCTGATCTTCCAGCAGCAGGTGCGGTTCGGGCGAGGAGAATTGTTCGCTGAGTTCGGCGATGCGGCGAAAGGCAATCTGCGCACGGCTGATGATCGGCAACGTGCTGACCAGATGCTCCAGCGGCCCCTTCATGTACAGCAGCACCAGGACGAAGCCGCTCATCACCGCTTTGTCGCCGCTGGGCCAGAAGGATTGCAGGGCCAGGGCCATGCCGATGACCACGAAGAACAGCATCGAACCGAAGGACTTGGCGATGACAAAGGTGTTGATGGATTTGATCTGGGTGTCGCAGATTTTCTCGGCGGTTTTCTGAATCCCGGCAACAAACATGCGCTGACGACGCGGGCGGTGAATGCGCAGTTCCTTGGCGCCCTCGGCAATCGCGTTGTAGTGCTTTTGCAGTTCATCCTCAGAGTCGCGTGCGGCGTAGAAACCGCGCATGCCCTTGGCCCGGGCAATCGCTTGAATGGTCGTGCCGATTGCAATCGCCACCAGCATCATCAGGAACATCGGCCAGGACAGCATGGCCAGATAGCCGAGGCAGCCGAGGGTGACGGTCATGGAAATCGCCAGCGGGGCAAAGGCGAAAGCGAAGTCGCTGATGGTGTCGACGTCGTGGGTCAGCACCGGAATCAGCCGATGGCTGCGGTAGCGTTCGATCTGGTCGATCGGCGCCGACAGGACTTTCTCCCCCAGTTCCTTGCGCAGCCTGGCGATGATGTGCTGGCCGACGTAGTTGGTGCCGATGTCTGACAGAATCGTCGTCAGCAAGGCCAGCGCACAGAGGCCGGCGAAGATCATCACCACGGTGCGGGTCAGGCCGTCGTCGGAATGCAGGGCATTGTTGATGGTCGCCAGCAGCACAGTGACGCTCAGGCCGCCGATCATGCCGAGCACGATGGACACAGAGACGATCAGGCGGAAGGGCTTGAGCAAGGCGAACAATTCGTTGATCGCCCCACGCGTAGGCTTGGTCATGGAGGATTCCTGCTTCGGTGCGGAGGGAGTGCCGGTACTTAAGGAAAACGAATGGTCACGGACTTTCTTTAAACGACCGCAGGCGAGACTGCGGTCGTGGCGGGCTGGGTCAGAGGTCGCGCACTACGCGAAACCCGAGCCAGTCGCCTTTGCTGGTCGGCCAACTGCTGTTGCGGTTACCGGAACGCGAGAACACCGGTGCTTCGCCCCAATCATTGCCGCGCATGACCTGACGTTCGCAGTTTTCCTGGGTCCAGGGGCGCCCGTCGTTGGGTACGCCGGAGTAATCCTTGTGATAGCAGTCGGCGGTCCATTCGTAGACGTTGCCGTGGGCGTCGTAAACGCCGAAGGCGTTGGCCGGGAAGGTGCCGGCCGGCGAGGTGAAGTTGTATCCGTCGGCGGCGCCGTAGGTGTTGGCGTGTCTGGAGATCTGGTAGTTGTTGCCTTCATCGAACGGGAAAGGGAAGGGCCCGGTGCTGCCGCCGCGTGCGGCGTACTCGCGGATCGATTCGCTTTGCAGGCGATAGGCATGGCCGGTCTTTTTCGACAGCCAGTCGATGTAGCCCTGGGCTTCGGCGACATTCATGCACACGGCCGGGTCGCGGGCAGTCTGCTTGAACTCTGGTTTGCCGGCGGTGCAGCGGCGGCCCGGGCGGTCATCGAAGTCGTAAGGTTTGTTGCCGGTTTCGCGCACATACGCATCCCACTCGCCGACCAGCACCTGGAAGCGGCTGATGGCGAACGGTTTGCTGAAGGTCACGTCGTGGCGCGGGCCTTCGTCCGGTTCGCGGCCGACTTCGTCGTCCGGGGTGCCCATGGTGAAGGTGCCGGTCGGCAGCACGACCATTTCCGGACAGTCCTTGCAGTCCTTGAACACTTTGCCCGGCGCCGGCGGTGTCGCCGCGTGAGCAGTACCAGGCAGCAAGCCGGCGCACAGCGCGGTCAGGGCCAGCGCCGGCAGGGCCTTGAAGGTAAAAGAGGCGTGAGGCTTTTTCATGAGTCGTCTCTGTGAAAGGGAAACTGGAGTCGAGGGATCAGGCGCGCCGCTGTCGACCGAGAATGGCCATGAAACGGTCCACTTCGGCTTCGTCGTTGAGCAGGCCGGGCGCCGTGCGAATCACCGGGCCGACATCGCGGCTGACCGCATCGCAGATCACCCGGTTTTGCATCAGGTAGGCGGCGACTGCATCGCTGTCCTGATCCTTGACCCGGAAGAAAGTGAAACCGGCGGAAAACTGCGGATCGAGCGGGGTCACCAGTTCGATGTTTGCGTGCTCGCGCAGGCGCTGCTTCAGGTAGCTGTTGAGCTGATGAATGCGCGCCTCAACGTCAGCCTTGCCCAGTTGCAGGTGCAACTTGAACGCTTCGTCCACCGCCCAGCGATGCTCGAAAGCGTGATAACCGCCCGGGGTCATGATCGTGGCGAAAGAGGTGGCTTCGGAGAACGTCGGCACGCTCGGGCTGACGTATTTCAGCTCTTCGCTGCGGCTGCACACGATGCCGGTGCCGCGCGGACCGAACATCCACTTGTGGGTGCCGGCGATAAAGAAGTCGCAGTTCATCTGCGGGAAACTCAGGTCGTCAACACCGAAGCCGTGCACGCCGTCGACCACGTAAATCAGCCGATCCTTGTCGTCGCGTTGACGGTTGTGTTCATCGACCAGCCGCGAGATAGCGCTGATCGGCAATTTGACGCCGCTGCCCGAATGCACCCAGGTCATGCCGAGTACGCGGGTCTCAGGGCGAATGTTGCGGTTGATCGTGTCGAGCACCTGATCCAGGGAAATGTTTTGCGGGTTGTCGAACAGCCTGAGTTTGCGCACCCGCGTGCCATCGCGGCGGCTGCGGAAATCGAGGATGTTGCGGGTGGAATAGTGCTCGTGCTCGGTGGTGAGGATTTCCTGATCCGCGCGCACTTGCACGCTGCCATAAATCATCGCCAGGCCTTCGGTGGTGCTGCCGGTGAGAGCGATCTGACCGGGCCTGGCTTGCAGGTATTGGCCGGCCCAGACCCGCACGTTGTGCTGCAATTGTTCATTGGTCCCCAGATCCCAATCCATCGCCAGCCCCGGATTGCGGTCGAGCGTGGCGCGATGGCGTTCGATGGCTTCGCGCACGGGTTTGGGATGCGAGGTGATCAGGAAGTTGGCGAAGTGAATCGCCTGCGGGTCCTGATCGAACAGCTGGCGCAATTGCGTCCATTTGTTCGCGGAGGCCACGGGCGCGGTCGCGGCCATTGCCGGCGCTGTGAGGCTGGCGCCGAACGGCAGAGCGGCCGCCATCACACCGACCTGTTTCAGAAAGGTCCGGCGGTCAGTCATGGCTTGGCAGTGTCCTGACGGGAAATCAGTGCCGGTTTCGCGGCTTTCTGCACCTGATCCCAGACGCGCATGAAGTTGCCGCCCCACAGCTTGGCGATGTCCGCTTCGGAGTAGCCGCGCTGGATCAATTCGGCGGTGACGTTGCGGATTTCGCCAACGTTTTCCCAACCCTTGATGCCGCCGCCGTCGTTGAAGTCGGAAGAAATGCCGACATGGTCGATACCGATTTTGCGCACGGTGTAATCGATGGCGTCGCCGAGATCCTTGAGGGTGGCTTTCGGCTCTTCTTCAAGGATGCCGTAGAGGCCGCTGGCGTACTGGCCGAGCTTCTGTTCCGACCATGCCGTGATGATCGGGTCGCCCGGCATCAGCGCCATGGCCAGGTTTGGCAAGGGCGGCAGATCGAAGCGTGCGCGCAGGGCATTGAGTTTGTCCTGCGTGCCCTGAGTCAGCGGTTTGAGGTACTGCGAGAAGCCGACCACCTGAACCACGCCGCCGCTGTTTTTGATCAGTTGCAATTCCTTGTCGCTGAGGTTGCGCGGAATATCCACCGCCGCACGCGGCGCCGAGTGCGAGGCCACCAACGGTGTGCGGCTCAGTTGCGCAACCTGTTCCAGGCCTTTGGTCGACATCTGCGAAACGTCGATGATCACGCCCAGATCGTTCAAGCGCTGCACGGCTTGCTTGCCGATATCGGAGAGGCCGTCGAGGGCATCCGGCGAGTCATTGAAGAACGGTAGCGGGCGCGACGAGTCGGCCCAGCTGTTGTTGCCGATGTAGCTGAAGCCGAACATGCGCATGCCGCGCCCGGCCCACAGGTCCAGTTTGCTCAGATCGTTGCCCAGCGGATAGGCGTTGAGCATGCTGATGAAAATCGCAAACTTGCCTTCGCCATGCAGGCGGCGAAAATCATCCGGGGTGTAGGCGATGCCGACCTGATTGGGGAAGTCGCGGACCATGCCGGTGATGATCTTGTAACGGACTTCCTGTTGGTTGCGGGCTTCTTCGACAAAACCTTCGGTGGGGCGATGCGGAGCGTTCGGGCCGTTCCACATTTCCGGCCAGCCGAACACCGTCAGCGCAGCGCCCGACAAGCGCCCGCGATTGGCCTTGATCAGGTCGAACTGGCCGGCGCCGTCCTTGTCGGCTTCGTTGCCGTGAGCGCCGAAGTTCAGCGGTACGGTGATGTGGCTGTCGAACGAGAGGATGCGATCCTGCAACTCGGTCGCCTGCTTCATCACTTTTACCGGGTAGCCAGGGTTGTCCCGAAACCAGTAATCCCAAGCCAGAAACCCTGCGCCGGCGCTGATCGCCAAGGCCAGCGGCAGGCCGATAAATAGAGCCTTTTTCGAACGCGGTTTTGTCATTGCCATCTCATTCAGGTTCGCCGTCGAGGTGCAGGCGCAGGGGCCTTTGCTATCTGGGAAGAACGAGTGGCCGGGCGGCTAATTTAGTCGCGCGCAGGAAAAGCGCTGACGGCGCGCAGCGATCTTTTGCCGGGGCCATAAATTTCCCCGGCGAACAAACGTTCTAGCTTGGATAAAGCCTGCTTCATGGCTGACACAGGTAGGGCAATGACGATCTCTCGACGCTGGTTCATGGCGGGCATGGCACTCACGGGCGCCGCGCTGCCTGCCGCTTTTTATGCACATCGTGAGCTGACCCGTGAGGAGTTTCCGATCACCCCGGGCGAGGCCACGGTCGACCTGGCCGATACCGCCGGTCAACAGTTGGCGGACAACCTGCGCGGCGTCTGGGATATCCGTTTCAGCGGCGCTGCGGCCGGGCTCGATGGCTTGCCGCGCGAAGGCCTGGAACTGTTTCTCGACATTGCCCACCGGGGGCGTGGCTTGCGCGGGTTTCTCGATACCGGCGCCAACCTGCGTTCAGCAGAACCTGCGCGTTATCAAGTCATCGGCGATCTGGCGCCGGGCAACGGCGCCGAAATGTACTGGCGGCTGATGCGCACCGATGCGCCGCAAGCGCCGCCGGTCTATGAATTCAAAGTCAAACTGGACGAGGTCTGGGCGGCGCTCGGCAATGCCGGCAGCGCCACGTTCACCGGGCAAGTGCTGCGCCTGGATCGGCCGTTGGCGCTGCCCGAACTGGACAATCATTTCATCGCCATCAAGCGGCGCTTTCCCGAAGCTCGCGAGCGCACGGGGTTGAACCCGACGCTGCTGGCGTGGCTGGTGGCGCCGGAACATCGCCTGTTCCACCAGCTCTGGCACGCCAGCCGCGACAAGTGGCACAAGCTCTCGGAGAAAAAACGCGACGCCCTGCGCGGTATCGGCTGGCAACCCGGCCCCCGTGACAAGGAGCGCGATGCCCGTGGGCCGAGCAAGGATCGCAACGGCTCGGGCGTTGATTTCTTCTTCATGCACCGGCACATGCTCGGCAAGGCCCGCTCGATGCAGGACTTGCCGTCCTGGCAAGCCTTCCCGATGCCGCAGCCGGAACTGGAACGTGACCGCCAGGGCTTCGCCCGCTACTTCGACAATCACGACGGCGACGCACTGCCGCCCACCTGGCTGACCGAAGGTGACGACGAGTACACCAAGTGGATCAGCGACATCAAAGCGGCCGAGACCTACCACAGCAATTTCCAGGTGTGGGAATCGCAGTATCGCGATCCGCGCTATTTGTCGAAACTCACCCTCGGCCAGTTCGGCTCGGAAGTCGAACTGGGCCTGCACGACTGGCTGCACATGCGCTGGGCGTCGGTGGCGCGGGATCCGTCCAACGACATTCCGGTGCCGATGGCACGCGATCAGGCGGATTTTGCCGCGCGCTGGTACGCCCCGGAAAACGACTTTCTCGGCGACCCGTTTTCCTCCCATGTGAACCCGGTGTTCTGGCGTTTCCACGGCTGGATCGATGACCGTATCGAAGACTGGTTTCGCGCCCACGAGCGTTTCCACCCGGGCGAGGTCAGTCGGCTGCAAGTCAACGGCGTGCCGTGGTTCGCGCCGGGGCGCTGGGTTGAGGTCGATGACCCGTGGCTGGGCCCGGACACCCATGGCTGCAGCACCGTGCCCGGTCTGCAGGTCGGGCGCTCGGTAGAGATGGATCCGGAGACCATGAAGCTGGCGTTGCGCATCACCTTTGGCGATGAAGACAACATGGCCGACCTGTTCCGCAAAGTGCCGCAGCGACCGTGGTACGCGCGGCATCTGAAAGTGAAAGGGCGGCAACTCTAGCCGCAAAAAAATCGCAGCCTGGTGCTGCGATTTTTTTTGCCCTGAGAACTCACTCAGTCACGACACGATCCCCGTGTAGGAGCTGCCGAAGGCTGCGATCTTTTGATCTTGACGCTTAAAAGCAAGATCAAAAGATCGCAGCCTCGTTGCACTCGACAGCTCCTACAGGAGCTGCTGCCGTCAGATGACTTGCCACCCCCCGCCCAGCGCCTTGTACAAGGCAATGCTCGCCTGCAGTCGCGACAAACGCAGTTGCACATTCATATCCTGCGCCGCATACAGCGTGCGCTGGGTTTGCAGCACCGTCAGCAAGTCTTCGGCACCGGCCTGATAGCGGCTCTGGGCGATGTCGAACGCAGTCTGCGCCTGGCTCAGTTCTTCGCTTTGCCACTGGCGTTGTTCATCGAGGCCGCGAATGCTGCTGAGGGCTTTTTCCACGTCGGCGAAGCCATTGATGATCGCCCCTCGATAGGTTTCCAGCAGTTCGTCCTGACGCGCCTTGGCCTTGTCACGCTCGGCGCTCAGGCGACCGTTGTTGAAAATCGGCGCAGTCAATCCGGAGGACAGGTTGTAGAACGTGGTGCGCAGCAGGTCCGCCGCCAGATCGGCACCGGTGCCGAGGCTGGCGGTGAGGGTTATTTTCGGCAGCATGGCGGCGCGGGCCACGCTGACGTCAGCCTGAGCAGCCGCCAGTTTGGCTTCGGCGCTGGCGATATCTGGACGCCGGCTCAGCAGATCGCTGGGCACGCCAGTGGCGATGTTCGGCCACTGCAACTTTTCGAATGACTGTTGCGGTGCGGACAATGCCTGCACCGGTTGGCCGAGCAGGGCGGCGAGGGTGATCAAGGCTTCGCGGGCCTGTTGCTGCACCAGCGGCAGTTTGCGCTGTTGTTCGGCGACCAGACTTTTTTGCTGGGCCAGTTCCAGTGCGGTGGCGCTGCCGGCGTCGAAACGGGTTTGCACCAGGTGCAGGACGTTTTGCGCGTTGGTCAGATTGAGCTCGGCAATGCGCGCCTGTTCGCGCAACGCCAAGGCCTGGGTGTAACTGTTGGCGACGCCGCTTTGCAGGGTCAGTTCGACGGTGGCGCGGTCGAATTCGCTGGCCTGTACGCCGAACACGGCGCTGTCGCGCGCCGCGCGTTTACCGCCCCAGAAATCGATTTCGTAACTGGCGCTCAGCTCGGCGTCGTAGTAATCCAGCGAGCGATTATCCGGGCTGACGTCGAGTTGGCTGTAGCCTTTGCCGTGCAACAGTTTCTGCCGATTGGCGTTCAGTCCGGCCTTGATTTCCGGCAGCAGCGGGGCGCCGGCAATCGTCGCACTGGCCTGGGCTTGCCGGACCCTGGCGACAGCGGCGCCGAGGTCATGGCTGCCCAGTCGCGCCTGTTCGACCAGTCGATCCAGCTCGGGGCTGCCGAACTGCGTCCACCATTGGCGGTTGATTTGCACGGCGCCGGCATGCTCAGGCGATTGCCATGCGGCGGGTGGCTGCACGCCGCTGTCGGGGCGCGGCGCGGGGCTGTTGCAGGCCGCCAGCAACACGCTGGCGGCAAGAATGGTCAGTGGCGCTTTCATAGATCGTTCATTCACTGGTAAGGGCCGTGACCGGGTCGAGCCGGGCAGCCTTGCGGGCAGGCATGAAGCCGAAGAGGACGCCGGTGACCAGTGCGCAGGCAAAGGCGCCGATGACGGCCAGCCATTGAAACGCGATCGCCACGCCGCTGAGCAACAGCACGCCACCGACCAGCATCGCCAGGCTGATGCCGGCAAGGCCGCCGACCACCGAAAGCATCACCGCTTCAGTGAGAAACTGGCGCAGGATGTCGCGCTGGCGTGCCCCCGTGGCCATGCGGATACCGATTTCCCGGGTGCGTTCGCGCACGGTCATGAGCATGATGTTCATCACCCCGATACCGCCGACCAGCAACGAGATCGCCGCGATGGCGCCGAGCATCAGCGACAGCGTGCCTTGGGTGCGTGCTTCGGCCTGAATCATCGCGGCGTTGTTGGTCAGTTCGAAATCCTTCTTGCCGTTGTGCCGCCGCAGCATCGCCTGTTCGATCGCCTGCTCGGCGTCTCTGACCTTGCGTGCGTCCTTGGCGGCGATCACCACGTATTCCGGATTGCGGCTGCCGAACAGGCGCGTGCTGGCCGCCGAGTAGGGCACGGCGATGCGATTGTCGCTGTCGGAATCGCCGGAGCTTGAACCCTTTTCCGCGAGAACGCCGAGCACCTGAAACGGCACGTTTTCGATCAGGATGTATTGGCCGATCGGGTCGGCGACATCCTTGAGCAGCTTGTCGCGCACCTTGGTGCCGATCACCGCCACGGCGGCGGCGCTGTCTTCATCGGCCTGGGTGAAGTAACTGCCCTGAACCACTGGCCAGTTGAAAATGGTTGGAAAATTGGTGTCGTTGCCACCGACGTAACTGCTGTGGTCGGCATTGCCGAAACGCACGCCGGCGGTCGAGCCGTTGACCGGCATGATCCGCTCGACCTGGGGCAGGGCGGCCAGTTCGGCAACGTCATCGAGGGTGATGATGCCCGGTGGCGTACGCGGGTTGGGCGCCGCACCGCTGAGGTAAATGATGTTGGAGCCGAAGGCACCCATTTGCGCCATCACCTGGCGTTTGCTGCCTTCGCCCACCGCGAGCATCACCACCACTGAGGCGACGCCGATGACGATCCCCAGCAGGGTCAGCGCGGTGCGAAAGCGATTGATCCACATGACCCGCCACGCCGCTTGCACGGCGTCGACCAGTTCACCTTTCCAGGCGCCGGTCTGGGTGCTGCCGCTGCTCAGGCGCTGGCGCAGATCCACCGCTTGCAGGGCGCCGGGGTTGGCGCTGCGCGGTGGGGCTGACGGGTGTTCAGCGGTGTCGCTGATGATCAGGCCGTCACGGATTTCGATGATGCGCTTGGCCCGCTGCGCGACTTCGCGGTCGTGGGTGATGAGAATCACCACATGGCCCTGACTGGCGAGTTCGTCGAGCAGGGTCATGACCTCGGCGCCGCTGTGGCTGTCGAGGGCGCCGGTGGGTTCGTCGGCGAGGATGATGTGGCCGCCGTTCATCAAGGCGCGGGCAATCGATACCCGCTGTTGCTGACCGCCGGAAAGCTGATGCGGGCGGTTGCCGGTGCGGCTGCCCAGGCCGAGCCGCTCCAGCAGGGCGCTGGCCCGGGCGTGACGTTCGGCGGCCGGGGTGCCGGCGTAGATGGCCGGCATCTCGACGTTTTCCTGGGCGGAGCCGGACGGAATCAGGTGATACCCCTGGAACACAAAACCGAATGCTTCACGGCGCAGCCAGGCCAGTTCATCGCTGTCGAGTCGGGCGACATCTTCTCCGGCGAAGCGATATTCGCCACTCGTGGGGCGGTCGAGACAACCGAGAATATTCATCAGTGTCGATTTGCCGGAGCCGGATGCGCCAACGATCGCGACGAACTCACCGGCATGAATCGACAGATCAATCCCGCGTAATACTTCCACTAGCGGGCTGTCATTGCCGCCGTAGGCTTTGCGGATCTGCCGCAGGTCAATCAGGGGCGTTTGCATTCAGCCTCCGCTGCCGGTGGCCGGCGCGCTGAGGATGTGATCGCCTTCGGCCAGGCCTTCAAGCACTTGTGTGCGCAAGCGGTCGCTGATGCCGGTGCGCACGTCGCGGGACTGGATGTCGCCATTGGCGGCGACGATCTGCGCCCGTTGCCACTGTGGGCGTGAGCCGGGTTGCAGGGCGGCGCTGGGCACGGTGAGGGTGTCTTGCGCCTGTTGCGCCACAAAGAACACCTGCGCAGTCATGTCGGTCATCAGACTGTTGTCGGCGTTGTCGACATCGAGCAACACGGTGTAGAGCACCACGCGTTCGCTGCCGCTGCGACCACTGGTGGGGCTGCCGCCCTGATTCTGTTCGAGCGGGCGCGGCGGCACCGGCAGAATCTGCCGTACGGTGCTGCTCCAGCGCCGAGTGCCGCCGCTGAGTGTGGTGAAGTAGGCGGTCATGCCGGGTTTGACGTGGCCGATGTCCGCTTCGGAAACCTCGGCCCACACGGTCATCGGCGAAAGCCGGGCGATGCGCAGAATCAGCGGGGTTTGCTGTTGCGCGTTGAGCGTCTGGCCTTCGCGGGCGCCGACGGCGACGACCGTGCCGCTCATCGGTGCATAAATGCGCGTGTAGCCCAGCTCCGCTTCGTCACTGCGCAGGCTGGCCTGAGCCTGCCGGATCTGCGCCTGGAACATGTCGATGCGCGCCTGTGTCGCGCGGACTTCGGCGCGGGCCGTCTGCACGTCTTCTTCACGGGTGGCGCCACCGGCGGCGAGCTTCTGCTGGCGCTGGTATTTCTGTTGCGCGAGGTCGTGCTGGGCGCGTTGCTCCTGCAACTGCGCCTTGAGGTTTTCGATGGAAAACCGCCCGGCATCGAGTTTGGCCTTTTGCGTGGACGGATCGATCTCAACCAGTAATTGGCCTTCCTTGACCGTGTCGCCAGCCTCGACATGAATCTTCTGGATCTGCCCGGACGCTTGCGCACCAACGTCCACATAACGACGTGGCTGCAACGTGCCCAGTGCGGTCACGCTGTTTTCGATATTGCTGCGCGTCACCTGCACCGTGGCAAGGGCGTCGCGCCCGGGCGGCAGGACTTGCCACGCGGCAACGGCGATCACGGGAATCAGGCAAAGGGCGGCGAACAAGGCGCGTCGGGCGGGGCGGGGACGTTTCATGCAGGGTTCCGGCCAGTGGAATCGGCCCGTCATTCAGCCAGTACACAGGCGTGCAGGGGCGTTGAACGCTGTCGCACGGCACGACAGATACGGGGAGCTGTCCTGTAAACGATGAATGCACAAGGGAATTTAAGCGCCGTACACATCAAGTGACAGGTAGCCGAACGCGACTATTTGGGGCGGATGTGGAAACAACTCTTTAAATCTATATGAGAATTACTATAAATTACGCACCTCAAGTTGCCACTATCTTGCTACTGCGTTTACGGCGGCTGGATCAGTGTGCTCAAGGACAGGAACTGCATCGATGCGGTCGGGAGTCATGTTGGAAAACTACTATCGCGAGCTGGTGTGTTTCCTTAACGCCAAGCTGGGCAACCGTCAGGTGGCCGAAGATGTGGTGCATGACGCTTATGTGCGGGTACTGGAGCGTTCCAGCGACACGCCGATCGAACAACCGCGAGCCTTCCTCTATCGCACGGCGTTGAACCTGGTCATCGACGATCATCGGCGCAACGCCTTGCGCCAGGTCGAATCGCTCGACGTGCTGGACAGCGAAGAGCGCTATTTCAGCCCCTCACCCCACGGCACCCTTGATCATGGCCAGCGTCTGGAGATGCTCCAGCGCGCACTGGCCGAGTTGCCGCCGCGCTGCCGCGAGAGTTTTCTGCTGCGCAAGATCGAAGGTCTGTCCCATCCGGAAATTGCCGAGCACCTGGGGATTTCCAAGGCGTTGGTGGAAAAGCACATCGTCAACGCCATGAAACATTGCCGCTTGCGGATCAAACAATGGGACGCCCATTGAGCCTCGCTGGTTAAATTTCCGTTCATCGTCCTCGTTCCTACTCAACAGACGACCTGCTGACCTGATTCAGGCCGGTCAGGCCACCCAGGCTTTATCCCCGCGTTGAGGGGTTCATCCAGAGGACACTGGAAATGACACAGGCAATTGCATCGCCCATCGTTCACGACCTGATCGGCGTCGGTTTCGGCCCTTCGAACCTGGCGCTGGCCATCGCTCTGCAAGAGCGCGGCCCGACCCAGGGCGAGCTGGATGTGCTGTTTCTCGACAAGCAGGCCAACTACAGCTGGCACGGCAACACCCTGTCGACGCAGAGCGAATTGCAGATTTCCTTCCTCAAGGATCTGGTGACCCTGCGCAATCCGACCAGCCCGTACTCGTTCGTCAATTACCTCAAGTATCACGGTCGTCTGGTCGACTTCATCAACCTCGGCACCTTCTACCCGTGCCGCATGGAGTACAACGACTACCTGCGCTGGGTCGCCGGACAGTTCACCGAGCAGAGCCGGTACGGCGAAGAAGTGCTGACCATCGAGCCAGTGCTGCACAACCATCAGGTTGAAGCACTGCGCGTCATTTCCCGCGACAGCCAGGGCCTGCAACATGTGCGCACCACCCGTTCGGTGGTGGTCAGCGCCGGTGGCACACCGCGTATTCCAGAGGCGTTCAAAGCGCTGAAGGGCGATAGCCGCGTGTTCCACCACTCGCAATACCTGGCGCAAATGGCCAATCAGCCGTGTGTGAACAATCAGCCGATGAGCATCGCGATCATCGGTGGCGGGCAGAGTGCGGCGGAAGCCTTTATCGACCTGAACGATTCGTTCCCGTCGGTGCAGGTCGACATGATCCTGCGCGGCTCGGCCTTGAAGCCTGCCGATGACAGCCCGTTCGTCAACGAAGTGTTTTCGCCGGAGTTCACCGATCTGGTGTTCCAGCAGAACAGCGCCGAGCGTGAGCGCCTGGTCAACGAGTACCACAACACCAACTACTCGGTGGTCGACATCGACCTGATCGAGCGCATCTACGGCATCTTCTATCGCCAGAAGGTGTCCGGAATTGCCCGCCACGCGTTCCGCACCCTGACCACCGTCGAGAAAGCCACAGCTACCGAAAACGGTATCGAACTGGCCCTGCGCAACAACGCCACCGGCGAAGTCAGCGTGCGCAACTACGATGCGATAGTGCTGGCCACCGGTTACGAGCGGCAGATGCACCGCAAACTGCTGGCGCCGCTGGAAGAATACCTGGGTGACTTCGAGGTCGATCGCAACTACAAACTGATCACCGACGAGCGCTGCAAGGCCGGCATCTACATGCAGGGCTTCTGTCAGGCCAGTCATGGTCTGAGCGATACGCTGCTGTCGGTGCTGCCGATTCGTGCGGACGAGATTGCCGGTTCGCTGTATGAACATGGCAAGAACCGTGGGCATCGTTCGATGGCGGATCTGTTGTTGGCGACTGCCAGCTGAATCAGCATGGCCTGATACACCGCCATCGCTGGCAAGCCAGCTCCCACAGGATCTGTGTTGGACACAAAATTTGTGTTCACTGAAGATCCCTGTGGGAGCTGGCTTGCCAGCGATGGGGTCCTTATGGCTAACAAAAATCTGATTTCTGAACCCTTCCTGAACATCCCTCCACATTCCCCGACACACCTCCTTACACGGGTTTACTCTCCCATCATCGGGGCGTAAGCTTCGCGCGTTTTCATCAATAGCGGAGACCCACAGTGGGTACTTGTTCGAGTGACAGTTGTCGGCCGGTCTCGGAAACCGGCAGATTCTCGGCAAGATAACGCGCAGCCTTTCTCTGCCGTTGTCTCGCCGTAACAGCGAGCAGCGGCATCCCGTGCATGACCCGTCCTGGGCCATGTCTGGACGTTCCTTCTCTTCGACGCTGAACAGAGCGTGATTTCGACTGCACAGTCGTGATCGCAGCCCTATCGACACGCCTGTCGTTTCTGACCGGCGCGCCAGGCCTTGCCGTGCCGGTTGTTCCGGCGGACGAGGCGCGGCCGTACCTGCTTGACGGTTTCCCGGCTGACCATAGGGGCAACAGCCATGAAACTTACGCTCAAGGAATTTTTCGCAGGTTTCCTGCGGACCCGCCACATCGCCCGGCACTTCCGTCGTCTGGCGCTGCTGGAATCGATCAACGACACCACGGTCAGCCGTGAAGTCCCGCCTACCCTGGCCAACACTTTGGTCGACGCTGCGCATTGCGACAGCGGCGAATTGCTGTCGTCACTCGGCACGCATTCCGATGGCCTGACCGATTTCGAAGTCGATGCCCTGCGCGCGCAATACGGCCTCAACGAAGTCGAACACGAGCAGCCGCTGCCATGGTGGATTCACCTGTGGCACTGCTACAAAAACCCGTTCAACCTGCTGCTGACCCTGCTGGCGGTAATCTCGTGGCTGACCGAAGACCTCAAGGCCGCCGTGGTGATTTTCTCCATGGTGGTGCTGTCGACGCTGCTGCGCTTCTGGCAGGAAAGCAAATCCAACCAGGCTGCCGACGCGCTGAAAGCCATGGTCAGCAACACCGCGACGGTGATGCGCCGTGATGCGCCACGCAGCGAATTGCCGATCAAGCAATTGGTGCCGGGCGATCTGATCGTGCTCTCGGCCGGGGACATGATTCCTGCCGATTGCCGGGTACTCAGCGCCAAGGATCTGTTCGTCAGCCAGGCGGCGATGACCGGCGAATCGATGCCGGTGGAAAAATTTCCGCGTCAGGCTGATCGCGACACGCGCAATCCGCTGGAGCTGGACAACATCCTGTTCATGGGCACCAACGTCGTCTCCGGCACAGCGGTGGCGGTGATTCTCACCACGGGCAACAGCACCTATTTCGGTGCGCTGGCCCAGCGAGTTGGCGCAACCGATCGCGCAGTGACTTCGTTCCAGCAAGGCGTGAATAAAGTCAGCTGGCTGTTGATCCGTTTCATGTTCGTGATGGCGCCGCTGGTGCTGTTCATCAACGGTTTCACCAAGGGTGACTGGACCGAAGCGTTGCTGTTCGCGTTGTCGATTGCCGTCGGTCTGACCCCGGAAATGCTGCCGATGATCGTCACCTCGACGCTGGCCAAAGGCGCGGTGTTCCTGTCGCGTAAAAAAGTCATCGTCAAACGCCTCGATGCGATCCAGAACTTCGGCGCCATGGACGTGCTGTGCACCGACAAGACCGGCACCCTGACCCAGGACAAGATCTTCCTCGCGCGCAATGTCGACGTCTGGGGCGAAGACTCTGACGACGTGCTGGAAATGGCTTATCTGAACAGCTACTACCAGACCGGCCTGAAAAACCTGCTCGATGTCGCGGTGCTGGAACACGTGGAAATTCACCGTGAACTGAAAGTCGGCACGGCATTTCGCAAGGTTGACGAGATCCCGTTCGACTTCAATCGTCGGCGCATGTCGGTGGTGGTCGAAGGACGTGGCCAGCCACATCAGTTGATCTGCAAAGGTGCGGTGGAAGAAGTCTTGGCGGTGTGCAGCCGCGTGCGTCACGGCGACGTCGATGAAGCCTTGAGCGATGAATTGCTGACCAGGATTCGTCAGGTCACCGCAGCATTCAACGCTGAGGGCTTGCGCGTGGTGGCCGTGGCCGCTCGCTCGATGCCCGAAGGTCGTGAAATCTACAGCCTGGCCGATGAGCAAGAACTGACGCTGATTGGTTACGTGGCGTTCCTCGATCCACCGAAAGAAAGCACTGCGCCCGCGCTGAAAGCCCTGGCCGAACATGGCGTGGCGGTAAAAGTGCTGACCGGCGACAACGAGCTGGTGACTGCGAAGATCTGCCGCGAAGTGGGTCTTGCGCAACAAGGTCTGCTGCTGGGCAACGACGTCGAGCGCATGAGCGATGCTGAACTGGCAGTGGCGGTAGAGACCACCAATGTCTTCGCCAAACTGACACCGTCACACAAGGAGCGCATCGTGCGCATCCTCAAAGGCAACGGTCACGTGGTCGGTTTCATGGGCGATGGCATCAACGATGCGCCAGCGCTGCGTACCGCCGACATCGGTATTTCCGTGGACAGCGCGGTGGACATCGCCAAAGAGGCGGCTGACATCATCCTCCTGGAAAAAAGCCTGATGGTGCTGGAGGAGGGCGTGCTCGAAGGGCGGCGCACCTTCGCCAACATGCTCAAGTACATCAAGATGACCGCCAGCTCCAACTTCGGCAACGTGTTCTCGGTGCTGGTCGCCAGTGCGTTCATTCCGTTCCTGCCGATGCTGCCGATGCATCTGCTGGTGCAGAACCTGCTCTACGACATTTCGCAGATTGCGATTCCATTCGATAACGTCGATGAGGACATGCTGAAAAAGCCACAACGCTGGCAGCCGGGTGACGTCGGGCGCTTCATGCTGTTCTTCGGCCCGATCAGTTCGATCTTTGACATCACTACGTTCGCCTTGATGTGGTACGTGTTTGATGCCAACACCCCGGATCACCAGACGCTGTTCCAGTCCGGCTGGTTCGTGGTCGGGTTGCTGACCCAGACGCTGATCGTGCACATGATCCGCACGCCGAAGATTCCGTTTCTGCAAAGCCGCGCCGCCATGCCGTTGCTGGTGATGACCGGGATCATCATGGCGGTCGGCATCTTCTTGCCGATGGGGCCGCTGGCGCACTACTTCAAACTGCAGGCGCTGCCATCGCTGTACTTCGTGTTCCTGCCGGTGATCCTGCTGGCGTACATGGCGCTGACCCAGGCGGTAAAAGGGTTCTACATCCGCCGGTTCGGCTGGCAATAACAGCAACACCGCTGCCCCTCTGTAGGAGCTGCCGAAGGCTGCGATCTCTTGATTCTGCTTTTTTTAGATCAAAAGATCGCAGCCTTCGGCAGCTCCTACAGGAGTGTTCGTTTCACCTGGATTTCAAGCAAACCCTACCAAAGGGATTGTTGTGTTTTTAAGAGATTTGACTATGCAAGCCATCAACAACCTCAACCTCGATTCGCTGCTCGACACCCTCGTCAGCCTCAGCGCCGCCTTCATCCTCGGTGGCCTGATCGGTTTCGAGCGTCAGTACCGGCAGCGCACGGCGGGCCTGCGCACCAATGTGCTGGTCGCCGTCGGCGCAGCGATTTTCGTCGACATGGCCAACCGTCTCGCTGGCGCCGAAGGCGCGGTGCGCGTGGTCGCTTACGTGGTGTCCGGCATCGGCTTTCTCGGCGCCGGGGTGATCATGCGCGAAGAGGGCAATGTGCGCGGCCTCAACACCGCCGCGACCCTTTGGACGTCCGCAGCGGTGGGCGCCTGCGCCGGTGCCGACCTGCTCGCCGAAGCCGTGCTCGGCACGCTATTCATTCTGGCCGCCAACACCTTGCTGCGGCCGATCGTGAACAACATCAATCGCCAGCCACTGGACGTGGTCTCGGCGGAAGTCACCAACATCGTCTATGTCATCGCCCGGCGCTCGCAGCAAACCGCCGTGTTCGCCTTGCTTGAGGCCGAACTGGAACGTAGCAATTACCCGGCCAGCGATGTCGATGTGCACGCGTTCGGTGCCGATGAAATCGAAATTGAAGCGACGCTGGCGACGACGTCGGTCGATGGTGATGAGCTGGATGCGCTGGTCGCAAGAATCTCGACTTCGGCGCTGGTGGTGCAGGCGTTCTGGAGTCCGAGTACCACTGAATAAACAGCTCTACTCGGTTCAGAACATGGCTACAGCAGGTCATGCCGATTTGCCCGCTGCACCTTCGATGAATGACCGTATTTTTCAGAATATTCCTACAGAACCCGCCCCGGGGCTTGCGTAGTCTTGCCGCACCCAGCAACCGTGACCCCGGGAGATTGACCATGATCAATAAAGCCCTGCGTATCCTGATCGCCGACTCGCAGCATTTCCACCGGATGAAAATCGAGCGTCTGTTCAATAGCCTCGATTACTACCGCGTCGCCCCGGCACAAAGTCTCACTGAGCTGTTGACGCTGGTGGACTATGGGTGCGAACCGTTCGATGTGGTGGTCGTCAATGCCGAGCTGGCGTCAGGTTCGCTGGATCTGCTGGGATTCTTTCTCGATAACCCGCAGGTTCGGCAGGCGTTGATCTACAACGAAGCCACGGCGCCGTTGCACCCGGTCTCGGGATTCGCCCAGGAAAATGTGCAGATCAACCATTTGGCGCTGCCCTCAAAGCACTCGATCAGCCAGTTGATGACGTTGGCCGATGCACCCGCAAGGCCAGAAAAACCGGCCGCGCACATGCCGCGCCCGCAGATGCAATACGCTGCATATGCATAAACTGACGCTGGCCGCAACTGTCAGGTCTGACAGGTGATTTGCTCCCCGTTCCATGTAACAGTCCCTGCGCAGCCACAAAGTCTGAATCAGCCTGCGCCAGTGGTCTGTTCGTCAGATTTGGCACCGGGAGTGGCCATGAAGTCAGCGCTGATCGTCGACGATCATCCGGTGGTGCGCGCCGCCATCCGGATCGTGTTGCAAACCGAAGGATTCAAGCAAATATACGAGGCCTCACAAGGCAACGAGGTGGTCTCGCTCATCCGTGAACACTCACCCAGACTGGTCATACTCGATCTGCATTTGCCCGTGCTCGGCGGGCTGGAAGTTCTTGCCAGAATCAAAGCCAATGGTTTTCGTTGCCGGGTGCTGGTGTTCAGTACGCACGAACCGATGTTCTATCAGGAGCGCTGTGTGCGCGCCGGAGCCATGGCCTATGTGACCAAAACCAATCAACTGGAGCAGTTGCGCGATGCCATACGGGCGGTGACGTCGGGACACACCTATTTTTCTGCATTCCCGGCCCATTTCAGCGTGCTGAATGCCGTGCAAACCACGGAAAAACAGATGATCGAGCAGCTCTCTGACCGAGAACTGAGTATTTTCGAGCAACTGGGGCAGGGCAAGTCCAACAAGGCGATTGCCGAGGACATGGCCCTGAGCCACAAAACCGTCAGCACCTATAAAACCCGGCTGATGAAAAAACTCGGGGTCACTTCAGCGGTGCACTTGCGCGATTTCGCCAAGCGCAATCATGTGATCTGAGCGAACCGACATGAGGCACGGACGCTGGGTTGCCTGGCTGTGGTTGAGCCTGATGGCTACCTGCTGGGCGAGTGATACGCCGCAGGTGCTGCAAGTGCTAAGCCGTACCGGGCTGGACAACGTCCAGTTGCGTCTGGACGAACAGGACCGGCAATGGCTGCACCAGCACCCGGTGTTGCGCCTGGGAATTTCCGGTGCGGATTACCCGCCGTTCGAGATCTCCCGCAATCAACAGGAGCTTGAGGGGCTGACTGCCGATTACGCCGATCTGCTGGCGCAGCTGCTCGGTGTACGCATCGAAGTTCACCGTTTTGCCAACCGCGATACGGTAATGGCAGCACTCAAGCGCGGCGATCTCGATCTGCTGGG
This sequence comes from Pseudomonas sp. rhizo66, assembly GCF_031931925.1. NCBI lineage: Bacteria > Pseudomonadati > Pseudomonadota > Gammaproteobacteria > Pseudomonadales > Pseudomonadaceae > Pseudomonas > Pseudomonas sp. rhizo66. Next base: position 62,410 of record NZ_JAUJWZ010000008.1, read on the forward strand.
CACCTCCAACAGTTTTGAAACCGCTGACCCGGACTTCATCCTGTCCCGGGCCTACGCCGAAGATCAGCCGATGCTGGTGACCCGGATCGAAGAGTCGTTGCCGAGCGATCTGGCCGGCAAACGCCTGGCCATGGTCGAGGACTATCTACCGCTGGCGAGTGTGCAAGCGTTTTATCCCCAGGCCAGTGTGCGGCGTTACCCCTCGGCTATGGACGCGCTTGGTGCGGTGGCCTTCGGTGCGGATGACGTTTATCTGGGCGACTTCATCAGTGCCAACTACCTGATCAACACCAATTATCGCAACGACCTGCAATTGGCCGGGCCGTCGCGGCTGGATGCCAACGCGTTCGGCTTTGCCCTGTTGCGCAGCAATGAGCACCTCAAACGCATGGTCGACAAGGCGTTGACGGCCATTCCCATGGAACGTCGCCAACGCATCGAGCAGCGCTGGAGCGTTGGCCTCGCCGAGATGGCGAAGCAGTCGCGGGTGCAACTGAGTGCCAGTGAACAGGCGTGGCTGGACCGGCACCCGCTGGTTCGCGTTGGCGCCATCGAGGACTTCGCGCCGCTGACGTTTTTCGACGCCGATGGCCGTTTCAGCGGACTGTCGGCACAACTGCTGAGTTTGATCAGCCAGCGCAGCGGGCTGAACTTCGAGATTGTGCGCGGGACGTCGCTGGATCGGCAGATCGAGCAGCTCAAGGCCGGTGAACTGGATGTATTGCCGGTGGTGACGCCGAGCAGCGAGCGCGAAACCGAACTGCAATTTACCCGCGCTTACCTGAACAATCCGTTTGTGCTGGTCAGCGCAATCACCGCGCAGGGGCCGCTCAATCTTGATGATCTGGCCGGTAAGCGGCTGGCGATTTATCGCGGTCATCCGTTGCGCGCTTACTTGTTGAGCCGCGTGCCGCGCATCCGTCTGGTCGAAGTCAAAAGCCCCGCAGAGGGCATGGCGTTGATTGCCAAGGGCCAGGTCGACGTCACCGTGAGTTCGTTGCTGGTGGCGCGTTTTCTGATCGCACGTCACTACCGCGAACGCTTGCGCGTTACCGGCACGATCGGCGACCAACCGGCGCGCATTGCGTTGGCGACGGCCCCGCAGATGCCGGCCCTGCATTCGATCCTGAACAAGGCGCTGCTGAGCATCGCCCCGCAACAGATGGACGAACTGGTTGAACGCTGGAGCCACGACGTGGTGGTGGAAGACAGTTATTGGTTACGCCATCGTCACGAGATTCTGCTGGGGTTTGCCGTAGCGGCGGCGTTGCTGGTGCTCGCGCTGGCCTGGATCGTTTTTCAGCGGCAACAGATTCGCCGGCGCCAGCAATGGTTGCAGCAATTGCAGGAAGCCAAGGACGCGGCGGACGACGCCAATCGGGCCAAGACCACGTTTCTGGCGACCATGAGTCACGAGATCCGCACGCCGATGAATGCCTTGATCGGCATGCTCGAACTGGCCTTGAAGCGCGCTGAGGAAGGTGTGACCGATCGTTTGGCGATTCAGGTGGCGTCCAATGCCGGGCAACAATTGCTGGCGCTGATTGGCGACATCCTCGATATCGCGCGGATCGAGACCGGGCATTTGTCGCTGGCGCCCGAACGCGCCAACCTGCGTGAGCTGGTGGTGTCGGTGTGCCGGGTGTTCGAGGGGCTGGCGCGGCAGAAGCGGTTGTTGTGGCACATCGAACTCGATGCCCGCAGCAACGTCGATGTGCTGATTGATCCGACGCGCTTCAAACAGGTGCTGTCGAATCTGCTGAGCAACGCAATCAAGTTCACCGAAGAGGGCGAGGTCAATCTGCGGCTGGTGGTAACCGCCGCGACGTCCGAGCGCCTGGCCGTGAAAGTAGTGATTGAAGACAGCGGGGTGGGGATCAGCCAGGACGATCGACAACGGCTGTTCAGCCCGTTCGTGCAGGCGAACAATCACACGCAGTCGGCCCGCAGCGGTTCCGGACTGGGCCTGGTCATCAGTCGCAGCCTCTGCGAAATGATGGGCGGCACGCTGCGGCTCGACAGCGCGCCGGGTGAAGGCACGCAAGTCGAGGTCAGTCTCGAACTGCCGTTGTTGGCTGTCCTCACTCAGATGCCAACCCCGGAAAATAAACTCGCCGCGACCTGTTCACTGAGTGTGCTGGTGGTCGACGATCACCCGGTGAACCGTTTGCTGTTGTGCTGGCAATTGACCGAACTCGGCCATCACACGGTCGACACCGAGAATGGTGATGAGGGCCTGCAACGCTGGCGGACTCAGGCGTTCGATGTGGTGATCACCGATTGCAACATGCCACGGCGCAACGGCTATCAACTGGCACGGGCGATCCGCGAAGAAGAAGCGAATTCCGGCCGGCAAGCGTGTCTGATTCTCGGTTTTACTGCCAATGCGCAGGCCGAAGAGCGCACGCGGTGCCTGAATGCCGGCATGGACGAATGCCTGTTCAAACCGATCCGCTTGCACGACCTGGCGCGGGCGTTAACGGCTGCCAGTCATTGCGACGAGGCGGCGAACCCCGGCCAGATGCCGACGCTGGCGGAAATCGACCTGAGCACGCTGGAGCAAATGGCCGGGGACAACCGTGCGCTGATCGAACAGTTGCGCAAAGAGGTGTTGAACAGCCTGCACCTCGATCTGCAACGTCTGGAGGTTTTGCAGCAGGCGCAGGATCGGCCAGGGCTGGGCGAACTGGCGCATCACATCAAGGGCGGGGCGCAGATGGTCGGTGCGGCGCGGGTAGTGGCGGCGTGTGTTGCGCTGGAACAGGCGTGTCGCGAAACGCACGCGGCGCCGCTGGGCGTTGCGAGTGAAACGTTGCGCGAGGCCATGGTCGGCCTCGCGCAACGCCTGCAAGTCTGACGGGCGGCGGGTCAGTCCCAGTGCGGCGCGATGCCTTTCGGGCTGGTCAGGCGATGGCCGCGATCGAGCGTGGCAATCAGCGCCATGTCGGCGTCGCTCAACGTCAGTGCGGTGGCGGCAAGGTTGCTTTGCAGGTTGGCGCGTTTGGTCGACGACGGAATCACCGCGTAGCCCGACTGCATGGCCCAGGCCAGCGTGACTTGCGCCGGGGTGGCTTGCAGGCGCTGGGCAATCTGCTGGATCAGCGGATCTTTCAGCACTTCACCGTAGGCGAGGGTCATGTACGAGGTGATGTGGATGCCTTGGCTGCGGGTAAACTCGACCACTTTGCGGTTCTGCAGGTACGGGTGCAGTTCGATCTGATTGGTCGCGATGTTTTCTGCGCCGACAGCTTTGATGGCTTGCTGCATCAGGTCGATGGTGAAGTTGGACACACCGATCTGCCGGGTCAGGCCCAGGCGCTTGGCTTCGAGCAGGGCACCCATGAATTCTTCGATCGGCACCTGATTTTCCGGCGACGGCCAGTGAATCAGCGTCAGGTCGAGGTAGTCGGTCTGCAGTTTTTCCAGACTCTCCTTGAGGCTGTCGATCAGGCGATCCTGGGCGAAGTTGGCGACCCAGATCTTGCTGGTGATGAACAGCTCATCGCGTGGAATGCCGCTGGCCGCAATGGCCTCGCCGACGTCGGCTTCGTTTTCGTAGATTTGCGCGGTGTCGATGACCCGGTAGCCGAGTTCGAGAGCGGTGCTCACCGAGTCGATGACCACCTGGCCTTGCAAACGAAACGTGCCAAGACCGAAAGCGGGAACAGACATGAAAGACTCCAGGGTTGCAGTGGGAATGGCCCCGAGTATCCGCGTCTGCATCGTGGAGAAAAACCGTGGGTAAGGCAAAGCACTGTTGACTACAAGTCATGAATCTTTCCCAAGACGTGTGTTGTCAGGGCTGGCCGCTTCGCGAGCAGGCTCGCTCCCACAGGAGATCTGTGGTGTTAACAAATCCTCTGTGGGAGCGAGCCTGCTCGCGAAGGGCGCACCACCGACTCAAGCAATATCGCTGTGCGCAAACTCCTCTCCGAGAAAATCAATCAACGTACGCACCGACGGTAACAACCCGCGCCGCGACGGAAAGATTGCGTGCACCACGCCGCACTTCGGCGCCCACCCCGGAATCAATTCGACGACTCGCCCAGCCGCGATGTCCTCACGCACCACCACACTCGGTAGATGCGCTACGCCAACGCCAGCAATGACTGCCTGGCGCAGGGCAATCAAATCATCCGTGACCATGCGCGGCGTATGGCGAATCAGCGCCGTGTTGTCATTCGGCCCGAGCAGCTCCCATTGATATTCACGCTGCGCTGCGCCCCAGTGCAGGCTCGGCAAACCATTGAGATCGGCAGGTGAGGGTGGTGACGACAGGTGTTGGACAAACTGCGGGCTGCCGACCACCGACTGCGTGCTGTTGCCCAGCACCTTCATGACCATGTCGGTGTTCTCCAACGGCGGAAAGCGCACGCGCAGGGCGATGTCGAAACCTTCGTGCAGCAGATCGACGCGGCGGTTGGTGCTCTCGATAAACAACTCCACCAGCGGGTACTTGAGCATGTAACGGGTGAGCATCGGCCCGACCCACGAGTTGAGCAGCGCTGTCGGGCAACTCAGGCGCACCAGTCCCTGCGGTTCGGAGCGGTTGCGTTCGATCAGCTCGGCGGCGCTTTCGGCTTCGACGCGCATGGCCAGACAGCGCTGGTAATAGGCCTGGCCGATTTCGGTCAGCGAGCAATGGCGGCTGGTGCGGTGCAGCAGGCGCACGCCGAGGCGTTCTTCCAGTTCGGAAATACGTCGGCTGAGTTTTGATTTGGGCATGTCCAGTGCGCGCCCGGCGGCGGCGAAACCGTGATGTTCGACCACTTGGGTAAAGTAGTAGAGGGTGTTGAGGTCTTCCACCATCGTTCTCCAGATAGAACGCTAAGGCTGATTTTTGCAGTCTAGTGCATTAATGGTCATGGATTTAAGCTTGATCCATCGCATCACTCACCCCCCATTGGAGACAACCATGAAAAACATCATCGGTATCTACACCAGCCCGCGCGGCCATTGGGTCGGCGATGGTTTCCCGGTTCGCACGCTGTTTTCCTACGACAACCTGGGCAAACACATCAGCCCGTTCCTGCTGCTCGACCACGCCGGCCCGGCCGATTTCACCCCGACCACCGAACGCCGTGGCGTGGGTCAGCATCCGCACCGTGGTTTCGAAACCGTGACGATCGTTTATGAAGGCGAAGTGCAGCACCGCGACTCGACCGGCAGCGGCGGCGTGATCGGCCCGGGCGATGTGCAATGGATGACCGCGGCTTCCGGGATCCTCCATGAGGAGTTTCACTCGGAAAACTTCGCCAAGAGCGGCGGCAAACTGGAAATGGTCCAGCTGTGGGTCAACCTGCCGGCCAAGGACAAAATGGCCGCGCCGGGTTACCAGACCATTCTCGACAGCGACATCCCGAGCATTGCGCTCAAGGACAACGCCGGTCGCCTGCGGCTGATCGCCGGCGAGTTCGAGGGCCACACAGGCCCGTCGCATACGTTTACCCCGATCGATGTGTGGGACTTGCGCCTGAACGCCGGCAAGTTGCTGACGCTCGATCTGCATGAAGGCCGCAACACGGCGCTGGTGGTGTTGAAAGGTTCGGTGCAGGTCAACGCAGTGGAGTCGGTGCGCGAAGGGCAGTTGGCGCTGTTCGAGCGTGACGGCCATCAATTGACGATCGAAGCCAGCCAGGACGCGGTGGTACTGCTGCTCAGCGGCGAGCCGATCGACGAACCGATCGTCGGTCACGGCCCGTTCGTGATGAACACCGAGCAGGAAATCCACCAGGCTTTCGCCGACTTCCAGTCCGGCCGCTTCGGCCAGATGCACGCTTAACGCACCACCACTGCGCTCTACACAGGACGCGTAGGCCGGTTCGCAGGCCAGGGATGGCTGTTGCCTATAGAAAAGAGGAAACGCCCATGAACACCCAATACAAACGTCTGGACAAGAACAACGCTGCGGTACTGCTGGTTGACCATCAGGCCGGGCTGCTGTCGCTGGTGCGCGACATTGAGCCGGACAAGTTCAAGAACAACGTGCTGGCGCTGGCCGATCTGGCCAAGTACTTCAAGCTGCCGACGATCCTCACCACCAGTTTCGAAACCGGCCCCAACGGCCCACTGGTGCCGGAGCTGAAAGCGCTGTTCCCGGACGCGCCGTACATCGCCCGTCCGGGGCAGATCAACGCCTGGGACAACGAAGATTTCGTCAAGGCAATCAAGGCCACTGGCAAGAAGCAGTTGATCATCGCTGGCGTGGTGACGGAAGTCTGCGTGGCATTCCCGGCGCTGTCGGCGCTGGAAGAGGGCTTCGATGTGTTCGTGGTGACTGACGCCTCCGGCACGTTCAATGAACTGACCCGCGAATCGGCGTGGAACCGCATGTCCACGGCTGGCGCGCAATTGATGACCTGGTTCGGCCTGGCCTGCGAGCTGCACCGCGACTGGCGCAACGACATCGAAGGGCTGGGCACGCTGTTCTCCAACCACATCCCGGACTACCGCAACCTGATGACCAGCTACAGCACCCTGACTAACGGTAAGTAATCTGTCACCCCGTAAACCTGTGTAGGAGCTGCCGCAGGCTGCGATCTTTTGATGTTGTTTTTTAAAGATCAAAAGATCGCAGCCTGCGGCAGCTCCTACATGGGGTTTGTGGTGTTTTTGCGGGCGGGTTCATCCTCTGAAATCAATTGCTCCTACACTTGCTCAATCTGTGCGATCTTCTCGCGATTGGCCCCCGTCGGAGTTGTTTGATGCTGTCTCTGCTCACCGAACATCCGTTGTTCTGCGCGTTGATCCTGATCCTCCTCGATCTGGGCTTGTGGCGTCTGATCAGTTCCCATGGCAGCGAATGGAAACTGCTGGTGCGGGTGCTGATTTTCAGCCTGTTCAGCGTGCTGCTGTTCAACGAAGGCCTCAATCCGATGGAGCCGGCGCCGTGGGCCGATAACGTGCCGCTGCACCTGGCGGCGACCGGCCTGCAGATTGGCTGGTGGCTGTTCGGCGCGCGCACCCTGACGGTGTTGATTGGCGCAGTGATGATGCAGCGGGTCGGCCACACCGGGCGGCTGTTGCAGGATTTGCTTGGCGCGGTGATTTTCCTCATCGCGATTATTGCGGCGCTGGCCTATGTGCTGGATTTGCCGGTCAAAGGCGTGCTGGCAACCTCCGGAGCGTTGGCGATCATTGTCGGTCTGGCCTTGCAGAGCACGCTCAGCGACGTGTTCTCCGGGATCGTCCTCAACACCACCAAGCCTTATCAACTCGATGACTGGATTTCCATCGACGGCACCGAAGGCCGGGTCACCGATATCGACTGGCGCGCCACGCGCCTGCAAACCAGCCAGGGCAGCATGGCGGTGATTCCCAACTCGCTGGCGGCCAAGGCCAAGATCATCAATTTCAGTCGGCCGAGCAATATGTTCGGCGTCGCGGTCAGCGTGCAGGTCAGCCCGCATGCGCGGCCCAGTTCGGTGATCGATGCACTGGAGCGGGCGATGCAGGGCTGTCGCCAGTTGCTCGACACACCTGCACCGAGCGTCGCACTGAAAAGCTCCGGCAGCAGTGGTGCGGAATACGAGATCAGTGGCTTCGTTGCATCGATGGGCGAGAAGCGCGTGGTGCGCAATCAGCTGTTCGACCTGGCGTATCGGCACTTGCAGGCGTCCGGGGTCAATTTGCTGTCGAGCGATGAAAGTGCTGCGCCGACCAACCTGTCGCGGCCTAGGGCGTTGCTCGACAGCTCGCCGATCTTCTCGACCCTGCGTCAGGAAGAGAAAGACACCTTCAGCCAGAACATGAACCTGCAAACCTTTCGTGCCGGCGAAGTCATTCTGGCGGGCGGGGAGGTCAGCGATCACCTGTTCATTATTGAGTCCGGTGTGGTGTCGGTGACGTTGAAGCGCCACGGCACGCCGTTCGAGTCCGGGCGCATGGGGCCGGGCGAGGTGATTGGCGAGGCAGGGATCTTGTCCGATACCGCGTTGCCGGCGGACTTTTCGGCGAAAACCTTTTGCGCGTTGTATCGCATCGAGAAGTCTTACCTCAAACCATGCCTCGATGCGCGTCATGACATCCACGACGCGATGCAGACGCTGCTCGATTTCCGCCTGCACAAGGCGCAATCGCTGACCGAGGAAGCGCCGGCGGTTGTCCCCAAAAGAGGCTTTTTGCAGTGGCTGCGCAATCGCGCCTGAGCATTACCGGTCGCCGACGGCACGACCCTGTGTACCGATCCGATGCAACCGCCGCGAGGGTCTCGGGGTCAGATTTTTCACAGCCCACGGGCAGGAGCCTCAGCCGATGAAAAACCTGCGGATCGCCACCTATAACGTCAACGGTTTACGCGCGCGTTTGCCGAACCTGCTGGACTGGCTCAAGCGCGAACAACCGGACATCGCTTGCCTGCAAGAATTGAAATCGGTCGACACGGCGTTTCCTGCGGCAGAACTGGAAGCCGCCGGTTACGGCGCGATCTGGCAGGGCCAGGCCTCGTGGAATGGCGTGGCGATTCTCGCCCGCGACGCGCAACCGCTGGAGAGCCGGCGCGGTTTGCCGGGCGATCCCGATGACAAGCACAGCCGTTATCTGGAAGCGGCGGTGCACGGCGTGCTGGTCGGCTGCCTGTATCTGCCCAACGGCAACCCGCAACCGGGGCCGAAATTCGATTACAAACTGGCCTGGTTCGAACGGTTGATCAGCTACGCGAAAGACTTGCAAAGCAGCGATCATCCGGTGGTGTTGGCCGGCGACTACAACGTCGTGCCCACCGACATGGACATCTACAACACCCGTTCCTGGCTCAAGGATGCGCTGCTGCAACCCGAAAGCCGCGAGTGTTATCAGCGCCTGCTGGATCAGGGCTGGACCGATTCGCTGCGGCATCTGTATCCCGAAGATCGGCTCTATACGTTTTGGGATTACTTCCGCCAGCACTGGCAAACCAACTCCGGTCTGCGCATCGATCATCTGTTGCTCAACCCGGCGCTGAGTCCGTATTTGCACGAGGCTGGGGTAGACGCCTGGGTGCGCAATGAACCCCACGCCAGTGACCATGCGCCGACGTGGATCCGTATCGGTTCGCGCAAGAAACGCTAGCGGTCGATTGGCGAAATCAATTGTCGAAAACAGTGCCTGATCCCGTATACATGGCGACCATCAACGCAGTGACCTGCGGCCCCATGCAAAAGGACTGAGCAATGAGTGAGCCACGCCTGACGAATCTGAAGCTGTACTTGCAGCGTCTGGGGTTTGATGCGCCGCCGGCACCGACGCTGGCAACGCTGCGCCTGTTGCAATTGCGTCACACCGGCGTGTTCCCCTTCGAGAACCTGGCGACAATCACCGGGGCGCCGGTGTTGATCGATCTGCCGTCCATCGAAGCAAAAATCCTCGTCGGTGGCCGTGGTGGTTACTGCTACGAACTCAACAACCTGTTCTTCGCCCTGTTGCTTGAATTGGGCTTCGATGCCCGGGCCATCAGCGGGCGCGTGGTGATGAATCAGCCCGAGGGCAGCTGGACGGCACGCACGCACCGCTTGAGTCTGGTGACCATCGACGGCGTGCGCTACATAACGGACGTAGGTTTTGGTGGCATGGTGCCCACCGCGCCGCTGCTCCTCGACACTGAGGCCGAGCAGGCCACCCCGCACGAACCCTATCGCATAGAACAGCAGGCCGAGGGCTACATGCTGCGTGCCAATGTGGCGGGTGAATGGCGACCGATGTACCTGTTCGATCTGCAACGCCAGGAAGACATCGATTACACCATTGGCAACTGGTATGTCTCGACTCACCCTGAGTCACCGTTTACCCAGCGTCTGATGGTCGCGCGCACCGGGGATGGCTGGCGCAAGACCCTGAACAATGGCAGTTTCGCTGTTCATCGCATGGGTGCCGAGAGCGAGCGGCGTGATGTCGCGGACGTCGAGGATCTACTCGATTTGCTTGAGGTTGAGTTCGGGATACGGGGCGCGATCCCTCAGTTGTTGAGGCCGGTGCTCGGACGCCTTATCGAGTCTGGTCAGGGATCCTCAGCGTAAGCATCGACCTGGATCGTGAAGAGATTGATTTTGGCCCACGACTCTCGTTGCCTGACCTCTGTTTCCTCTGAGCCAATGCTGATCAGGTAGTTGATGCCTGTTGCTGGATCTCTGAATCCATTTTGGGTCGAGTCCCAGACACAACAGGCGCGCGTGATCGGCGAAATCCCGAAGTGCTGTTCAAGGTACTGTTCGGCTTTCGAAGCATTGGCCCCGGATACTTCATAGCTGGCTGAAAATGGCTGGCCCATGCGGTCGAGCGCCTGTTTGCAGCCTTTGAATTCAACAAACGATGGCTTGTCTGCGAGCTTCGACAGAAAGTCATCACAGCCAAAGTCGGCACTGGCGCTGTTGGCAATGACCAGCAACAGCGCGGGTATCAATCGGATCAGTAGTAGCCGTTTCAATTATTTCTCCACCAGCAATTCACCGACATATTTCCCGCCTTCACCTTTGACTCGCCGGCAGATCAGGTAGTCGTAGATGTCGTTCCATTTGATCAGCTCATAAAAGGTGACACAGCCGTCGGACAAATGGCCGACGTGGATGTAACGACTGCTGTTGCCTTTTGTGCCTTGCAGTTCAATGGGAAACCAGACGTCGGTGCAATGCAGATTACCTTGTGCCTTGTAGCCACCTGTGGAGATATTCCCGTGGGAGCGGTCGGGTGCCATGATCCGGTGGCGTCCGGGAGGAATCGGGGTAAATTCGCCGCCCCACTGGCTGTTCAGCGTCACCTTCGCCGTTTTGCCATTGAAGCTGACCTGTGCCCATTGCTGCAGCAGTTTGCCTTTGAACTCCGAGACCGCATGAGCCGGTGCACCGGTGTACTTGACCTTGACGGTGGCCGGCGCCGTTGGCGGGGTATCCATCAGATATTTCAAGGCATTTTCGGTTTTCAGGCTGGCCGTCTGCCCGACGAACTCCGAATTGCCATCGGCAATCCTGAAGTAGGTTCGACCACCGGACTCCTTGGTGAAGGTCACTTTGGTGTATTCGCAGAGGGCGACGAGCGTGCCTTTTGGCTCGAGTTTGACACTCAGCCAACCGTTTTCGTCAGCCCGTTTGGTGTATTTGGTAACAACGACCGCCGGATGCGTACTGCCACCCTGTCGATTCGAGGGAGCCCGGTTATTGCTGAGTATTGCCTGCGCCATGCTGGTTACAACTCCTTTCAGGTGAATTCAGCCACTGGTTGTTCCTGTTCAGGCCAGGTCGTCAGGCTCCAGATGCAGCAGTTCACTCGCTCGGGTCGACACTCTCTGGGTCAGTCCGCGCTCATTGGTGACGCCGCGAATGACCTTGCCCGACGCGGTGGTGATTTTGTAAGCGAAGTCGGGCACGGGCTCGCCATCGGCGTCCAGCAGGGTGAACTGCTCATCGAAACCCAAGTTGATCGGCGGAACGGGACTGATCGGCGCGCCACCACCACTCTGGCCAATGATGACGGTGCCCGAACCGCCGACGATAACGTCGCCGTGGCTGCCCTGACTGCCTTGCGTGGCGGCGTTTTTACCGTTGATGAAGACGGTTGCGGAAATGTTACCGCTGATGGCGCTGCCGCAAGAGGCGGGGTCGCCGAGGCGCGCGGCTGGCAAACCATCGAAGAATACGTCGGGGGAGCCGGAAACTATTTTCTGTGCCGCATGGGCAGGGCATGTTGTGGCGTCTGTGGCGCGAGCAGCGGGTTTTCCACTCATGGTGACTTCCTTTTCTTGCCCGGCAGGGGGCATCCGTTGATCCGTACGGCATGGCTTCTGATCGTGCCACGTGATGAGGGGGTACTCAAGTCATCAGGCCGTTTGAGTGACGAGTAACCCGCCTCTGATATTTTGTATACAAAACAATAGACACTTGTCGCGAGTATTGAATACAGTGTGCGCATAACAAAAACCAGGGAACCCCCCACCATGAAAACGCCCCATGTTTCACACCAACGGCCCGAGGACGAAAATCTCGGGGTCGGCGCGAATATGGCTTACGGCCTGCAACATGTTCTGACCATGTACGGCGGTATCGTTGCGGTGCCACTGATCATCGGCCAGGCGGCCGGCCTGTCGCCGGCGGACATTGGTTTGCTGATTGCTGCTTCATTGTTTGCGGGGGGGCTGGCGACGCTGCTGCAAACCCTGGGTCTGCCGTTTTTTGGCTGTCAGTTGCCGCTGGTGCAGGGCGTGTCGTTCTCTGGCGTGGCGACCATGGTCGCGATCGTCAGCAGCGGCGGGGAGGGCGGCTTTCAATCCGTGCTCGGTGCGGTGATTGCGGCGTCGTTGATCGGCTTGCTGATCACACCGGTATTCTCGCGAATCACCAAGTTCTTCCCGCCCTTGGTGACCGGCATCGTGATCACCACTATCGGCCTGACGCTGATGCCGGTGGCCGCACGCTGGGCCATGGGCGGTAACAGCCACGCGCCGGACTTCGGCAGCATGCAGAACATCGGTCTTGCGGCAGTCACACTGGTTCTGGTGTTGCTGCTGAGCAAAGTCGGCAGCTCGACCATCTCGCGTCTGTCGATCCTGTTGGCCATGGTGATCGGCACGGTGCTGGCGGTGTTCCTCGGCATGGCGGACTTCTCCAACGTCACCACCGGGCCGATGTTCGGCTTCCCGACGCCGTTCCACTTCGGTATGCCGACTTTCCACTTTGCCGCGATCCTGTCGATGTGCATCGTGGTCATGGTGACCCTGGTGGAAACGTCGGCAGACATTCTCGCGGTCGGTGAAATCATCGGCACCAAAGTCGATTCCAAACGCCTGGGCAATGGCCTGCGCGCGGACATGCTGTCGAGCATGTTTGCGCCGATCTTCGGTTCGTTCACTCAGAGTGCCTTCGCCCAGAACGTCGGTCTGGTGGCGGTCACCGGGATCAAGAGCCGCTATGTAGTGGCCACTGGCGGCATCTTTCTGGTGATTCTTGGCCTGCTGCCGTTCATGGGCCGGGTCATCGCCGCGGTGCCGACTTCGGTACTCGGCGGCGCCGGTATCGTGCTGTTTGGCACTGTGGCAGCGAGCGGTATCCGTACGCTGTCCAAGGTGGATTACCGCAACAACGTCAACCTGATCATCGTCGCCACCTCGATCGGTTTCGGCATGATCCCGATTGCCGCACCGAACTTCTACGATCACTTCCCGAGCTGGTTCGCGACCATTTTCCACTCGGGTATCAGCTCGTCGGCGATCATGGCGATCCTGCTTAACCTGGCGTTCAACCACTTCACCGCCGGCAACTCGGATCAACAGTCGGTGTTTGCCGCGGCAGAAGAGCGGACCCTGCGCTATCGCGATCTGGCGGCGCTGCGTGAAGGCGATTACTTCAGCGACGGCAAGCTGCATGACTGCGATGGCAAGGAAGTGCCGGTCATCGAGCCAGATGACCACGATCATGGGCACGGCGCGCCGAAGGCGCAGGTGAAGAGCAGCGAACACGTCTGACGGCAGTATGTGAATAGAAAAGGGCCGATCTGTTTTATACAGATCGGCCCTTTTTATTTGAGGATCAAAAGATCGCAGCCTTCGGCAGCTCCTACACAGATCTCATACTCCGCCCACTTTGAGGATGAACGCTGAATCTGTAGATGCCGAAGGCTGCGATCTTTTGTTCTTTTCGAGCGCCCACAAAAAAGCCCCTGAATCTTTCGATTCAGGGGCTTTGCTATTTGGCTCCACAACCTGGACTCGAACCAGGGACCCAATGATTAACAGTCATTTGCTCTACCAACTGAGCTATTGCGGAATTGGTGCGTATGTTACTGATTCAAAAAGAGAAGTCAAGCATCGGTTGTAAAAATGACTGAATCTTCGGGACGGACGGTGACTTGTCAGCGATTGGCGGTTACCAGAAACGCAGCAGAGGTCTACCATGGCTGCCCGGAAGTGGTCACACGCGCTGCCGGCCATTCGCCGAAAAAGGTCCGCGCCATGAACCGTTTGTCCCGCAACAGTGAGGTGTTCGCATGAGCATCGCGCAAATCAGTCTGCCCAAGGGCGTCGGTCCCCACGCCGAAAAACTCTTCGATGCAATCACCCAGGCCAGCACCGCTGAGGAATTGAACCGCGCCGGTGGCAAGGCCGAAGGTTTTGTCCTGGGCCTTGAAAGCACCAAGGCGATCAAAAGCCAGATCGCCGAATCGCTGTACGTCGTTTATGACGACGCCGCGAGTCAGCGTGCCACCGAACTGGCTTAACTGCCGAAGGTGATAGTGCCCATCATCAGCTTGGCGTAAGCCGCGGTGGCCGCCAGTTGCACCAGCCACAGGACCAGGCCACCCAGGAACACGCCGGTGGCGACTTGCAAAACCAGGCTCTTTTCGCGTTTTGCCGCTGTGCGGGGGATGAAGTCATCCAGATCGTCACGGTCGGCGCGCAGGTTGTCGTTTTTCATATAGGGTCTCTTTCAGAAATCTTGGGTTCACACAAAACCTGTAGGAGTGAGCCTGCTCGCGATAGCGTCGTGTCAGCCGAAGCTTCATTACCTGACACGCCGCCATCGCGAGCAGGCTCACTCCTACAATGGGATTTATGTGCAGTCTAGAGGTTAAGCAGCGTTCATTCGGACAAATAAAAAACGGGAAGCCCCAAGGCTTCCCGTTTTTCATAACGCGCTGAAATCAGATGACCTGAACAATCGCATCCGTCACAGCTTTGATGTTGCTCTGGTTCAGCGCGGCCACGCAGATGCGGCCGGTGTCCAGGGCGTAGATGCCGAACTCGTTACGCAGGCGATGCACTTGTTCAGTGGTCAGGCCCGAGTAGGAGAACATGCCGCGCTGACGACCGACGAAGCTGAAGTCGCGACCCGGGGCTTTTTCTGCCAACAGGGCAACCATCTGCTCGCGCATGCCGCGAATGCGCAGACGCATTTCCGCCAGTTCGGCTTCCCACTGTGCGCGCAGTTCCGGGCTGTTCAGTACAGCTGCAACGATGCTTGCGCCGTGGGTCGGCGGGTTGGAGTAGTTGGTGCGGATCACGCGCTTGACTTGCGACAGCACGCGCGCGCTTTCTTCTTTCGATTCGCTGATGATCGACAGCGCACCAACGCGCTCGCCGTACAGCGAGAACGACTTGGAGAACGAGCTCGAGACGAAGAAAGTCATACCGGACTCGGCGAACAGACGCACGGCAGCGGCGTCTTCATCGATGCCGTCACCGAAACCCTGGTAAGCCATGTCGAGGAACGGCACGTGACCTTTGGCCTTGACCACTTCCAGCACGTTGTTCCAGTCCGCCGGGGTCAGGTCGACGCCGGTCGGGTTGTGGCAGCACGCGTGCAGAACAACGATCGAGCCGTTCGGCAGGGCGTTGAGATCGTCGAGCATGCCGGCACGATTTACATCGTGGCTGGCAGCGTCGTAGTAACGGTAGTTCTGCACCGGGAAGCCGGCGGTTTCGAACAGGGCGCGGTGGTTTTCCCAGCTCGGGTCGCTGATCGCCACAACGGCATTCGGCAGCAGTTGCTTGAGGAAGTCGGCACCGATCTTCAGTGCGCCGGTCCCGCCGACGGCCTGAGTGGTGATTACGCGACCGGCGCTGATCAGCGGCGAGTCGTTGCCGAACAGCAGTTTTTGCACGGCCTGGTCGTAGGCGGCGATGCCATCGATCGGCAGGTAACCGCGCGAAGCGTGTTGAGCTGCGCGAACGGTTTCGGCTTCGATCACGGCGCGCAGAAGTGGAATTCGCCCCTCTTCGTTGCAGTAAACACCCACGCCCAGGTTGACCTTGGTGGTCCGGGTATCGGCGTTGAATGCTTCGTTGAGGCCCAGGATTGGATCGCGGGGTGCCATTTCGACAGCGGAGAACAGGCTCATTATTGCGGCGGCTCTGAATGGAGAATGGAGGGACGTGTCGCGCTCCAGCCGGATGCACTAGAGCGGTGCACAAACGGGGAGCTAGTATAGAGGCCATTACCGAGCAATGGCGACAGGCGATTCGGCTTTTAGGGTAAGTTTTTCCGATTATTTCTTGACCGTTAGTCGACTGCGCGTGTCAGAGTCTTTACCGGATGTAGGACGTTTGCCTTGAAAGGTGAGGCAATCGCCACCACATTGAGCACAATCCAGGTTTTTTCTTGCGCGACACCGGTCGTTTGCGGTCGTCCCCGTGGTGCTCCGCTTGCTCGGAATGCCGCGATCCCAGAGGTGTATATGTCCGAATTCCAGCTCGTCACCCGCTTTGAGCCCGCCGGCGATCAGCCGGAAGCCATCCGCCAACTGGTGGAGGGCATCGAAGCCGGGCTGGCGCACCAGACGCTGCTTGGTGTGACCGGCTCGGGCAAGACCTTCAGCATCGCCAACGTCATCTCGCAGGTGCAGCGCCCGACCCTGGTACTGGCGCCGAACAAGACCCTCGCCGCGCAGCTGTACGGCGAGTTCAAGGCGTTTTTCCCGAACAACGCCGTCGAATACTTCGTTTCCTACTACGACTACTACCAGCCCGAAGCCTATGTGCCGTCGTCCGACACCTTCATCGAGAAGGATGCATCGATCAACGACCACATCGAGCAGATGCGCCTGTCCGCAACCAAAGCGCTGCTCGAACGCAAGGACGCGATCATCGTCACCACGGTGTCGTGCATCTACGGTCTCGGTAGCCCGGAAACCTATCTGAAGATGGTGCTGCACGTCGATCGCGGCGACAAACTCGATCAGCGTGCGCTGCTGCGGCGTCTGGCGGACCTGCAATACACCCGCAACGATATGGATTTCGCCCGTGCGACTTTCCGCGTGCGCGGCGATGTGATCGACATCTACCCGGCGGAATCCGATCTGGAAGCGATCCGCATCGAGCTGTTCGATGACGAAGTCGAAAGCATTTCCGCGTTCGACCCGCTGACCGGCGAAGTCATCCGCAAGATGCCGCGCTTCACGTTTTACCCGAAGAGCCACTATGTGACGCCACGGGAAACCCTGCTCGACGCCATCGAACACATCAAAGTCGAATTGCAGGAACGTCTGGAATACCTGCGCAGCAACAACAAACTGGTGGAAGCCCAGCGACTGGAGCAGCGCACCCGTTTCGACCTGGAGATGATTCTCGAGCTGGGTTACTGCAACGGCATCGAAAACTACTCGCGCTACCTGTCCGGACGTCCGGCCGGCGCGGCGCCGCCAACGCTCTACGATTACCTGCCGGCCGATGCCTTGCTGGTGATCGACGAATCCCACGTCAGCGTGCCGCAGGTCGGCGCGATGTATAAGGGCGACCGTTCGCGTAAGGAAACTCTCGTCGAATACGGCTTCCGCCTGCCGTCGGCGCTGGATAACCGGCCAATGCGTTTTGACGAGTGGGAAGGGGTGAGCCCGCAGACCATTTTTGTTTCGGCAACGCCGGGCAATTACGAGGCCGAGCACGCCGGACGTGTGGTCGAGCAATTGGTGCGTCCGACCGGTCTGGTCGATCCGCAGATCGAGGTGCGTCCGGCGCTGACTCAGGTCGACGATTTGCTCTCGGAAATCACCAAACGCGTGGCCATCGAGGAGCGGGTGCTGGTGACCACGCTGACCAAGCGCATGGCCGAAGACCTCACCGATTACCTCGCCGACCACGGCGTGCGCGTGCGTTATCTGCATTCGGACATCGATACCGTTGAGCGTGTAGAAATCATTCGCGACTTGCGCCTCGGTACCTTTGATGTGCTGGTGGGGATCAACCTGCTGCGTGAAGGTCTGGACATGCCGGAAGTGTCGCTGGTGGCGATCCTTGATGCCGACAAGGAAGGCTTCCTGCGTTCCGAGCGCTCGCTGATCCAGACCATTGGCCGGGCGGCGCGTAACCTCAATGGTCGGGCGATTCTTTACGCCGATCGCATGACCGGTTCGATGGAGCGCGCAATCGGTGAAACCGAGCGACGTCGTGACAAGCAGATCGCCTTCAACCTGGAAAACGGCATCACCCCCAAAGGCGTGTTCAAGGATGTCGCCGATATCATGGAAGGCGCCACCGTGCCGGGTTCGCGCAGCAAGAAGCGCAAGGGCATGGCCAAAGCCGCTGAAGAGAACGCCAAGTACGAAGCTGAATTGCGCTCGCCGAGCGAGATCACCAAACGCATTCGTGCACTGGAAGAGAAGATGTATCAGCTGGCGCGGGATCTGGAGTTTGAAGCGGCAGCGCAGATGCGTGACGAGATTGCCAAACTGCGCGAACGGCTTTTGGCAGTTTGATTGATGTTGCCTGGTCGGGCCCCATCGCTGGCAAGCCAGCTCCCACAAGGATTGATGGCGTACACGAAATTTGTGAACACCAAAGAAACCTGTGGGAGCTGGCTTGCCAGCGATGGGGCCAGACTAGGCACAGCAAATATCAGTGGGACTCCCCAGCCTTCAATCCTTGTGGCAATTTCTTGGTCAACAAGACGGCCAACATACTGATCCCCAGCGCAATCCCGACAAAGTGAAACGCATCGTTGTAAGCCATGATCGCCGCCTGCTGGTGGACGATTTCGCTCAACTTGCCCAGCGCCGCCGTATCACTGCCAAACCGATCCGTCATCGACGCCAGTCGCTCGGCCACCTGTGGATTGGTCGGCACCACCGCCTCACGCAAGTAATCGAAGTAAGTCTTGGTCCGCGCATCCAGCAGCGTTGCCAGCAAAGCAATCCCGATCGCACCGCCGAGGTTACGCAGGATATTGAACAGACTCGACGCCGAACCCGCGTCCTGCGGCAGGATATACGCCGTGGCGATCAACGAAATAGTCACCATGATCAATGGCTGCCCCAGTGCGCGGATGATCTGGATCTGATTGAACTGCGGCCCGGCGAAATCCGGGTTGAGCACCCCCGAAGAAAAACTCGCTAGCCCGAACAATCCAAAGCCGATCGTGCACAGCCATTTCGGCGAAACAAACTTCATCAGCTTCGGCACCAGCGGAATCAGGAACAACTGCGGCACGCCCATCCACATGATCACTTCGCCGATCTGCAGGGCGTTGTAGTTCTGGATCTGCGCCAGGTACAGCGGCAATAGATAGATCGAACCGTACAACCCGACACCCATGCCGAGGCTGGAAATGCTCGACAAGCCAAAGTTGCGATTACGCAGGATGCCGAGGTTGATCAGTGGATTCGGTTTGGAAATCTGCACGATTACAAAGGTGATCAAACTTACCAGCGCAATGCTGCCCAAGGTCACGATCAGGCTCGATTCCAGCCAGTCCTTGCGATGGCCTTCTTCAAGAAACACCTGCAAGCACCCGAGGCCGATCCCGAGCGTGAGGATGCCGGTGTAATCGGTGCTTTTCAGCAGTTCCCAGTGCGCTTCTTTCTTCTCCAGCCCGTACATCAGCCCGGCGATCATGATCAGGCCCGGCGGAATGTTGATGTAGAAGATGTACTCCCAGCCCCAGTTTTCCGTTAGCCAGCCGCCCAGCGTCGGGCCGATGGACGGGGCGAACGTGGCGGTCATGGCAAACATCGCCATGCCTTTGGCGCGGTGGTGTTCGGGGAGTTTGATCAGGGTCAGGGTGAACGCCAGCGGGATCAGCGCGCCGCCGGTGAAACCCTGCATGGCGCGAAAAACGATCATGCTTTCCAGGCTCCAGGCCATCGAGCAGAGCAGCGAGGAAACCAGAAACCCCAGCGACACCCACACCGCCAGCCGTCGTGCCGAGAGCAACTGCACCAGCCATGCGGTCAGCGGGATCATGATGATTTCCGCGACCAGATACGAGGTGGAAATCCACGAGCCTTCTTCCAGCGTCGCCGACAGCGCGCCCTGAATATCTTTCAGCGACGAGTTGGTGATCTGGATGTCGAGTACCGCCATAAAGGCGCCGAGCATCACGCTCATCACCGCAATCCAGTCGCGCCGGGTCGGTTCGCCGACCGGGCGGATCAGCGAATCACCGGCCATTGTCCGGGGCGTCTTTGATGTTCACTTTGGCGGTGACGGACATGCCCGGGCGGATCTTGCCGTGCAGCGGGTTGTCGGCTTTGAAGGTCAGTTTCACCGGAATCCGTTGCACGACTTTGGTGAAGTTGCCAGTGGCGTTGTCCGGCGGCAACAGACTGAATTGCGCGCCGGACGCGGCGAACAGGCTGTCGACTCGGGCTTCGATTGGCGTATCGCTGTAGGCATCGAAGGTCAGCTCGGCTTTCTGCCCGGGTTGCATGTGGCCGATCTGGGTTTCCTTGAAGTTGGCCTGCACCCAGATGTCTTCGTCCGGAACGATCGACAGCAGGTAAGCGCCGGCCTGCACCACTTGGCCGTTACGGGCGGCGCGCTGGCCGACCAAGCCACTGATCGGCGCGTGGATTTCGCTGCGGGTCAGGTTGAGTTCGGCTTGCGCGAGATCGGCGCGGGCGTTGGCGATCTGTGCGTCGAGGCGCTTGATTTCGGCGTTCAGGGCGTTGACCTGCTGGCGCTGGCCTTGCGCGTCAGCCTGCGCCTTGGTCACTTGCGAACGGGCGATATGAGCGTCAGCGGAGAGGGTGGTCACCCGTTCTTCGGAAACGTAACCGGGTTTGCGCAGGGTTTCGGCGCGCGACAAATCCATCTGCGAGCGCCCGAGCGTTGCCTGGGTGGTCGCCACTTGCGCATCGCTGGACGCAATCAGGCTGGCTTGTTGAGTCAATTTGCTTTGCGCTTGCAGGCGTTCTGCTTCGCGAGTGGCGAGGGCGGCGTTGGCGCGGTCGATGGCCAGACGGAAATCATTCGGTTCGAGGCGCACCAGTAGCTGGCCTTTTTCCACGTGCTGATTGTCTTGCACCAGCACTTCATCGATGCGCGCGCTCAATTGGCTCGACACGCGGGTGATTTCGCCCTGGACATAAGCGTTGTCGGTGCTTTCATAAAAGCGTCCCTTGAAAAACCAATGGGCGAAAAAGCCCCCGGCGATCAGCAGGACGAGCAGCAGGAAAATCAACAGGCGACGCTTGAGTTGGGCAGGCATGGGCAAACTGTAGTCGAGGAATTGTAAGTAAAGTTATCAGCAGGCGAATCTGGCATACAGCCGATAAACGGTAAATGCCATCTGCTGATATTTGCCCATTCACCGCGGCTTACGGGCGTTCCAGAGGCAAACTTGGCTTAAATGCCCTGCCCGCTGGAGCGGGGCGGGTGTCGCCTGTTACCATTCGCCGCTTGATTGTTTTGCTTTTCATTCTTTTCGAGACATGCCATGACCACCGTCCGCACTCGCATCGCGCCATCGCCTACCGGGGATCCCCACGTAGGTACCGCTTACATCGCATTGTTCAACTACTGCTTTGCCAAGCAGCATGGCGGTGAGTTCATCCTGCGCATCGAAGACACTGACCAGTTGCGTTCGACCCGCGAGTCCGAACAGCAGATATTCGACGCCCTGCGCTGGCTGGGGATCGACTGGAGCGAAGGCCCGGACGTCGGCGGCCCGCACGGCCCGTATCGCCAGAGCGAGCGTGGTGACATCTATCAGAAGTACTGCCAGCAACTGGTCGACATGGGCCACGCGTTCCCATGCTTCTGCACCGCTGAAGAACTGGATCAGATGCGCGCCGAGCAAATGGCTCGCGGCGAAACCCCGCGTTACGACGGCCGCGCACTGCTGCTGTCGAAGGAAGAAGTCGCCGCCCGTCTGGCTGCCGGCGAACCCCACGTGATCCGCATGAAAGTGCCTAGCGAAGGCGTTTGCGTGGTGCCGGACATGCTCCGTGGCGATGTCGAGATCCCGTGGGATCGCATGGACATGCAAGTGCTGATGAAGACCGATGGCCTGCCGACGTACTTCCTCGCCAACGTGGTCGACGATCACCTGATGGGCATCACCCACGTGCTGCGTGGCGAAGAGTGGCTGCCATCGGCACCGAAACTGATCCTGCTTTACGAGTACTTCGGCTGGGAACAACCCGAGCTGTGCTACATGCCGCTGCTGCGTAACCCGGACAAGAGCAAGCTGTCCAAGCGCAAGAACCCGACCTCGGTGACGTTCTACGAGCGCATGGGTTTCATGCCGGAAGCGATGCTCAACTATCTCGGGCGCATGGGCTGGTCGATGCCGGACGAGCGCGAGAAGTTCTCGTTGCAGGAAATGGTCGACAACTTCGATCTCAAGCGTGTGTCCCTCGGCGGGCCGATCTTCGACATCGAGAAGCTGTCGTGGCTCAACGGCCAGTGGCTGCGTGATCTGCCGGTGGAAGAATTCGCCGCGCGCGTGCAGAAGTGGGCATTCAACTCCGAATACATGATGAAGATCGCGCCGCACGTTCAGGGCCGCGTGGAAACCTTCAGCCAGGTTGCCCCGCTGGGTGGCTTCTTCTTCGCCGGCGGCGTCAATCCGGATGCCAAGCTGTTCGAGTCGAAGAAACTCTCGGGCGATCAGGTTCGCCAGTTGATGCAGTTGATCCTGTGGAAGCTGGAAAGCCTGCGTCAGTGGGAGAAGGACAGCATCACCGCAACGATTCAGGCCGTGGTCGAATCGCTGGAGTTGAAGCTGCGCGATGCGATGCCGTTGATGTTTGCGGCGATCACCGGTCAGGCGAGTTCGGTCTCGGTGCTCGATGCCATGGAAATCCTTGGCCCGGATCTGACCCGTTATCGTCTGCGTCAGGCGATTGACCTGCTGGGCGGTGTGTCGAAGAAAGAAAACAAAGAGTGGGAAAAGCTGCTGGGCGCTATCGCCTAAGCGCTTGCGGCTTTGTGCAGGAGCTGCCGAAGGCTGCGATCTTTTGATCCTGCCTTCGGCGCTTCTCCCGAATTTACGGGGGGAGGGCGGTAAGTGATTGTTATGCCGACGAAAAATTTTGAAATTTTTCAAAAATAAGTTTGACAGGCTTTCGATACGCCCTTAAGATTCGCCCCGTCCTCAGCGATGACATCAACGATGAGGGGCTATAGCTCAGCTGGGAGAGCGCTTGCATGGCATGCAAGAGGTCGACGGTTCGATCCCGTCTAGCTCCACCAATTTACACTTCGAAGCCTGGCCACACCGGCTCCGAAGCGATCAACACTCAGCGTTGATCAGTTGTATAGAAGGGTTTGCGTCCCCTTCGTCTAGTGGCCTAGGACACCGCCCTTTCACGGCGGTAACAGGGGTTCGAGTCCCCTAGGGGACGCCAGTTTTACAGAAGTGATGTTGCAAGATGTCACTCCGCCGAGAGGCGAAAAATCCGGGGCTATAGCTCAGCTGGGAGAGCGCCTGCATGGCATGCAGGAGGTCAGCGGTTCGATCCCGCTTAGCTCCACCAATTTACAGTTCAAGGTCTGGCCACACCGGCCTTGAATCGATCAGTTCTCAGCGCTGATCAGTTGTATAGAAGGTTTGTGTCCCCTTCGTCTAGTGGCCTAGGACACCGCCCTTTCACGGCGGTAACAGGGGTTCGAGTCCCCTAGGGGACGCCACGATTACCCGCTCTGCGGGATTTTATAAGGGTCATTCAATTATTGAATGGCCCTTTTGTTTGTCTGGCGTTTGGCCAAATCTCCTTTTTCCTTACACTGTGCTTCAGACCAGCGGTCATATCCTTGACTTGCAGAATATTATTATGCGAATAATATTCTAGTCGTAATATTCGGAGGCAACGATGAACGATAAAAAAGCCCAAACCCGCGAACGCATCCTCAAGGCTGCCAGCGCCGCACTGATTCAGCGTGGCCCGGCCGACCCCAGCGTGGGCGAAGTGATGGGCGCAGCCGGCCTGACCGTCGGCGGTTTCTATGCGCACTTCGAAAGCAAGGACGCGATGATGCTCGAAGCGTTCAAGCAACTGCTCGGCCGCCGCCGCGACCTGATTGCCGACATGGATGCCGATCTGACCGGCGAAGAGCGTCGCGCCTTGGTCGCTGCGTTCTACCTGTCGCGCAAACATCGTGATTCCAGCGATGCGGCGTGCCCGATTCCAGCGTCCATCGGCGAGTTGGGGCGTTTGCCGGAGTCGTTCCGCGTCGCGCTGAACGAACACCTGGAATTGATGATTGCGCAGTTGGCGTCCAGCCCCGAGGACACCGACAAAGCCTTGGCCGATGTGGCCTTGATGGTGGGTGGTCTGGCGCTCGCAAGGGCTCTGGGCCCGGGAGATTTATCCGATCGATTGCTGCGCGCGGCCAAGTCGGCAGTGCGTTGACCTGAAGGCAATACGCCTGAGGAGAGAGCGATGAACACGTTGAAGTGGATTCGTGGCGTTAATGGCACCTTGGGCTGGATTGCACCGAAACGCGTGGCGAGCAAAATGCGTCTGGCATTCATGACGCCACGTTCGCTGCCACTTCGTGATTGGGAGCTGCCGCTGCTGGCCAGTTCCGAACGCATCACTTTGCGCTTTGGCCTCTCGGCGCTGCGCTGGGGCCAAGGCCCGACAGTGTTGCTGATGCACGGCTGGGAAGGGCGGCCAACCCAGTTCGCCGCGCTGATCACTGCCCTGGTCGACGCCGGGTATACCGTCGTCGCGCTCGATGGTCCGGCCCACGGTCGTTCACCGGGGCGTGAAGCCAATGTGGTGTTGTTCGCTCGGGCGATGCTCGAAGCCGCTGCCGAGTTGCCTCCATTGCAAGCGGTCATCGGCCACTCCATGGGCGGCGCCAGCGCCATGCTCGCCGTGCAACTGGGCTTGCGTACCGAAACCCTCGTGAGCATTGCCGCACCTGCTCGAATCCTCGGTGTACTGCGCGGTTTTGCCCGCTACGTTGGCATGCCGCCCCGGGCCCGTTCAGCCTTCATCCGCCAGGTCGAACAAGACGTCGGTATGCGTGCTGCCACGCTCGATGTTGCCCACTATCAACTGGATATGCCCGGCCTGATCGTGCACGCCGAGGACGACAATTTCGTCTCGGTCAAAGAGTCGCAACTGATCCACGAAGCCTGGTTCGACAGTCGTCTGTTGCGCCTCGAAGGCGGTGGTCATCAGCGTGTGCTGGCCGACCCTCGGGTGATTGATGGCGTGTTATCACTGCTGGCCGGTCGTAGCCTTCAGGCGCGCCAATCGGCTTGAGCTCCGTTACACTGCCCCGGTGGAATACATTGACCAGGAGTGGGGCATGGGCTGGGATCGGGCAACGCCGTTTACCATTGATCTGCAAGTAGGCGCCGAGGACATCGACGGGCTGGGCCACGCGAACAACGCAGTGTACGTGACCTGGCTCGAGCGCTGCGCCTGGCGCCATTCGCAGCGTCTGGGGCTGGATCTGGTCGAGTATCGGCGACTGGATCGGGCGATGGCGGTGGTCCGTCATGAGATCGATTATCTGGCTGCGGCTTATGAAGGCGACGAACTGCAATTGGCGACCTGGATCGTCGATTGGGATCAGCGCCTGAAAATGACCCGGCATTTCCAGCTCAAGCGCCCGAGCGACAACGCCACGCTGTTGCGCGCGCAGACAACTTTTGTCTGTATCGAGCTGTCCACGGGCAAGCCCAAGCGCATGCCGGCCGAGTTCGTCGAGGGCTACGGCCCGGCGATCCTGGCACTAGCCTGACCCGATCCCTGTAGGAGCTGCCGAAGGCTGCGATCTTTTGATCTTGATCTGCAAACAGCAAAAGCAAAAGATCGCAGCCTTCGGCAGCTCCTACAAGGGATCTGCGGATTTGTGCGATATCCAGTAAACTGCCGCACGTTTTTCTTCAAGTAGTGTTTTCCCATGCAAATTGCTCTGGCGCCCATGGAGGGGTTGGTTGACGACATTCTCCGCGACGTGCTGACCCGCGTTGGTGGCATCGACTGGTGCGTGACCGAATTCATTCGGGTCAATGACCAGTTACTCACGCCGGCCTATTTCCACAAGTTCGGCCCGGAGCTGCTCAACGGTGCCCGCACGGCCTCCGGTGTGCCATTGCGCGTGCAATTGCTCGGTTCTGATCCTGTGTGCCTGGCGGAAAACGCTGCGTTGGCCTGCGAACTCGGTTCTGAGGTGATCGACCTCAACTTCGGCTGCCCGGCCAAGACCGTCAACAAATCCCGTGGCGGCGCGGTGCTGCTCAAGGAGCCGGAGCTGCTCAACCAGATCGTTGAGCATGTCCGTCGCGCTGTGCCGGCACATATTCCCGTGACCGCAAAAATGCGCCTGGGCTTCGACAGCCCGGACGGCTCGCTGGTCTGCGCCACGGCGTTGGCCGAAGGCGGCGCCGAGCACATCGTGGTTCATGCGCGAACCAAAATGGACGGCTACAAACCGCCGGCGCATTGGGAGTGGATTCCGCGTGTACAAGACGTGGTCAAAGTCCCGGTGTTCGCCAACGGCGATATCTGGAGCGTCGAAGACTGGCGGCGTTGTCGCGAAATCAGTGGCGTAGAAGACATCATGCTCGGTCGCGGCCTGGTCTCGCGCCCGGATCTGGCCAAACAAATCGCTGCCGCCCGCGCCGGTGAAGAGGTGGTCGAGATGACCTGGGCCGAGCTGATGCCGCTGATTCAGGACTTCTGGCTGCAAGCCAAAGCGCAGATGACTGCACGCCAATCGCCGGGCCGTTTGAAGCAATGGTTGGCCATGCTGACGCGCAATTATCCCGAGGCGACCGAGCTGTTTACCGTGCTGCGGCGTGAGACGGAGCCGGATCAAGTCTCGCGTTTGCTTGGTCTGCCGGTCGCTGAAGCGGCCTGAAAAAAATCTGCGAATAATCTCTTGAAATCAAATCAGCGGTCCCTATCTAAGGGTTACGCGATGCCGAATTCGGGTCGCGGAGACAAAAAAACTTGCTGATTTGTTTTCAGGAGATTTGAACCATGAGTACTGCATTTTCCCTCGCACCACTGTTCCGTTCCTCGGTGGGTTTCGACCGTTTCAACGACCTGTTCGAAACCGCCCTGCGCAACGAGCCAGGCAGCACCTATCCACCTTACAACGTGGAAAAACACGGTGATGACCAATACCGCATCGTCGTAGCGGCAGCCGGTTTCCAGGAAGAAGACCTGGAGCTGCAAGTCGAGAAAGGTGTGCTGACCATCAGTGGCGGCAAGCGTGATGCTAATGAAGGCGTGACCTTCCTGCATCAGGGCATTGCCCAGCGTGCTTTCAAGCTGTCCTTCCGTCTGGCCGATCACATCGAGATCAAGGCCGCGGATCTGAGCAACGGTCTGCTGAGCATCGACCTGCTGCGGGTGATCCCGGAAGAGGCGAAAGCCAAACGCATCCCGATCAACGGGACGCAGAAGCCGGCGTTGCAGCACTGAGTCATGTGCCGCAACACAATCGTCTGAACGGACGATGAGCCGTTGAATGAAGGCCCCGATACGTCGGGGCCTTTTTTGTGCGCGCAAGAAAACCGCTGTTCGACTTTGCCGCTGGCGGTGGTTTCTCTACAATCCGCGGCAGTTTTGCCGACCCCCATTCCTCACCGGTCGGCCTGGAGCCTTTTTTCATGGACGATATTCAGCAGCGCTGGCTGTGCGCCCTGTCTGCGCCAATGGCGGCGATCAATACCGGTGCCAGCTACGACGACCCCGCGTTCTGCGACGATCACTACATCGATCTGCAAGACAGCTGGGGTATCGATGACCGTGGGCAGTTGTTCGACATGCTCGAACGGATGACTGACGACGGCCATGCCAAACACCTCAGCGCGGCCTATCTGGCGTGGCAGCGTTGCCTGCCGAGTGAATGGCAGGCTTTGCTTGACGATCTCCCGGCTCGTGAACGCATCCTGCATGAATTTGCCAGTCGCACCTTCGGCAGTTGCGGGCCGGGCGGGATATTGTCCTGGGACTATGGCCGCATGGGCTTTCTCTTGCGTTGCGCCGTGCGCAATCAGTGGATTGACCTGGATGAGAGCAACTGGCTGCACAGTCGTTTGGCCCTCAGAGCGCAATTTCACTACGGTAGCTGGATGGCTTACTTCGATGGCTTTGTCGTGGGCCGAACCTTTTGGTCGTGCCTGAGCGCCAGTGACGATGAGCTGGCGCGCGAACTGGATCGCCAAGGGGCCAACGCCCTTAACGTGCGGATTGCCCGTGGCCTTGCCGAGAACATCCCTCGGTTTCTGGCTGATTTGCCATGGCACATGGAAATTGACCTGCCGCCACGTCCGGAATCGCTCAAGGAGTTCGACTGGTCATGAGTTGCTGGATCCGCTTGGGCATCGAGCCTACCACCGACGAAAACCTGATTCGCAATGCCTACCGCGCACGCTTGCCGGCGCATCACCCGGAGACTGATCCGCAAGGGTTTCAGGCGCTGCGCATTGCCTACGAAAATGCTCTGCGTCTGGCGCGTGAGGAAGACGAAGAAGAGCCCGAACCGACGCTCGAAGCTTCAGAACACAAGGTCGTTGAAGTCCCTCAGGCGTTCGTGGATTTCTGCGAGTTGCTGGATGATCCCGCTCGCCGCTTCAATTTTGCTGCGTGGCAGGCATTTGTCCGGGGTCTGGATGAGCTGCCTCTGGAGGTGCTCGATGACCTCGGCTGGGGGCTGTACCACCGGCTCGCCGACGCCGGTCCGTTGTCGTACCGCTGCGCGAATCTGTTGGCCAAACGTATGGCCTGGGATCAGCAACTGCTGGATCTGGAGTACGACGACGCCCATCAGGTGGGATTCTTTCTCCAGCGAATCGAAACGCCTGACCCGTTCGATACGGATCTGATGAGCACATGGTCAGAGGCTGCACAGACCGAATCGCTGTGGTACGCCCGTAGTCTCGACTTCATCTTCACCCAGCGTCCACTCCATGAGTTCGCCGAGTTCGCCACTCGACACACCTGCCTGCCGTTGCCGGATGATGCCGCGTTTCTCAAACGGGTGTTGGTGCAGTTCACTCAGGCGGGAATCGGCGTGCCGATATTTTTGCAGTGCTGCGTCGAACAGCAACTTGCAGCGCCGGATGACGTCGACTGGCTTTATCTGCTGGCGTGTCAGAGCAGTCTGCTCGGGCGCGACGATCAGGCATTGCCTTGCTGGATCCGGCTGTGGAACGAACATCGTCATCCAATGGCGGAAAGTCGCCTGCTGGAGTTGTGTGCCAAGCGGCAGTCGACTTTTCTACCTCTGCTGATTCAGGCATTTGATCGCCTCGAGGACTGCTCTGACTGGTCGGAGGATCTCGGCGATGACGGCCAGGTGTATGGCAGCCCGTCACAACATCCCGAGACGCTGAACCGTTGGCTGGGTGTCGCAAGATTAGCGCTTGATAGCCTCGCGCAAAGCTTTGTCGATTGGCGTATGACGGGTGATGAACTGCCATTGCTCGCGCAGCTGCTGGGCGAGAACGCCGACAGCCGACTGTTGCATCTGTACCGGCACGCCTGGGCACTGCACCGGGGTGATTCGGCTTTGCTGCAGCAGATTCTGGATGCACCGTTGCCGGTCGATGCTCTCGAAAACCTGGTGATGAGCGGATTCAAATACCAGGCCGAGCAACACTTGCGCTGGTTGAGCAGGGCTCCGATTGCACTGGCCATGCGCGCTTTCAGTGACGCGAATCCAAGCTTGCGGCCATTGCCGCAGGTGCTGACGCAAGGTGAGCCGCACAAGGTCTGTCGGTTATGGTTGCGCCGCTTGCGGCCCTACAACGATGCTGCGCTGGAGCGAATCGCAGAAGCCTTCAAGCTGGGTGCGGTCAAAGACGACTGTGACTTGTCCGAACTCGACTTGATGCTCCAGTTGAGCCGTCGCGGGATCCAGTTGCCGCCGGTCGGGCTGGGGGAGGCGACGTGGGAGTGGCATGCCCAGACGTTGTTTTTGCTGGCGTTGCTGGAACAACCCGAACGCTGGTTACACATGATTGATGCGCAGTCCCTGGAGCGTCTGGCATTCAATCCGGCCCATCCTTTGAGTCGTCTGCAGCCTCTGTTGCGGCGCTTGCAGCGTGAACAAGGCCATTGCGACGGTTTGTTGGGATGGCTGCAGGGCCATGATCCGGTGCACGGTTTGCTGGTGCAGCAATTGTTCAGCGTTCAACAGGCACTCGACAGCGCGCGATTGCCTGCCAATACCCTGCTTTACACATGCCTCGAAAGCGATCGTGCTGCATGCGGCGACGATTTGCTGGGGTTGATGATGTTCTGGGGCGTGCTCTATCACGACCCGAGCCTGAGTGCTGAGCAGCATCGCGCATTGCTGCAGTCAATCGCGGCGATCAGTTGTGAAGACGATTGGTTCGAAGGCTTTCGCGACGGCTTGATCAAGGGCGAACCGGTGTGGCCGCCGCGCCAAGTGCTGACGGATTTTGGCGTCGACAAGTTGCTGGCCTACGAGGCGCTGGATACGCTCAAGGGCTTGGTTCGTTATGGGGCTGCTGGCGTGCCGAAAACCCGAGTCTTGCGGCAGTTGCAGCAGGGCAAGGATGACTTGCAGAACGGCATCGGCCTGCGATTGGCGCTGTGCGCCTTGCTGTCCTGGTCGGAGCGTTTGCTGCTGGCGAGAAGCGATGTTCAGCCGGTACCGGCGAGAGCGATCTGGCGTCTCGGCTCGCGGTTGGGGCGCAAGGCTTTTATCGGCCAGGTGCTGGGGTGTTTGGTGATTACACCGGTGGCAGGGCTGCTCACGGGCACCACGGGCGCTGGCATGCTGGTCTTGTTGCTGGGCGTGCTGTTGGTGTTCGGCGCCATTCTTCGTCGATTGCACGACATGGGCCGGGGCATTCCCACGCTGCTGATTTTCATGGCGCTGACGCCGGTTTTGCCATTTTTGCCATTGGTGCTGTTCGGATTGCCCGGTGACAAGTTGCCCAACCGCTATGGTGTGCCGCCGGACAGCGGCGATAGCGAGATGCTGTCCGGCGGCCTGCAAGCTGCCTTGCGGCGGCTCAACGGTTAGAGGCGCAGTTGATCCAGCGCCTTGTTCAGCTCTGCGCGATGGCTGGCAATCGCCGAGGGTTGCTGGCCGGCGAGCACGGTAGTGAAGTTGTGCAGCCATTCGGCAATGTGCTCGCGTTGCGTGCCGAGGCTTTGCATCCATGCCCGCTCCAAACGGGCGAGCAGTGTGCGGTTGGGCAGCGCATCGCGTGGATGGACTTTCAGAGTGGACAGGCGGTTATGGCTGTCGCGACGCGCTTGCTCGTCCAGACCGGTGGGGCTGCGATCGATGCTGTGACTGTGGCGTTCACCGGTTTCGAGCAGGGTGACGTCGACTTCGAGCAAACCGTTGATGTCATAGCTGAAGCGTACGTCCAGCTCCTGGATGTGCTCAGTGGGCGTCAACGTGACATCGAAAGCATCAATCAGAATGTTGTCGCACACCCACGGCCGCTCACCCTGATAGACGGCGATGCGCAGCACTGTTTGCTTGGGTTGGGTGGTGTAATAGCGCTCCACCCTTGAGGTCGGGATGATGGTGTTGCGTTCGATGATCGGCGAGAAAGCACCTTTGATGTCTTCGCCACGCATGGTCGCAATCCCCAGCGTGTACGGGCAGACATCCGTCAGAATCAACTCTTCAACCGCCCCGTCACGCGCCTTGCACGCCGCTTGCGTCGCCGCGCCCAACGCCACAATGGTATCCGGATCAAGATGCCGGTAAGGCAGGCGCCCGAACAGCGTGGCGACCATTTGCTGCACCGCCGGCATGCGCGTGGCGCCGCCGACCAGTACCAGGCTGTCGAGGTCGCGCGGCTTGAGGCGGGCATCGCGCAGGGCTTGTTCGATCGGTGCGCGCAAACGGGCCAGCAGCGGCTCCCAGATTCTTACTGCGGCGGCTTCGTCCAGCGACCATTCGAACGTCTTGTCACCATGGCGCCAGCTCAGTGGCTGAACACCTTCAGCGAGTTTGCATTTCAGTTGCTCCAGCGCATCGCCGAGAGTTGCCATGCTTTGCGCATCGACCATGGCCGGGGTCAGTTGCCAGTGTTTCAGGCAGGCCTGCAATAGCGCAGCGGTGAAGTCTTCGCCGCCGAGAAAGTTGTCGCCGGTGGAGGCGTGCACTTCGATCAGTGGCAAAGCGTATTCCAGCACCGTGACATCGAAGGTGCCGCCGCCCAGATCGAAGATCAGCGTGCGTTCGAATTTCTGTTCATGCAGCCCGTAAGCCATGGCGGCAGCGGTCGGCTCGTTGATCAGACGTGTCACCGAGAGCCCGGCCAGTTCGGCGGCAAACAGCGTGCGTTTGCGTTGTTCGTCGCTGAAATACGCCGGGACGGAAATTACCGCTTCCGAAACGCTATGGCCGAGAAAGGCTTCGGCGTCCTGCTTGAGTGCGCCGAGCACCAGCGCCGACAACTCTTCCGGGCTGAACTGACGAGCACCGAGCTGGATTTGTTTATCGCTGCCCATGAAGCGCTTGAATGCTGCGGCGGTGCGATCCGGGTGCGTGGTCAGGCGGGCGCGGGCGGCTTTGCCGACCAGAATGGTGTCGTCTTCATCGAGGCTGACCACCGACGGCGTCAGCACATCGCCCAAGGCGTTGGGAATCAGTCGGGCCTGACCGTCCTGCCAGACGGCGATCAGGCTGTTGGTGGTGCCAAGGTCGATGCCCAGCAGAGCCGGGCGGGGGAGGGTTGCATCCTGCATGACAGATCTCGAAACGGCGCAAAAACCGCGACCCTACAGGTTGGCGCAAAGCGTGGCAATTGCGCTTCTGTTGCAACGTGCACCGGTTATGGCAGGAGCTTTTTCAGATCCTCCAGCGCAACCGGTCGACTGTGCAGATAGCCTTGATACAAATGACAGCCCAACCCTTGCAGAAACGCCAGTTGTTCCGGGGTTTCCACGCCCTCGGCAATCACCTCCAGCTCAAGGCTGCGCGCCATGGCGACGATCGCGCGGATGATCTCGGCATCGTTCGGGTCGGTCGTCGCATCACGGATAAACGACTGATCGATTTTCAGCGTGTCCACCGGCAGACGCTTGAGGTAAGTCAGCGACGAATAACCGGTGCCGAAATCATCCATGGCAAAGCTCACGCCGAGCTTTTTCAGGCGGCGCATTTTGCTGATGGTGTCTTCCAGATTCTGGATGACGATGCCTTCGGTGATCTCCAGTTTCAGCAGCGAGCAGGGCAGACCATGGCTGCTCATGCTGTGTTCGATGCGCTCGACGAAATCGTTCTGGCGGAACTGGCGCGGGCTGATGTTCACGCACAGGCTGAACTTCAGCGGGTCGACCAGTTTCAGGGCGATCAGTTGTTTGAACGCATTGCAGGCTTCGTCGAGGATCCAGGTGCCGACTTCGAGAATCAGGCCGCTGTCTTCCAGCACTTTGATGAATTCGGTGGGTGATTGCGCGCCCAGCTCCGGGTGATTCCAGCGCACCAGGGCTTCGGCGCCGATGATTCTGTTGTCGCGGGCGTCGACCTGCGGCTGAAAGTGCATGTTGAACTCACCGCGCGACAGCGCCAGGCGCAAGTCGGTCTCCATGCGCAGCCGTTCGCTGGCGGCTTTCTGCATGGTGTTGTGATACATCTGCGTGGTGTTGCGCCCGGAATCCTTGGCCCGGTACAGG
This sequence comes from Pseudomonas sp. rhizo66, assembly GCF_031931925.1. Taxonomy (NCBI): domain Bacteria; kingdom Pseudomonadati; phylum Pseudomonadota; class Gammaproteobacteria; order Pseudomonadales; family Pseudomonadaceae; genus Pseudomonas; species Pseudomonas sp. rhizo66. The sequence goes on from NZ_JAUJWZ010000008.1 coordinate 95,671, forward strand.
GCAATGTCGGCGCGTTTGAGCAGGTCGGTCGGCGTCGAGCCGTGATCGGGGATCAACGCCACGCCGATGCTCGGGGTCACTTGCAGACGCTGGCCGTCGAGGAACATCGGCTCCGAGAGTAATTCGCGCAAGGTGTCGGCGAGCGAACGTACTTGCGCGCTGACCTCATTGCGCGAGCCTTCGAGGCCGCTGAGCAGCACCACGAACTCGTCGCCACCGAGGCGCGCGACCGTGTCTTCCATGCGCACACTGGCTTCGAGCCGCGCCGTGATGATTTTCAGCACCGTGTCGCCGACCGGGTGGCCAAGGGAATCGTTGATGTGCTTGAAGTGATCGAGATCGAGAAACAGCAAAGCGCCGCGCAGGTTGTGGCGCTTGAGCAGGGCGATCTGCTGGCTGAGGCGATCCATCAGCAAGGCGCGATTGGGCAGGTTGGTCAGCGGGTCGTGATAAGCCAGATGCCGAATCTGTGCTTCGGCGTTTTTCAGCAGGCTGACGTCCCGCGCGGTCAGCAGCAGGCACGCGGTTTCATTGAGGGTGATCGGTTCGACCGACACTTCCACCGTCAGCAACTCACCGCGTTTGTTGCGTCCGAGCATTTCCTGATGGTGCACGCGGCCCTTGATCTGCAATTCGGCAAGTAACGCCGAGCGCTGTTTTTCCTCGGCCCAGATGCCCACCTGATACACGGTTTTGCCTACGACTTCTTCGGCGCGATAACCAGTGAGGCGGCAGAAACCGTCGTTGACCTCCAGATAACGCCCGGTGTCGCGCTCGGTGATGGTGATCGCGTCGGGGCTGGAGTGAAACGCTTTGGCGAATTTCTCTTCACTGGCTTTCAGCGCCGCTTCCGAGCGCTGCTGCTGGGTGATATCGCGCAGGGTGGTGACGATGCAGGGCTGATCGCCGACGCTGATTTGCCGGCTGGAAATGACGCAAGTCAGCGACTGCCCGTCCTTGTGCTGGACGATGATCGCGACATTGCTCAAGCCCTGTTCGCGGATGACCCGTTCAATGCGTTGCAGGCTTTTCGCCGATGCGTCCCACAGGCCGATTTCTTCGGCGGTGTGACCGATGACGTCAGCGGCGCTCCAGCCGAACGTCTGGGTAAAGCTGTTATTGATTTCAATGAACTCGCCGCTGTCCTGGCGGGTGACGCAAATCGGGTCCGGGCTGACCTGGAACAGCGTGGCGAACTTCTCTTCCGAAGCCACCAACCGTTGCTCGCGCTCGACCTGGTCGGTGATGTCCAGCAAGGTGCCGGCCATGCGCAGCGGGGCGCCGTTGTCGTCACGGTAGAGGCGGGCGCGGCTTTCCAGATAGCGTGAGCTGCCGTCCGGCAATTGCACGCGATAGGTCAATTGATAGTTGCCCGCCGGGCCTTCGCGCAGGCTGCGGTAGGCATCGCGCATGCTGTCGCGTTCCTCACCGGGCACGCCTTCGAAAAACTCTTCGAACGATTCATGGAACGGTTTCGGTTCCAGTCCGTGCAATTGCGCCGCCCGGGCGGAGCCGTAAAGCATGCCGCTGGGGATGTGCCAGTCCCAGGTGCCGAGCTGCGCTGAATCCAGTGCCAGATCGAGGCGTTCCTGGCTGTCCTTCAAGGCGAGTTCAGCGGCTTTGCGTTCGGTGGTGTCGAGGAACGTGCTGAGCAGATACGGCTGGCCTTCGAGTTCGACTTTCTGCGCACTTAGAATACCGTCGTGGATCTGCCCGTTGCTGGCGCGAAACTGCACTTCCATGGCGATCAGCTCGCCTTTGGCTTTGGTCTTTTTCACCAGCTCTGTGCGTTGCTCGGGGTGTACCCACAAGCCCAGCTCCAGCGTGGTGCGGCCGATAGCGCTCTGTACCGGCCAGCCAAACAGGCTTTCAAAATACTGATTGGCCTCGCTGATGAGGCCGTCTTCCTGCCGGGTCAGCAAGACCATGTTCGGGCACAGATGAAAAAGTGTCGCGAAACGTTTCTCCGAACTGCTGAGGGCCTGCTCGCGCTGGCGCTGGTGGGTGATTTCACGAATCACCCCGATCATTCGGGGGCGGCCGTTTTTATCCGGCAGCAGGCTGCCGCTGATCTCCAGCCAGTGCAGGCTGCCGTCGGGCCAGCGGATGCGGTGGTGCATCGCTTGTTCCAGCGGCGCGCCGGCAATTACGGCGTGAAAAGCGCGAACGGTCTTGGCGCGGTCTTCCGGGGGTAACAGATCGAGATACTCCAGATCTTGCGGCAGTGGTTGCCGTGGATCGAAACCGAACAACGCCTGGGTGCCACGCGACCAACTGATCTGCCCGCGCTCGATGTCCCAATACCAGGCGCCGAGCCGCGCGCCGTTGAGCGCGGCCAGCAATTGCGGCGCGCTCTCCCAGCTCTGCTCGGAATGTCGCGGGTCAATCGCCTGAATACGCGGCATCGGCGGAATTCGGTCAACAGATTTCGGCATCGTGGACAGGCCTTGAGCTGATGGTGGCGTTAGGCACAGGGGCGGCGGCTCTATAGGAGTAGCACAAGTTGGCCTCAAGTCCCTGGCAGATCGATTTGTGCATCCAACAGGGCCATGAAGGCTCTTGCCGCATTCGAGAGTGTCCGTTCGGTGTGCAGGATATAGCCTAGCTGGCGAGTGAGCTGTATGCCCGGCAAAGCGATGCTCGCCACTTGATCGTCGAGCATGGTGCGCGGCAAAACGCTCCAGGCCAGGCCGATCGAGACCATCATCTTGATGGTTTCCAGGTAGTTGGTGCTCATGGCGATGTTCGGCGTCAGGCCCTGGGCTTCGAATAGACGTTGGACAATGTGATGCGTGAAGGTGTTGCCCCCGGGGAACACTGCCGGATGACCGGCAATGTCCGCCAGATTGACGGGGCCATTGCCGATCAGCGAATGCTCCGGGGCGACCACGAAATCCAGCGGGTCGTCCCAGACCGGCGTGGCTTTGACCAGTGCGTGAGGTTCCGGCGCCAGGGTGATGACCGCCAGTTCGGCGCGGCCATGGAGAATTTCTTCGTAGGCCACTTCCGAATCGAGGAACTGAATATCCAGCGCAACCTGTGGGTAGCGGCGGGTGAATTCCCTTAACAGCGGCGGCAAACGGTGCAACCCGATGTGGTGACTGGTGGCCAGGGTCAGGCGCCCGCTGACTTCACCCGTCAGGTTGGTCAGGGCGCGGCGGGTGTCGTCCAGCACGTTGAGAATCTGGTAAGCACGCGGCAGCAGGGCCCGGCCGGCCTCGGTCAGGCCGACTTCACGGCCCAGTCGGTCGAACAGACGCACCTTCAATTGCTGCTCCAGCCCGGCGATGCGTTTGCTGATCGCCGGCTGTGTCAGGTGCAAGCGTTCGCCGGCGCCGGAGAAGCTGCCGGTCTCGGCAATCGCGATAAAGGCGTTGAGGTTGGCCAGATCCATGTTCGTATTCCAGTTGGTTATCCAAAGCATAAAAAATATGAATTTGAGTTATTTAATCTAACCCCATAGGATCGGCCTCACAAGCCAAAGGGTTATTGATAAGCCCAGGGCATAGAAACAAGCTGATGAGGAACCGTCTGATGGCCGGCAAAACGCTCTACGACAAGCTCTGGGATTCGCATTTGGTCAAACAGCGCGACGATGGCTCGGCGCTGATCTATATCGATCGTCACATCATCCACGAAGTGACTTCGCCGCAAGCCTTCGAAGGCCTGCGTCTGGCCGGGCGCAAGCCATGGCGCATCGATGCCAACATCGCGACCCCGGACCACAACGTACCGACGACTCCAGAGCGCAAGGGCGGCATCGCAGCCATTGCCGATCAGGTCTCGCGTTTGCAGGTTCAGACCCTCGATGACAACTGTGATGAATACGGCATCGTCGAGTTCAAGATGAACGACGTTCGCCAAGGCATCGTCCACGTGATCAGCCCGGAGCAGGGCGCGACCTTGCCGGGCATGACCGTGGTCTGCGGCGACTCGCACACCTCGACCCACGGCGCGTTCGGTGCCTTGGCGCACGGTATCGGCACCTCCGAGGTCGAGCACGTGCTCGCCACCCAGTGCCTGGTCGCGAAGAAAATGAAGAACATGCTGGTGCGCGTTGAAGGGCAATTGCCGTTCGGCGTGACGGCCAAGGACATCGTCCTCGCGGTGATCGGCAAGATCGGCACCGCTGGCGGTAACGGCCACGCCATCGAATTCGCCGGCAGCGCGATCCGCGACTTGTCCGTCGAAGGCCGCATGACCATCTGCAACATGTCCATCGAGGCCGGCGCCCGCGTGGGTCTGGTGGCAGCGGATCAGAAGACTGTCGATTACGTGAAGGGCCGTCCTTTTGCACCGAAAGGCGCCGAATGGGACATGGCCGTCGAGGCCTGGAAAGACCTGGTCTCCGACGCCGATGCCAAGTTCGACACCGTGGTTGAGCTGGACGCTGCGCAGATCAAGCCGCAAGTCAGCTGGGGCACTTCCCCGGAAATGGTCTTGGCGGTTGATCAGAACGTCCCGGATCCAGCCAAAGAGATGGATTTGGTCAAGCGTGACTCGATCGTCCGTGCCTTGAAATACATGGGTTTGACCGCCAATCAGGCGATCACCGACATTCAACTGGATCGCGTGTTTATCGGTTCCTGCACCAACTCGCGGATCGAAGATTTGCGCGCTGCTGCCGTGATCGCCAAGGGTCGCAAAGTTGCTTCGACCATCAAGCAAGCGATCGTGGTGCCGGGCTCGGGTCTGGTGAAAGCTCAGGCTGAGGCCGAGGGTCTGGACAAGATTTTCCTCGAAGCCGGTTTTGAATGGCGTGAGCCGGGGTGCTCGATGTGCCTGGCGATGAACCCGGACCGTTTGGAGTCCGGCGAGCATTGTGCCTCGACCTCCAACCGTAACTTCGAAGGCCGTCAGGGCGCCGGTGGCCGTACCCACCTCGTCAGCCCGGCCATGGCGGCTGCGGCAGCGGTGAACGGTCGCTTCGTCGACGTCCGTGAATTGATTTAAAGGAGCGCAGCATGAAAGCTTTTACCCAGCACACTGGTCTTGTCGCGCCTCTGGATCGTGCCAACGTCGACACTGACCAGATCATTCCGAAGCAGTTTTTGAAGTCGATCAAGCGCACCGGTTTCGGTCCGAACCTGTTCGATGAATGGCGTTATCTGGACGTTGGTCAACCGTATCAGGACAACTCCAAGCGCCCGCTGAACAAGGACTTCGTCCTCAACGCCGAGCGTTATCAAGGCGCCAGCGTGTTGCTCGCCCGCGAAAACTTCGGTTGCGGCTCCAGCCGTGAACACGCGCCGTGGGCGCTGGAAGAATACGGTTTCCGCAGCATCATCGCGCCGAGCTATGCCGACATCTTCTTCAACAACAGCTTCAAGAACGGCTTGCTGCCGATCATTTTGAGCGACGCTGAAGTCGATGAGTTGTTCAAGCAGGTCGAGGCTGAGCCGGGTTATCAACTGCAGGTCGATCTGCAGGCGCAGACCGTGACCCGTCCGGATGGCAAGGTGTACAGCTTTGAGATCGACGCGTTTCGCAAGCATTGCCTGTTGAACGGTCTGGACGATATCGGTTTGACCTTGCAGGACGGCGACGCGATTGCGGCGTTTGAGGCCAAACATCGTGTGAGCCAGCCGTGGTTGTTCCGCGACGCGTGATTGATTCGAGATTGATGTAGTCAGGGCCGGCCCCATCGCTGGCAAGCCAGCTCCCACAGGGATTTGCGGTGTTCACAAAATCTGTGGGAGCTGCGGTGCGACGATTCGACTTGCCAGCGATGAGGCCGGAACAAGCACCACAAGATTCAAGGAAAGATCCCATGACCAGCACCGCCCAGCACACCCAGGTCGTCCAGAAGCAATTCGGTGAACAGGCCGCCGCCTACCTGAGCAGCGCCGTTCACGCTCAAGGCACCGAGTTCGCACTGCTACAGGCTGAACTGGCAGGGCAGGGCAGCGCCCGAGTGCTGGATCTGGGTTGCGGCGCCGGTCACGTCAGTTTCCACGTCGCACCGCTGGTCGGGGAAGTGGTCGCCTACGATCTGTCGCAGCAGATGCTCGACGTGGTCGCCGCCGCTGCCGTTGATCGCGGGATGAGCAACATTGCCACGGTCAACGGCGCCGCCGAGCGCTTGCCGTTTGCCGATGGCGAGTTCGACTTCGTGTTCAGCCGGTATTCGGCGCACCATTGGGGCGATCTGGGTGTGGCCCTGCGCGAAGTGCGTCGGGTCCTGAAGCCGGGCGGTGTGGCGGCGTTCGTTGATGTGTTGTCACCGGGCAGTCCGTTGTTCGACACTTACCTGCAAAGCGTCGAAGTGCTGCGCGATACCAGTCATGTGCGCGATTATTCCGCCGCCGAATGGCTGCGGCAGGTCAGTGAGGCCGGGCTGCAGGTGCGCAGTACCACACGTCAGCGCCTGCGTCTGGAGTACAGCAGTTGGGTTGAACGCATGCGCACGCCTGAAGTGATGCGCGCGGCGATCCGCCAGTTGCAGCAATCGATGGGCAACGAAGTGCGCGAGTATTTTGAGATTGATGCCGACGGCTCGTTCAGTACCGATGTGATCGTACTGATGGCCGAGCGATAAGAATTTTTCCGGGCGTGCCGGTAAAGGCGCACCGATTGAAGACACGAGGAAAGCATGAGCAAGCAGATTCTGATTCTCCCAGGTGATGGTATTGGTCCGGAAATCATGGCCGAAGCGGTCAAGGTGCTGGAGCTGGCCAACGACAAGTACAGCCTGGGTTTCGAGCTGAGCCATGACGTGATCGGTGGCGCCGCCATCGACAAGCACGGCGTGCCATTGGCCGATGAAACCCTCGACCGCGCTCGCGCTGCCGATGCTGTACTGTTGGGCGCCGTCGGCGGCCCGAAATGGGACACCATTGAGCGTGATATCCGCCCTGAGCGTGGTCTGCTGAAAATCCGTGCGCAACTGGGCCTGTTCGGCAACCTGCGTCCGGCGATCCTGTACCCGCAACTGGCCGACGCTTCGAGCCTGAAGCCGGAAATCGTTGCAGGCCTGGACATCCTGATCGTCCGTGAGCTGACCGGCGGCATCTACTTCGGCGCGCCACGCGGCACCCGTACTCTGGAAAACGGCGAGCGTCAGTCCTACGACACGCTGCCGTACAGCGAAAGCGAAATCCGCCGCATCGCCCGTGTCGGTTTCGACATGGCCATGGTCCGTGGCAAGAAGCTCTGCTCGGTGGACAAGGCCAACGTCCTGGCGTCCAGCCAACTGTGGCGTGAAGTGGTCGTGCAAGTGGCCAAGGACTATCCAGAAGTCGAACTGAGCCACATGTACGTCGACAACGCCGCCATGCAACTGGTGCGCGCGCCGAAGCAGTTCGACGTGATCGTCACCGACAATATGTTCGGCGACATCCTCTCCGACGAAGCGTCGATGCTCACCGGCTCCATCGGCATGCTGCCGTCGGCCTCGCTGGATTCCAACAACAAGGGCATGTACGAGCCTTGCCACGGTTCCGCGCCGGACATCGCTGGCAAAGGCATTGCCAACCCGTTGGCGACCATTCTGTCGGTGTCGATGATGCTGCGTTACAGCTTCAATCTGCATGACGCGGCCGATGCCATTGAAAAAGCCGTCAGCGTTGTCCTTGATCAAGGGTTGCGCACCGGCGACATCTATTCGGCCGGTTGCACCAAAGTCGGTACGCAGGAAATGGGCGACGCAGTAGTCGCCGCGCTGCGGAATCTGTAATCTCTCGGGCCCGCTGCGAAATTCAATACAAAGCAGCGGCCCACTTTTCAAGAAGGTGTAGTTGCGATGAAACGTGTAGGTCTGATCGGTTGGCGCGGGATGGTCGGTTCCGTGCTCATGCAGCGGATGCTGGAAGAGCAGGATTTCGATCTAATCGAGCCGGTGTTTTTCACCACGTCCAACGTCGGTGGCCAAGGCCCGTCCGTGGGCAAGGACATTGCTCCGCTCAAGGATGCTTACAGCATTGACGAGCTGAAGACCCTCGACGTGATTCTGACCTGCCAGGGTGGCGACTACACCAGCGAAGTGTTCCCGAAGCTGCGCGAAGCCGGCTGGCAGGGTTACTGGATCGACGCGGCCTCGAGCCTGCGCATGAACGATGACGCGGTCATCATTCTGGATCCGGTCAACCGCAAGGTCATCGACCAGCAGCTCGACGCGGGCACCAAGAACTACATCGGCGGCAACTGCACGGTCAGCCTGATGCTGATGGGCCTGGGCGGTCTGTTCGAAGCCGGTCTGGTCGAGTGGATGAGCGCCATGACCTATCAGGCGGCCTCCGGTGCCGGCGCGCAGAACATGCGTGAACTGATCAAGCAAATGGGCGCGACCCACGCCGCTGTCGCCGATCAACTGGCCGATCCGGCCAGCGCGATCCTCGACATCGACCGTCGCGTGGCCGACGCCATGCGCAGCGAAGCGTACCCGACCGAAAACTTCGGCGTACCGCTGGCTGGCAGCCTGATCCCGTGGATCGACAAGGAACTGCCGAACGGCCAGAGCCGCGAAGAGTGGAAGGCCCAGGCCGAGACCAACAAGATCCTCGGTCGCTTCAAGAGCCCGATCCCGGTCGACGGCATCTGCGTACGCATCGGCGCCATGCGTTGCCACAGCCAGGCGCTGACCATCAAGCTGAACAAAGACGTGCCGATCGCCGATATCGAAGGGCTGATCAGCCAGCACAACCCTTGGGTCAAACTGGTGCCGAACCAGCGTGAAATCAGCATGCAGGAGCTGAGCCCGACCAAGGTCACCGGCACCCTGAACGTGCCTGTTGGCCGTCTGCGCAAGCTGAACATGGGTTCGCAGTTCGTTGGTGCGTTCACCGTCGGCGACCAACTGCTGTGGGGCGCGGCCGAACCGCTGCGTCGCATGCTGCGGATTTTGCTTGAGCGTTGATCGCTTGCAGCAATGAAAGAGCCCGTGCCTTGAAAGGGGTGCGGGTTTTTTTATGCCTGTGGTTTCTCGGGTGTTTGGACTGGCCCCATCGCTGGCAAGCCAGCTCCCACAGGGATTTGTGGAGTACATAAAATCTGTGAATCGCAACGCCCATTGTGGGAGCTGGCTTGCCAGCGATGAGGTCGGTGCAGGCGCCGCAAATCCTCGGCAGAAATTGCCTGCATGGCGGTCACCCGGTAAAGTGCCGCTCCCCCCGTTTCGCCAGAGGCTCGCACCATGACCCAGACCCTAGACATTGCCGTGATCGGCGCCACCGGTACTGTCGGCGAAACCCTCGTACAGATTCTCGAAGAGCGCGACTTTCCGGTTGGTAACCTGCACCTGCTGGCGAGCAGCGAATCCGCCGGCAGCTCGGTGCTGTTCCGTAACAAGAACGTGCGCGTACGCGAAGTCGACGAGTTCGATTTCAGCAAGGTCAAACTGGTGTTCTTCGCCGCCGGCCCGGCGATCACCCTGAGCTATGCCGCCCGTGCCCACGCTGCCGGCTGTTCGCTGATTGATTTGTCCGGCGCCTTGCCGGCCGATCAGGCGCCACAAGTGGTTCCGGAAGCCAACGCCGCTGTCCTAGCTGGTTTGAAAGCACCATTCCAGGTCAGCAGCCCAAGCCCGTCGGCCACTTCGCTGGCGGTGGTGCTGGCGCCGCTGCTTGATCTGATCGACCTGCAATATGTCAACGTTACCGCCAATCTGGCGGTTTCCGCCCAAGGTCGTGAAGCCGTCACCGAGCTCGCACGGCAGACCGCCGAGCTGCTGAACATGCGCCCGTTGGAACCGACGTTCTTTGATCGGCAGATGGCTTTTAACCTGCTGGCTCAGGTCGGCACGCCTGACGCGCGGGGCCACACACTGCTGGAAAAACGTCTGGTGCGCGAGTTGCGCCAGGTGCTGGCTTTGCCTTTATTGAAGATTTCCGCAACTTGCGTTCAAGCCCCGGTGTTTTTTGGCGATAGCTTTAGCGTGACCTTGCAGTCAACTAAGCCTGTCGACCTGATAAAGGTCAACGCCGCACTCGAAGATGCGCCGGGTATCGAACTGGTCGAGGCCGGTGATTACCCGACTGCGGTCGGTGACGCGGTGGGGCAGGATGTGGTCTATGTCGGTCGTGTGCGCAGCGGTGTCGACGACCCGGCGGAACTTAATCTGTGGCTGACGTCAGATAACGTACGCAAAGGCGCGGCCCTTAACGCTGTGCAGGTGGCTGAATTGTTGATAAAAGACCTGCTGTAAAAGATACTTGGCAACAATTTGTCGACTGATTCTAGGTGAGCGCTATGCTTGCCCAGATCGCTTGATAACGTGTCACCCTCCGGGACTTTCCGGGGCATCAAAGAAATGATCGCGCGCGACATCTGTCGTCGTCGCGCGCAATGCCTTACGGCAGCGGTATTCAACATCTTCTCGCTGGCCGAGGAACGTTCAAACAAAGGATGAGGCTATGGTTCAAGTTCGCAAACTGGTGTTAGCAATAGCGGCCGCCTCGGCGCTGTCCTCCGGTATGGCGCATGCCCTCGGGCTCGGGGAGCTGACCCTGAAGTCGACCCTGAACCAGCCGCTGGTGGCTGAAATCGAGTTGCTCGACGTCAAGGATCTCACCGCTGCCGAAGTGGTGCCGAGCCTGGCTTCACCTGAAGACTTTGCCAAGGCCGGCGTCGATCGCCAGGCCTTCCTCAATGATCTGACCTTCACCCCGGTGCTCAACGCCAGTGGCAAAAGCGTGCTGCGCGTAACCTCGAGCAAGCCGCTTTCGGAACCGATGGTCAAATTCCTCGTGCAGGTGATGTGGCCGAATGGCCGTCTGCTGCGCGATTACAGCGTGCTGCTGGATCCATCGAAATTCTCGCCACAGACCGCTGACGCCGCCGCACAACCGGCGCCGTCGCAGACCATCGCTGCGCCGACCACGGGCGCTACGCACCCGACGCAATACACCACCACGCCGCGCGATACCCTTTGGGAGATCGCCGCGAAGGCGCGGACCGGTGGCTCGGTGCAGCAGACCATGCTGGCCATTCAAGCGCTGAACCCGGATGCGTTCATCGGCGGCAACATCAACCGCCTGAAAACCGGCCAGGTGCTGCGTCTGCCGGATTCGGTGCAAAGCACTGCGCTGCCGCAATCGAAAGCGATTGCCGAAGTGGCGGCGCAGAATGAAGCCTGGCGTCAGGGCCGTCGTTATGTAGCCAAGCCGGGCACCGGTCAGCAGCAGCTCGATGCGACCAACCGTGGTCGCGGCAATACCGGTGCTGCGCAGAACGCCCAGGACAATCTGAGCCTGGTCTCCGCCGAAAACACCAAGGCGCGTGGCAAAGGCCCGGCCGGTGATGCCAAGGCACTGAGCAACAAGCTCGCGGTCACTCAGGAAAGCCTCGACACGACCCGTCGTGACAATGAGGAACTGAAAAGCCGCATGTCCGATCTGCAGAGTCAGCTGGACAAACTGCAAAAGCTGATCGAGCTGAAGAACAACCAACTGGCAAAACTGCAGGCCGAAGGCGCGGGCGCTGCGCCGACCGCCAATCCTGCCGCACCGGCGGTGCCTGCGATCACAGCCGAGCTGGCCGCCACACCGCCTGCCACCCCGGCAGACGCAGCGCCGACGCCAGAGTCCGCCATTGCGCCACCGGCTGAGACGCCAGTCGTCGAGCCAGTGGTCGCGCCGAAGCCGGTTGTCGAAGACGAGAAAACCTTCAACGAACTGCTGACCAACCCGATTCTGCTGGGTCTGGTGGGCGGTGGTGCTGTGGTTCTGCTGCTCCTGTTGTTGCTGTTGGCGCGTCGCCGCAAAGCGCAGCAAGAGGCCGAGAAACACATGCGCATGGCCCGTGCACTATCGGAAGAGCAAGAGTTCTCCGCCGAGCAGGATCTGCGGGAAAGCAGCTTCGAAGGTCTGGAAACCCCGGCGGCGAGCGTCAAGCTCAACACCCCGGCACCTGCGCCAGCACCTGCTGCGGCAGCGGTAGTGGCGCCGATCGTGATGGCTGAGCCGATTGCCGCACCGCTGGTGGCGCCGGCCGCCGAGCGTTCCGACGACGTACTCGACAAGGCGCAGTCGCATATCAACGCCGGTCGCCTGAACCAGGCTGCCGCGCTGCTCGAAGAAGGCGTCAGCCTGGAGCCGCAGCGCAGTGATCTGCGTCTGAAGCTGATGGAAGTCTACGGTCAGCAGGGCGACCGCGACGCGTTCGTCGGTCAGGAGCGTCAACTGGTGGCCAACGGTGAGAACTTCGCCAAGGTCGAAGAACTGAAAAGCCGCTTCCCGGCCATGGCGGTTGTCGCGGCCAGTGGTCTGGCTGCGGCCGCCGTCGCTGCCGAACTGGATGCGCAATACGTCAAGGATCTGCTGCTCGATGAGCCTGAAGCACCGGCGCCGGCGCCAGTGGAAGATGATCTCGACAGCGCGTTTGATTTGAGCCTGGATGATCTCGACAACATCACGCCAGTAGAGCCTGCGCCTGTGGTCGAGCCTGAAGCGCCGGTCGAGCTGGACGAATTCCCGGCGGACGACGACCTGAGCTTCGAATCGGTGCTGCAACAACAGACCGAGATCAAAGAAAATCTGGATGACCTGTCGGACTTCGACCTGGATCTGGACCTTGGTGCCGAGCCGGTGGCTCCAGCGGCTGATCTGGCGGACGATGACTTCCTGCTGGACCTGGACGAAGGCGTGAAGGATCTGCCGCCGGTCGAGGCGCCAGTGGTGGCTGACGTGCCACAAGATGATCTGGAGCTGCCGGCCGATTTCGATCTGTCGCTGGCCGACGAAATGGACAGCAATCCAGCGGCCGAACCGGATGCGTTCGCTGCTGAGCTGGATGACGTCAACGCCGAGCTGGATCGCCTGTCGCAAAGCATCGCCGAGCCGACCTTCACCGAAGCCGACGCGGAACTGGGTGATGATCTGGGTGAAGATGATTTCGACTTCCTCGCTGGCACTGACGAAGCCGCTACCAAACTCGATCTGGCTCAGGCCTACATCGATATGGGTGACAACGACGGTGCGCGTGACATCCTCAACGAAGTGTTGACCGAGGGTGACGAGAAGCAGCGCGGCGAAGCCAAGGAAATGCTGTCGAGCCTTTAGTAAATCCAGCGGTACACGAAAACGGCAGCCCAGTGAGGCTGCCGTTTTTGTTTGGGCCGGATCCAGTGGTGTTTGAAGGATTGCTATCGCGAGCAGGCTCACTCCTGCATGTTGGAATGCGTTCCCCTGTAGGAGTGAGCCTGCTCGCGATAGGACCAGAACTGCCAATAGAGAACTCTGGCATCCCTGAACCACAGCCTTATAATGCCCGCCTTTGCACAAACAGCAGGCTGTCCCACCTTGGCAAACATAGATAACCCGGCCGCCGAAATGGCCCCCGAGGGCTTTTACCGCGTCGCGCTGGGCGTTGAGTACAAAGGCTCGCGCTACAGCGGCTGGCAGCGTCAGTTTACGGGGGTGGCGACGGTGCAGGAAGAGCTCGAAAAAGCCCTGTCGAAAGTCGCCAACTCGCCGGTCTCCTTGCAGTGCGCCGGGCGCACCGACGCAGGCGTACATGCCTGCGGGCAAGTGGTGCATTTCGATACGACCGTCGATCGTTCGCTGAAAGCCTGGGTCATGGGCGCCAACATCAATCTGCCCCATGACATCAGCGTCAGTTGGGCGCGGGTGATGCCAGCGCATTTCCATGCGCGCTTCAAAGCCATCGCCCGACGCTATCGCTATGTGATCTACAACGATCAGATCCGCCCCGCGCACCTCAATGAAGAAATCACCTGGAACCACCGCCCGCTGGATGTCGAGCGCATGGCCGAGGCCGCGCAGTATCTGATCGGTACTCACGATTTCAGTGCGTTTCGCGCCGGCCAGTGCCAGGCCAAGTCGCCGATCAAGAAGATGCATCACCTGCGCGTGACCCGTCACGGCAAGATGATCGTGCTCGATATTCGCGCCAACGCGTTTCTGCATCACATGGTGCGCAATATCGCTGGCGTGCTGATGACCATCGGCGCGGGCGAGCGGCCCGTGGAGTGGATGAAGGAAGTGCTGGAGAGTCGCGAGCGCCGTTCCGGTGGCGTGACGGCGCATCCGTACGGACTGTACCTGGTGCAGGTCGAGTACCACGATGAATTCCCGTTGCCCGAGCGTTTTATCGGGCCACATTTCCTTACGGGATTCTCCGAACTTGACGGCTGACGCCCTCGAACGCTTTTGTTACCATCCGGGACTTTCCCGGTTTTTGCCTCGGAGTTTTTCTCGATATGTCAGCCGTTCGCAGCAAGATCTGCGGGATTACCCGCATAGAAGATGCGCTGGCCGCCGTTGAGGCCGGGGCAGATGCGATCGGGTTCGTGTTCTATGCCAAGAGTCCGCGTGCGGTCACCGTGCAGCATGCGCGGGCAATCATCAAAGCGTTGCCGCCATTTGTCACCACTGTGGGGTTGTTCGTTAACGCCAGCCGCTGCGAGTTGGGGGAAATCCTCGACGCGGTGCCGCTGGATCTGCTGCAGTTCCACGGCGATGAAGTCGCTGAAGACTGTGAAAGCTGGCATCGCCCGTATATCAAGGCACTGCGGGTCAAGGCGGGTGATGACATCGCAGCAGCGGTGGATGCCTATCCGAGTGCCAGTGGCGTGCTGCTCGACACGTATGTTGAGGGCGTGCCTGGCGGAACCGGCGAGGCGTTCGACTGGTCTTTGATTCCTCAGGGTTTGCGCAAGCCGTTGATCCTGGCCGGTGGCTTGACGCCCGAAAACGTCGCAGAGGCCGTGGCTCGGGTGAAACCGTACGCGGTTGATGTCAGCGGCGGGGTAGAGGCAAGCAAGGGCATCAAGGATCACGCAAAGATTCGAGCGTTCATCAACGCGGTACGCAAAGCGCCATATTGATGTGACGGCTGGCAGTCTGCCGCCGTCCATCAATGCACTTGCACAAAGCAGGCGCGGCTGAGGGTTTCTGGATCGCACGCAGGTCATGTTTCGCGCTGACCGTGGCTGTCCACCAATCATCGCCACACACATGAATTTAGCTGAAGGGCATACGCGGGGCTGCGAACCAGAGCGTTCGGGCCGCCGGTACTGGAGAAAGAAAGCATGAGCAACTGGTTAGTAGACAAACTGATCCCTTCGATCATGCGTTCCGAGGTCAAGAAGAGCTCGGTCCCTGAAGGTCTGTGGCACAAATGCCCGTCTTGCGAGGCGGTGCTGTATCGTCCGGAGCTGGAAAAGACCCTGGACGTTTGCCCTAAATGCAACCACCACATGCGCATCGGCGCACGTGCGCGCATCGACATCTTCCTCGATGCCGAAGGTCGCAACGAACTGGGCGCCGATCTGGAGCCGGTTGACCGTCTGAAATTCCGCGACGGCAAGAAATACAAGGATCGCCTGACCGCTGCACAGAAGCAGACCGGCGAAAAAGACGCGCTGATCTCCGTCAGTGGCACCTTGCTGGGCATGCCGGTGGTGGTTTCCGCGTTCGAATTCAACTTCATGGGCGGTTCCATGGGCGCCATCGTCGGTGAGCGCTTCGTCCGCGCCGCCAACTATGCGCTGGAAAACCGCTGCCCGATGATCTGCTTCGCTGCCTCCGGTGGTGCACGCATGCAGGAAGCGCTGATCTCGCTGATGCAGATGGCCAAGACCTCGGCCGTGCTGGCGCGTCTGCGTGAAGAAGGTATTCCGTTCATCTCCGTACTGACCGACCCGGTTTACGGCGGTGTTTCCGCAAGTCTGGCAATGCTCGGCGACGTCATCGTCGGTGAGCCGAAAGCCCTGATCGGCTTCGCCGGTCCGCGTGTTATCGAACAAACCGTGCGTGAAAAACTGCCGGAAGGCTTCCAGCGCAGCGAATTCCTGCTGGAACACGGTGCAATCGACATGATCATCCACCGTCAGGAACTGCGCCCGCGTCTGGGTAACCTGCTGGCACAAATGACTGGCAAACCGACGCCGAAATTCGTCGCCGCGCCAATCGAGCCGATCGTGGTACCACCGGTCCCTGCTGGCCTATGACCGAGCGCACCCTTGGCGAATGGCTCGCCTACCTTGAGCAGTTGCATCCTTCGGCCATCGACATGGGGCTGGAGCGTTCACAACAGGTAGCGTCCCGCATGGGGCTGGGCCAGCCGGCGCCTCGGGTGATCACGGTCACCGGCACCAACGGCAAGGGTTCGACCTGCGCATTCGTGGCTTCATTGCTGCGGGCGCAGGGCCTGAGCGTCGGTGTCTACAATTCTCCGCACCTGCTGCGTTACAACGAGCGGGTGCAGCTCAATGGCGTCGAAGCCACTGACGCGCAGCTGTGCGAAGCCTTTGCTGCAGTCGAGGCCGGGCGCGGCGACACTTCCCTGACTTACTTCGAAATGGGCACCCTCGCGGCGTTCTGGCTGTTTCAGCAGGCCGGGCTTGATGCGGTGGTGCTGGAGGTCGGTCTGGGCGGGCGTCTGGACACGGTCAATGTGGTTGATGCCGATATCGCCCTGGTTACCAGCATCGGCGTCGATCACGCTGATTATCTGGGGGATACCCGCGAATCCGTGGCCTTCGAGAAGGCCGGGATCTTCCGCCAGGGCAAGCCTGCCCTGTGCGGCGACCTGAATCCGCCGCAACCGTTGCTCGACAAGGCGCGTGAACTGGCCTGTCCGTTTTTCCTGCGCGGACGTGATTTTGACCTCGGCATTACCGATCAGCACTGGCAATGGCGCGGCACCGATGCGCAGGGTCAGGCTGTCGAATTGCACGACTTGCCGTTGCTCGATCTGCCGATGGAGAACGCCGCGCTGGCGTTGCAGGCTTATCTGTTGCTCGGTTTGCCGTGGAATGCATCGCAGATTGTCGCCGCCTTGCAGTCGACTCGCGTGGTCGGTCGACTGGATCGCCGTTCGTTCGAGTGGAACGGCAAGCGCCTGAATCTGTTGCTGGATGTTGGCCACAACCCGCATGCCGCCGAGTATCTGGCCCGCCGCTTGGCTGCGCGGCCACCGGTCGGCAAGCGTCTGGCGGTATTCGGCCTGTTGGCCGACAAGGATCTGGATGGTGTTGTCAGCGAATTGAATGCTAGTGTCGAGCATTGGGCCGTTGCCCCACTGGATTCGCCGCGTGCCCGTCCGGTGGCTGAATTAAACGCTGCATTGCAGAACCTTGGCGCTGCGGTCACGTCTTACGACAGTGTCGCCGCGGCCCTGGAAGGGCAGTGCGCAGTGGCTACAAGCGACGACGAGATTCTGTTGTTCGGATCATTTTATTGTGTCGCCGAGGCCCTTGAATGGTTGGCCCGGCGCTCCACGGAGGAAGCGGCAAATGGCTTTGCTGGATAAAGCGTACAAGCAGCGCATGGTTGGCGCTTTGGTGCTGGTCGCGCTGGCGGTGATTTTTCTACCGATGCTGTTTTCCCGTCAGGACGAGCAGCGTCAAGTGACGGTCGAAGCACCCGCCGCGCCGCAAGCGCCTGTCGTGCCGCAAGTGCAGATGGAAACCGTGGCCGTTCCCGAGCCGCAAGTCTTGCCACAAGAGCCGGTGCCGACCGATGAAGAAGTCGCCGAAGACACCGCGCCTGCTGCACCGGTTGCGCCAGCGCCGGCACCGACAGCTCCGATCTTGATTGCCAAGCCCGCCGCGCCGCCAGCGGTGGCCAAGCCGATTCCTGCACCTGCGCAGCCTATTTCCTCGGCATCGACCAAGCCTGACACCACGCAAAGCCGCGTCGATGCCAACGGTCTGTCAGTGAGCTGGTCGGTGCAGCTGGCCAGTCTGTCGAGTCGTGCCAGCGCCGAAAGCCTGCAGAAAACCCTGCGCAGCCAAGGCTATAACGCCTACATCCGCTCGGCTGATGGCAAGAACCGGGTGTTCGTCGGGCCGCTGATCGAGCGCGCCGAAGCCGATCGTCTGCGTGATCTGTTGAGTCGTCAGCAGAACCTCAAGGGCTTTGTAGTGCGCTTCCAGCCAGAGCGCGGTTAAAAACTATCGCCTCGATTGAAATGCACTGACAATCGCAGCTTACCGAGAGGCATGCGCTCTGCTAAAATGCGCCGCCTTATCCGTCTGTAGGCTGCACTGTGCCATTTACCTGGGTTGACTGGGCGATCGTTGCAATCATCGCCATCTCCGCTTTGATCAGTTTGAGCCGCGGCTTCGTCAAGGAAGCATTATCGCTGGTGACCTGGATCATCGCAGGAGTCGTCGCCTGGATGTTCGGTGGCTCATTGTCCGAGTACCTCGCCGGATACATCGAAACCCCATCGGCTCGCGTGATCGCGGGCTGTGCCATCATGTTTGTCGCCACACTGATCGTGGGCGCAATGATCAATTATCTTATCGGCGAGTTGGTTCGCGTCACCGGGTTGTCCGGGACCGATCGATTCCTCGGCATGGCCTTCGGCGCTGCGCGTGGCGTGTTGCTGGTGGTCGTGGCGGTCGGGCTGTTGAGCCTGGGGCCGGTACAGCAGGACGGGTGGTGGAAAGAATCACAGCTCGTGCCAAAGTTTCTATTGGTCGCTGATTGGTCCAAAAACCTGATTCTCGGGTGGAGCAGTCAGTGGCTTGCCAGCGGAATCAGCGTACCCGCTGATATTCCGTTCAAGGAGCAACTCTTGCCGTCGGCGAAAACGCCTCAGTGAGTGTTGTTCAGTTCAGATCCATTAAGTAGGGGTTGCGTCGCATGTGTGGCATCGTCGGTATCGTCGGTAAGTCGAACGTCAATCAGGCGCTGTATGACGCGCTAACCGTGCTCCAGCACCGCGGCCAGGACGCTGCCGGTATCGTGACCAGCCATGATGGCCGGTTGTTCCTGCGCAAGGACAATGGCCTGGTGCGTGACGTGTTTCAGCAGCGTCACATGCAGCGCCTGGTCGGCCATATGGGTATCGGCCACGTCCGTTACCCGACCGCGGGCAGCTCGACTTCGGCCGAAGCCCAGCCGTTTTACGTCAACTCGCCTTACGGCATCACTCTGGCGCACAACGGTAACCTGACCAACGTTGAGCAGTTGGCCAAAGAGATCTACGAATCCGATCTGCGTCACGTCAACACCAGTTCCGACTCGGAAGTGCTGCTGAACGTGTTCGCCCACGAGCTGGCCCAGCGCGGCAAGCTGCAACCGACCGAAGAAGACGTGTTTGCCGCCGTGACCGACGTGCACAACCGTTGCGTCGGTGGTTACGCGGTAGTGGCCATGATCACCGGTTACGGCATCGTCGGTTTCCGCGACCCGCACGGCATTCGTCCGATCGTGTTCGGCCAGCGTCACACCGACGAAGGCGTCGAGTACATGATCGCCTCGGAAAGCGTCTCGCTGGACGTGCTCGGTTTCACCCTGATTCGCGACCTGGCCCCGGGCGAAGCGGTCTACATCACTGAAGACGGCAAGCTGCACACCCGTCAGTGCGCGACCAACCCGTCCCTGACCCCGTGCATCTTCGAACACGTCTACCTGGCGCGTCCGGACTCGATCATCGACGGCGTGTCGGTCTACAAGGCCCGTCTGCGCATGGGTGAGAAGCTTGCCGAGAAGATTCTGCGCGAGCGTCCAGAGCACGACATCGACGTGGTCATCCCGATTCCGGACACCAGCCGTACCGCGGCACTGGAACTGGCGAACCACCTGGGCGTGAAATTCCGCGAAGGGTTCGTCAAGAACCGGTACATCGGTCGTACCTTCATCATGCCGGGCCAGGCTGCACGCAAGAAGTCGGTTCGCCAGAAGCTCAATGCCATCGAGCTGGAGTTCCGCGGCAAGAACGTGATGCTGGTCGACGACTCGATCGTACGCGGCACGACTTGCAAGCAGATCATCCAGATGGCCCGCGAAGCCGGCGCGAAAAACGTCTACTTCTGCTCGGCGGCGCCAGCAGTACGCTTCCCGAACGTCTACGGCATCGACATGCCGAGCGCGCACGAACTGATCGCACACAACCGTTCGACTCAGGACGTGGCGGATCTGATCGGCGCTGACTGGCTGATCTATCAGGACTTGCCTGACTTGATCGAAGCGGTTGGCGGCGGCAAGATCAAGATCGAGAATTTCGATTGCGCGGTGTTCGACGGCAAGTATGTTACCGGTGACGTCGACGAGGCTTACCTGGACAAGATCGAGCAGGCACGCAACGATGCCTCGAAGGTCAAGACCCAGGCGGTCAGTGCGATCATCGATCTGTACAACAACTGAGTTATCACCGGCCCTGAGGGGCCGGTTTTGTATCTGACTTTCAATTTTCGAGAACAGGGCAAGGAGTGACAGCATGAGTCAGGAATGGGATGCCGGTCGGCTGGACAGCGACCTCGAAGGCGTAGCGTTCGATACCCTGGCCGTACGTGCCGGTCAGCACCGGACGCCGGAAGGCGAGCACGGTGATCCAATGTTCTTCACCTCCAGCTACGTGTTCCGCACCGCTGCCGACGCAGCCGCGCGTTTTGCCGGGGAAGTGCCGGGCAACGTTTACTCGCGTTACACCAACCCGACCGTGCGCGCGTTTGAAGAGCGCATCGCTGCGCTGGAGGGCGCCGAGCAAGCCGTTGCGACCGCAACCGGCATGGCCGCCATCATGGCGGTGGTGATGAGCTTGTGCAGCGCTGGCGATCATGTGCTGGTTTCGCGCAGTGTCTTCGGGTCGACCATCAGTCTGTTCGAGAAGTACTTCAAGCGTTTCGGTGTGGAAGTCGATTACGTGCCTTTGGCTGACCTGTCGGGTTGGGATGCGGCAATCAAATCCAACACCAAACTGCTCTTTGTCGAGTCGCCGTCCAACCCGTTGGCCGAGCTGGTCGACATCACCGCACTGGCTGAAATCGCACACGCCAAAGGCGCGATGCTGGTGGTCGACAACTGCTTCTGCACCCCGGCATTGCAGCAGCCACTGAAAATGGGCGCGGACATCGTCGTGCACTCGGCGACCAAGTTCATCGATGGCCAGGGCCGATGCATGGGCGGCGTGGTGGCTGGCCGCAGCGAGCAGATGAAAGAAGTCGTCGGCTTCCTGCGCACCGCCGGGCCGACCCTGAGCCCGTTCAACGCTTGGATCTTCCTCAAAGGTCTGGAAACCCTGAACCTGCGCATGAAAGCGCACTGCGCGAATGCTCAGGCGCTGGCCGAGTGGCTGGAGCAGCAGGACGGTATCGAAAAAGTCCATTACGCCGGTTTGAAGAGCCATCCGCAGCACGAGTTGGCCCAGCGTCAGCAGAAGGGCTTCGGTGCGGTGGTGAGTTTTGAGGTCAAAGGTGGCAAAGAGGGCGCGTGGCGCTTCATCGATGCGACCCGACTGATTTCGATTACCGCCAACCTCGGCGACAGCAAGACCACGATTACACACCCAAGCACCACCTCTCACGGCCGTCTGGCGCCGCAAGAGCGTGAAGCGGCGGGCATTCGTGACAGCCTGATCCGCATTGCGGTGGGTCTGGAAGACGTCGCTGACCTGCAAGCCGACCTGGCGCGCGGTCTGGCTGCGTTGTGATCGAGTTGTCTACGCCGACAGGAGGTACCCATGGCCGCGTTGCGTTGGTCACGGGTGCCGCGCGCGGTATCGGTCTGGGCATTGCTGCCTGGCTGATCAGCGAGGGCTGGCAAGTCGTGCTGACCGATCTGGATCGGGCGCGCGGTTCGAAAGTGGCGAAGGTGCTGGGTGAAAACGCCTGGTTCATTGCCATGGACGTTGCCGAGGAAAGCCAGGTGGCGCTCGGCGTGGCTGAAGTGCTGGGTCAGTTTGGGCGTCTTGATGCGCTGGTGTGCAACGCGGCGGTCGCGGATCCGCACAACATCACCCTGGAAAGCCTCGACCTGGCTTACTGGAATCGTGTGTTGGCGGTGAACCTCAGTGGTCCAATGCTGCTGGCCAAGCATTGTGCGCCGTATCTGCGTGCGCACAACGGTTCGATCGTCAATCTGGCGTCGACCCGTGCCGGACAATCAGAACCTGATACCGAGGCTTATGCGGCGAGCAAGGGCGGCTTGCTGGCGCTTACGCATGCATTGGCGATCAGTCTGGGGCCGGAGATTCGCGTCAACGCGGTCAGCCCGGGCTGGATCGATGCCCGCGATCCTTCTGCACGTCGCGCCGAGCCATTGGCCGAAGCCGATCATGCTCAGCATCCAGCAGGCAGGGTAGGGACGGTCGAGGACGTCGCGGCGATGGTTGCCTGGCTGCTGTCGAGGAATGCCGGGTTTGTTACCGGGCAGGAATTTGTCGTCGACGGTGGCATGACGAAAAAGATGATTTACGAGCAGTGAGAGGCAGCTGCAAGCGTCGAGCTGCAAGTTGAGGCGAGATCACGGTGTATCTGCTTTAGATGTTTATGCTTTTGCTTGCAGCTTGAGACTTGCCGCTAAAAACTGTTTTTGAAAAAAACTTCAATCCTGCTATTGACTTAGGTTCGCTACCTGCGTAAATTTCGCGGCCTCGGAGATGCAAACGGGTGATTAGCTCAGCTGGGAGAGCGTCTGCCTTACAAGCAGAATGTCGGCGGTTCGATCCCGTCATCACCCACCACTCCCCGAGAGACTTGCGTAAGCAAGAGCGTAGGCTGAAAGTGCCTGCACCGACGCGCAGCGGTAGTTCAGTCGGTTAGAATACCGGCCTGTCACGCCGGGGGTCGCGGGTTCGAGTCCCGTCCGCTGCGCCATATTTTACGAGTCAGGCAGTGTCTGGTTCGCGATTGCAAGGCACCGAAGCCAGCAGTCAAAACGAGTTACTAGAGCGCAAGCTCAAAGCGATACGCAGCGGTAGTTCAGTCGGTTAGAATACCGGCCTGTCACGCCGGGGGTCGCGGGTTCGAGTCCCGTCCGCTGCGCCATATCTGCTTCAAGGACCACTGAACGCCTTGAAGCACCGAAAACAGCCATTGGCTGATTCGGAGTCGATAGCAAAGACCCTGGTCGAAAGACCGGGGTTTTTTGTGTCTCAAATTTGGCTACTTTTCTTTTTCCTCCCTATCCCCGAATCCAAAGCAAATCCCATGTGGGAGCGAGCCTGCTCGCGAAAGCGGTGTGTCAGCTAATAATGTGCTGGCTGACAGTACGCCTTCGCGAGCAGGCTCGCTCCCACAGGGGGGGATATCTATTGGTTCGGTAATCTGCTGCGGTCTCACGTCGCATTGATTTTTTGATTCTTTAGTCAAATTTTCGTAACTGGTTGTTTGCTGGGAGCTCAGAAACCTTTAAAGTTAACCTTTCGGTCAGCTTTGCACTGTCAACACGCCCTTTGTTTAGCCAAAAAGGGCTTCTGCAAGACTCGAGATTCCCCAGTAGATAACCAGAAGGGCGGACACATAACCGCCCAGAGGATGATCCATGTCCAACCGTGATATATCCCGGCGCTCGTTCCTTCAGGGCGGGCTGGTGGCGGGTGTGAGCGTCACGCTCACGCCGCTCAGCAGTCAGGCGCTGGCTGCCTTGATGGAAACCAGCGTCACCGTGCCGTCCGAGAAATGGCTCGGCAACAACGGCAAGGCGCGTCAGCGCAACGATGCACTGTCCAAGGTCTGCGGCAGCAAAGTCTTTGCCCGCGACATCCGTTCCAAGGACATGCCGGGCTGGCCTGAACAACAGGGCCATGCCATGTTGCTCAAAACCATCAAGGCTGACCGTATCTACGACGGCTACGACCTGTCGTGGCTCGGCGCTGACTTGCAGCCTGACCGCATCGTCACCGCCGCCGATCTGGACAAGGATGGCATCGTCTTCCCCGAAGAGCATGCCCCAGACCCATTGCTGCCGGAAGGCAAAGTGCCGATGTTCATCGGTCACCCGGTAGCGATCCTGATCTGGAACGACTTCGAGCGTTTCCGCCAGGCCAAGAACAAACTCAAATTCAATGACAAAGCGATTCGTTACGGTGCCAAAGTGCCGTTCTACGAAGGCGATCCGTATGGCAGCTTCCGCTACGTACGTGTGGGCGGCGCGACATCGGCCGACGAAGACGAGTTCGCCAGCCTCAAAGACTCGATCCTGTTCCCGATGTTGAAGAACCGTCGTCCAGTGTGGAATTCCCAGCCGAACCTGCACGGCAACCTGACCGAGCGCGGCCTGTTCTACGCCGACCGCATGAAGCAAGAGATCGATACGCCGCCGGACAACTGGCTGGTCTTCGACGAGCGCTACAAGACCCCGTCGATCGAGCCGGCCGCTATGGAACCGGACAACGGCAATGGCTGGTACGACCCGAAAACCAAGACCCTGCATTTTGTCGTGGCGACCCAGTGCCCGCTGGAAGCCGCAACCGAGACCGCGAAAATGATCGCGCCGTCGCGTTTCGGCCTCGACAACCTGAACATGCACCCGGGTTACACCGTTGGTTACGGTTCCAAAGATCACAACATCTTCGTCTACTACGCAGCCCTCGCGGCGCTGTATGGCGCGGGTGTGCCGGTGCGTCTGGCGAATGACCGCTACGAGCAGTTCCAGAGCGGCATCAAGCGCCACCCGTTCGACATCCGCTACCAGTTGGCCGTGGACAAGAACGACTACACCTTCAAGATTTTCCGCGCCGAAATGAGCGTCGACGGTGGCGGCCGAATCAACTACAGCCCATCCGTCGCTGCGGTGGGTGCCACGGCGGCGCAATCGATCTACTACATGCCGCAGAACGATCTGCAGGTCACCGCTTACCACTCGCGTGGTGTGGAGGCGGGTTCCATGCGTGGCTACGGCACCCTGCAAAGCATGGCGGCGACCGAAATGATGGTCGACGAAATCGCCAATCGCCTCGGTGTCGATGCGATCGACCTGCGTCGCAAGAACGCGCTGCGTTCCGGCATGAAAAACACTCAGGGCGCGATCCCGGCCGGTGCTTTGCGCCTGCACGAAATCCTCGACAAGGCTTCGGTGCACGAAGTCTGGAAAAACCGCGATGCGATCAAGAAGCAGCGCGAAGCGGCCGACCCGGACAACTGGTACGGCGTTGGTTTTGCCATTTGCCAGAAAGACTTCGGCACCGGTTCCGAAGCGCCGATGGCCAGCATCGAATTCACTGCTGACGGTCGCATTACCCTGCGCCATATCGGCATCGAGATCGGCACCGGCATGTCCACCTCGCAAGCCCTGGTGGTGGCCGATTTCCTCGGCAGTCCGGCACACGAAGTGAAGACTGGCGAAACCGAATGGAAGGAAATGCAGCTGATCACCAGCGGCAACCCTTACATCATGAGCCAGGCCGAGCAGGACAATCTGCTGCGCAACCCGCGTTGGGTCGGCAAACTGGCTTCAGCCTCGTCGGCGACCAACTCCGCTTACTACTTCAGCCACGCTACCCGTGAAGCGGCGCGCGTGCTGTTCAACAACGGTTTGTGGCCAGCCGCCATGGAGATCTGGCGTCAGGGCCCTTATGGCGGTCAAGCCAACCCTTACGTCGTACGTCGCGAAGATGCGCATTGGGTCGACGGCAAGCTCACGGCCAACGGCATGCAGCCGTTGAGTTTCGAAGAGCTGGCCAAGCACGCTCACGAGCGTGGTCTGGTGACTGGCGCTACCGTTCACGCGTTTAACCGCTGGAGCTGGGCCGAAGCCGAATACAGCATCGACGGCGTGCGCGAGCGTCTGCCGCTCGACGGTCTGGCGGTGAAATATGGCGATGGCGCGCCGAAGGCGAAGAAAGCGCTGATGACCACGGCGGGTTTTCACCTGCTCGATCGCCAGAACATCAATTACCCGGTGGTTCAACTGAACAACGCCGCCGTGACCTACTACAGCCCGGTCGCCACGCTGGTCGAACTGAAGGTCAACAAAGGCTCGGCGGAAGTCGAAGTGCTCAACCACCATTCGTGGGTCGAGTGCGGTCGGGTGTTGGTCGAAGAACTGGTCAAGGGCCAGCTCGAAGGCGGTATCGCCATGGGCATCGGCCACGCCTTGATGGAAGAAATGCCGCTGTATGAAGGTGGACCGGGGGAGGGCGACTGGAACTTCAACCGTTACCGTCTGCCGATGGCCCGTCACGTTGCCGTGTGGAAACAGACTGCGGAGATCCTGCCGCCGCTGTCGCCAAGCGATCCGTCCAAAGGTATCGCCGAAGTGGTGATGATCCCGATCGTCGGTGCCATCGGAAACGCCGTGGCGCACGCCATCGGTAAACGTGTTCGCGACCTGCCAATCACTGCTGCGCGCATCAAGGAGGCCCTCAATGGCTAACCGTCCGCTTCAACTGACCCTCAACGGTCAATCCGTCGGCCCGGTGGACATCCCTGATGACCTGCCAATGATCGACTACCTGCACGAATACAAGAACCTCACCGGTTCGCGTCTGGGCTGCGGCCAGGGCATCTGCCACGCTTGCGTGGTGATCGTCGATAACCCGGACGGCACCAGCGAAGAAGTGCGCACCTGCATCACCGGCGCGCACTACTTCGAAGGCAAGAAAGTCCGCACCATCGAATCGCACGCCAAGCGCGACGAATCGGGTCAGGTCACCGAGCTGAACCCGATCCAGCAGCGTTTCGTCGACGAGTTCGCCTTCCAGTGCAGCTACTGCGCGCCGGGCTTCGTCAACGCCGCGACGGTGTTGGTCGAGAAGCTGCAGCGCCAGCCGACCGTGCAAAGCAAGCTTGAACAAGTCATCGAGGACAGCCTCGGCCATCACGTCTGCCGTTGCACCGGGTACGTGCGTTACTACAACGCCACCCGCAACGTGCTGACCGATCTCGGCCTGGTCAAGGAGGGTTAAGCATGAAGCTTTTTCTGACCCGCCTCACCCTGGCGGTTGGCCTCGCTGCGCCGGTGCTGTTTGCTCACGCTGATGATCAGGTCAAGCGTGGCGAGTATCTCGCTCGTGCCGCCGATTGCATGGCCTGCCACACCGCACCAGGTGGCGCGCCATTTGCCGGCGGTTTGCCAATCGTGTCGCCGTTCGGCACGATCTACGGCACCAATATCACTCCGAGCAAAGAGCACGGCATCGGTTTGTACAACGATGACGAGTTCTTCGCTGCGCTGACTGAAGGCAAGCGTCGTGACGGCGCGAACCTGTATCCGGCGATGCCGTACACCTCGTATCACCTGATGCCGCGTGAAGATTCGGATGCGATCCATGCGTACCTGAAAACCATCGAGCCGATTGAGCGCGCAGCACCGGTCACCAGCCTGAGCTTCCCGTTCAATGTGCGTCTGGGCCTGATCGGCTGGAACATGATGTACGGCAAAGCACTGAAGCTGGATCCGGCCGAAGGCAAAAGCGAAGCCTGGAAGCGCGGCCAGTACATGGTTGAGGTGCTCGGTCACTGCGGCGAATGCCACACACCGCGTGGCCTTCCGGGCGCGATGCAGCTGGATAAACGCCTCACCGGTGGCATCCTCAATGGGTACTTGGCACCGAGTCTGCTGGCCACTGATCTGGCCGCGCGCGGCTGGAACGAGCAGGATCTGGGTACGTTCCTCAAACATGGCATGAGCGCGCAGGGGACGATGTTCAACGAGATGTTCCCGGTGTTCCACAACAGCACTCAAGGTCTGAGCGATACCGATCTGGCGGCGATGGCGACGTTCCTGCTCGGCGACAAGCCGCCGGCAGCCAAAGCGCTGGTTGAAGTACCGTTAGAGCAGCTCAGCGCCAGTGCCCAGCGCGGTCGTCAGGAGTACCTGAATGTCTGCGCCGGTTGCCATGCTGCGGGTGGCGAAGGCAAACCGCACATCGCCGTGGCCATGCGCGGCAACACCACGTTGCGTCTGGAAGACCCACGCAACCTGTTGCGCGTGATCGAGGATGGTATCGGCGAGCAGAAGTTCTCCGGTTTCGAGCACATGCAGCCGATGCCGGGCTTCGCTGGCAAGCTCAGTCCTGAGCAACTGACCGATCTGCTTAACTACCTGCGTCAAGGCTGGGGCGGTCAGTCCGCCGAGCTGGCGGTGAGCGAAGTGCAAAAGCTGCAAGCCGACGCACCGTCCATCGAACACAAGGCGCACTGACATGCAGCATCTCGATCTGCAAGTGGTGCGCCGGGCGCTGGAGTGGTCGGTGGCAGGGCAGCGCATCTGGCTCTGCACTGTGCTGACCACTTACGGCTCGGCACCGCGTGCGCCGGGTTCGCTGCTGGTGGTGAACGAGGGCGGACAGTGGATCGGCTCGCTGTCCGGCGGTTGCGTCGAGGAAGATTTCCTTGAGCGCGTCGCCGAAGGGGCGTTTCTTGATGCGGTCAACGTCGTGCGATATGGGGAGGGTGATGATCCGCGCTCGCGGGTCAGCCTGCCTTGTGGCGGCATTCTCGATGTGCTGGTAGAGAAATTTGACGCCGACTGCGAGGTACAGGCGCATCTGCGTGAACTGGAGTCGGCGCTGCTCGGTCAGCGCCGCTTGATTCGCGAGGTCGATCTGGCCAGCGGTGCGCGCAGTCTGTTCGCTGATCGCGAGCAGGGTGCGCGGATCGAACGCGAGATCGATCGGGTGCGCATTCGTGTCGGCGCGGCGCAGCGTTTGTTGCTCGCCGGGTATTCCAGCGTGGCGCAGGCGTGTGCCGAATTTGCAGTCGGTCTTGGCTTTGAAGTGATTCTCTGTGATCCACGCGATGAAGTGCTGGAAGGTGTAGTGCTTGATAGCGTGGAGATTCGCCGGCAATTGCCGTCGGTGTTTATTGCTGACGGTGGCTGCCATCGCGATACGGCGGTGGTGGCGCTGACCCATGATCCGCGCATCGATGACCTGGCGATGATGGAAGCGGTGCGCACCGAAGCGTTCTACATTGGCGTGATGGGTTCGTTGCAGACGTCACGGAAGCGCTTCGAGCGTTTGCAGCGCATTGGTGGCTTGGGCGCGGCGGAGTTGGCGCGGATTCATGCGCCGATCGGTCTCAATCTCGGCAGCAAGACGCCAGCGGAAATCGCGCTGGCGGTGCTGGCGGATATCTTGCGCATCCGTAGCGGGATTGCTCGGGATCAGCTCTGAAGCCGTTCAGTGTTGAATAAGAGGGCCGCTGTTCAGCGGCCCTTTTTTTACATCCCGAATTTGTCGCGTAACCCGTAATACCACGCGCCCAACGCGGCAAATGGCGTGCGCAGCAACTGCCCGCCGGGGAACGGATAGTGCGGCAGGTCGGCAAACGCATCGAAACGCTCGGCCTGGCCGCGCAACGCTTCAGCGAGGACCTTGCCTGCCAAATGCGTGTAGGTCACGCCATGGCCGCTGCAGCCTTGCGAGTAATAGATGTTGTCGCCCAGGCGCCCGACCTGTGGCAAGCGCGACAGGGTCAGCAGGAAGTTTCCGGTCCAGGCGTAGTCAATCTTCACATCCTTGAGCTGTGGGAAGGCCTTGAGCATTTTCGGGCGGATGATTGCTTCGATGTTCGCCGGATCGCGCGCGCCATACACCACACCGCCGCCGAAGATCAGGCGCTTGTCGCCCGTGAGGCGGTAGTAGTCGAGCAGGTAATTGCAGTCTTCAACGCAGTAGTCCTGCGGCAGCAGCGCATTCGCCAGTTCGTCACCCAGCGGCTCGGTGGTGATGACTTGCGTGCCGCACGGCATCGATTTGGCCGCAAGCTCCGGCACCAGATTACCGAGGTAGGCATTGCCCGCGACGATGATGAATTTGGCCCTGACCTTGCCCTGCGGCGTGTGCACAACCGGGTTGGCGCCGCGCTCGATGCGTACTGCAGGCGACTGTTCATAAATGGTGCCGCCGAGTGACTCGACCGCTGCCGCTTCGCCCAACGCAAGGTTCAGCGGATGAATGTGCCCGCCGCTCATGTCGAGCATGCCGCCGACGTACTGATCGCACGCCACCACTTCGCGAATACGGCGCTGATCCAACAATTCGAGTTGCGTATGGCCGAAGCGCTCCCAGAGACGCTTCTGCGATTCCAGGTGGCCCATCTGCTTGGTCGTCAGCGCGGCGAACACGCCACCGTCCTTCAGGTCGCACTGGATGTTGTATTTGGCTATGCGCTCACGAATGATCCGGCCGCCTTCGAACGCCATCTGCCCAAGCAGTTGCGCCTGCTTGGGGCCGACGCTGCGCTCGATCACATCAATGTCACGGCTATAACTGTTAACGATCTGCCCGCCATTGCGCCCCGACGCGCCGAACCCGACCTTGGCAGCCTCCAGTACGGTGACGCGAAAACCGTTCTCCAACAGAAACAGCGCTGAGGACAATCCGGTATACCCGGCGCCGATCACACAGACGTCCGTCTCCACATCATCCTGCAAGGCAGGGCGGGGCGGTACGGCATTGGCCGACGCAGCGTAATAAGACTCTGGGTAAAGGGTGTTCGCCATCCTGCAGCCTCTGTTTAATATATTTTACGAGTGCGTCGATCCTACCCGAGTTGAAAAACCTCCGCCAGCCACCGGAAAATCTCCGTTGCCGACCCGAAATTAAATATTTTGCATATTCATAGGGTTAGGTGAAAAAAAGGTGTTGACACCCCTCGGGAATTCCGTAGAATGCCGCCTCACAGCAGGCACGTAGCTCAGTTGGTTAGAGCACCACCTTGACATGGTGGGGGTCGTTGGTTCGAGTCCAATCGCGCCTACCAAACAAAATCCGCTCTGCTGGGCGGTCTAGAAGGGCTCACCGAAAGGTGGGCCCTTTTTTGTTGTCTGCAATTTGCAAAGCTTTCGCAAAACCTCCGCCTCAGAGCGCCACATCCTGAGTCCACTTCATCGGGCGTCGGGTATGTTCGCTACGGGGTTATCGTTGTCGGCGTTGTAGTGAGTAATGTTGATCCGCTGCGAGTCGTGCTTCATCGTTATTCGGTTCTAGTTGATTTGCACGCACATGCCTTCGTGTTTGGTAATGATGGTCGACTGTTTCACCTTCGTCAGAACAGGCGACGGACTGGAGATTCGCCGTTCGTCGCCAGCGCCCTTTGAAAAAGTGTGGATATTGAACAGCTTACGAGTGTTACTAACCAACCGGTTATCAAAAAATCGTTGTTACTGGTCGTGGAATTAAGTAACATTCGTCCCGCGTTCACCACCACGGTTTATGCATTTTTAAATCCCAAGCTTCCATCAGCTGCTTGGGATTTTTTTTGTCTGCGATTTGGCTTTTGCCGCTTCGAGTCCTCCTCACGATCTCTCGTGAATACCAGCGATTTTCTCGCAGGCGCATCCCGATTTTTTCGACTACTACTGACTGGCCGATTTTCAACTCTTTCTGATGGGGTGTGTCGATGCTGGTTCACTGGTTTCTTGCTGCTATTCACTTACTCGCTTTCGCCATGGGCTTCTGGGCGGTGCTGACGCGTGGAGCGGCGTTCAATCGTCTGGCAGCCGGGGCGGGAGAGCAGGGCCGAGTTTTACTGGCTGACAATATATGGGGGATTTCCGCACTGATCCTGCTGGTCACCGGGGCAATGCGTGCCTTTGGCGGCTATGAAAAGGGCACTGACTATTATCTTCATCAGCCGCTGTTCCATCTGAAGATGACGCTGTTCGTGCTGATTCTGCTGATTGAGCTCGCGCCGATGATTACCTTGGTGAAGTGGCGTATTGCAAAAGCGCGGGGTACGCCGCTCGATGTCAGGCGAGCAAGGCTGTACGCAAGAATCAGTCATGTCGAGGCGTTGTTATTGGTGCTGATGGTGCTTGCAGCCACAGGCATGGCGCGTGGTGTGACATTCAGTTAGAGGGCGAATTCTCCGCGCTCTATCGGAAACGTCCGACAGCCAGTCTGGGGGATGGCAGGTAGTATCGGCCGGCAAGGGAATAAGGGGGGGAAATCGGATTTAGCGTGTCAGGCGCCGTGCCCAGCAGAGTGGGGAGCGGATGGCAATACGGCGCGTGAATCTCTAGCCAGTCATTCCACAAGGTAAACGGACTGGCTACTGACTGCGATCTGGCTCAGGGAGTTTGTGGCTTGTCCGGGGCGGTCAGGCCAGCCTGAATGCGCTGGTAAATCTCTTCACGGTGCACTGCAACGTTTTTCGGAGCGTTGATACCAATGCGGACCTGTTGGCCGCTTACGCCCAGAATGGTGATAGTGATGTCATCACCGATGTTTATGCTTTCACCGACTTTGCGGGTGAGTATCAGCATGGTCTTCTCCTTGATTGCTTTGTAGGGCACCTGATTCAGACAGTGCAGAGGTCGGTGGTACGTATAGATTAGTGCGAAGTCTCACGGTTTGGGTGCCTCTTTCTGACGCGCAGAAGCGGCATTAATTCCCAGGGCGTAACTATACAGAGGCTGCAAGCATCAATCTCGTTGTTTTGTGCCCATTTTGCGGGGCTCGCGAAGTATTTATGAATGATAAGATCGCCGCTTTGAGAATTTCGAGGAAAGCGTTGTGCGCAAATTGGTTTGGGTAGTCGTGGCACTGGTATTGGCAGGGTGTGGTGAAGGCAAGAATGCAGATGCACCAAAACCACAATCGGCTGCAGTAACCGCGCCGGCGTCTGTAGCGCCGCAATGGGATCTCGAAGTGCGCGGCGAAACTCCACAGGCTGTCAGCGACCTGAGTGGCTGGCTGATCGAGCACGCCTTCGTGCCCACGGTGATCAAGGACAGCAGCGGCAAAACGCGAATTCTGATTGGTCCGTTCAACTCTCAGGCCGAAGCTGAAGCGCGCAAGGTACAAGTGGATGCGGCGTTGGTGAAGGCCAAGAAACAGAATATTGAGTCCGTATTGGTCGAGCATCCGCTCACGCCGTGAATGAGCGGGCGGCGACTCTGCCAGTTGATAGGACTGCTGCGGGACAAGCGATTGAATTGGCTGACGTCGACATGGCAAAGGACATTCTCCGGGAAATCGCCGACGCCTCCCATGAGGGGTTTACGGCTGGATTGCCGGAGAGTCGACAGCCGTCATGAAACTTGCGCAGATACTCGATCAAAGAGCGCGGCATACCCCGTGAATCACTTGGTTTGATCGACAACTGGCGGCACAACAAGTCGGCCATCCAGACACAAACAAAAAGGCCTCGAACATCACGTTCGAGGCCTTTTTTGTCTGCGCTGAAATCAGCCGCAGGCTTTCATGTTCACCGGGCCGACAAATTCATTACCGCGCCCCATCACGCATGCCACACTCTGATTGCGCTGACGTTCCCAATCCTGCACCGGGTAAGTCTTGTCCCATGCCTCATACAATTGTCGATCCTGTTTCGACAGCCGCAAGCCGTACTGCTTGCTCATGTAGAAGTACGTGCGGGCGATCATGCCGCGAATCGAAGGGCGAGGCATGACTTTCTTCGCCTTGAAGTCGACCTGGGTCAGGCATGAACCGTACTGCCCGGACTGCACGGGCAACCAGCCGTAGCTGAAGTTGCTGCGATCGCCATTGACCTCGCCAATGCTCGGCACCAGGTTATGCAGATCGGCTTCAGCTTTCTGGTAGCTTGGGTCGTAACGCGTACAGTTCTTGCGCCCACCTTCCTGCCAGCATTGGCGCTGATGACCGAACTGCCAGGCAGGCACGATGTGTTCCCATTCGATGCGTGACGCGCGCTTGGCATTTTTGCGCGGTACGTAACCGCAGGCTTTCAGGTCAACCTTGTTGCCGGTGTACTTGCACCCGCAATAAAACTCTGTGGACTGCGGTGCATACAGTTTCCAGGCGACCTTCTTGGCTTCGGTGAATGTGCGGGGGGCGCCAGCCTGGGCACCCAGGGTGACGAACAGCAGTAGCAAAGCAAAACAGCGGACACTCATTGAATCAATCTTCCTTCGGTACAACCCAAAAAATCTGCACGCCACCGTCGTCGCGATAGGCGAGGGTGACGTTGTCGTTCTCGTCGATTTCCTCGAGCAGGCGCTCCCACTCGTCCATCGGCTCGTCCGGCAAACGGAAGATCAGTGCGGCTTTGGCTTTCTGTGCGGTGGGGGAATTGATGATTTTTTGAACGCGCATGCCCATGCGTTCGTAAGCGTCAGGAGCATCAGGGGAGGTGGCCACGAGGTTATCCTTATTAAGCTGTACGTGCGTACAGTATTTAACTGTAAGCTTTTTCGCAACTGCTTAAAATTCAAGAAAATCCTCTGACAGCGGTTTTCGGATTTTGGTGTAGGTCGTGTCGACTTTTTTGTGGGAAAAGTGCGGGAGCGCTGTAGGCGATTCACTACCCGCCTATTGGGCGAGTAGTGTTCAGGTTGCCCGATCTGGAATTGATCGGGCGAAGGCGAATCAGTATTCCCAGAACATCCGCTGCAACTCTTTGCTGTCGTTGGTCTTGGTCAGGGCGACCATTGCCAGGATGCGGGCTTTCTGCGGGTTCAGGTCGTGAGCGACAACCCAGTCGTATTTGTCGTCTGGCTGTTCGGCGTTACGCAGAACGAAGCCGCCAGCGTTGACGTGGGACGAACGAATGATTTGCACGCCATCCTTGCGCAGCGCTTGCAGGGTTGGAACCACGCGGGAGGATACCGAGCCGTTACCGGTGCCGGCATGGATGATCGCCTTGGCACCCGACTGCGCGAGAGCCTTGTAGGCGGTATCGCTCACATTGCCGTAGGAATAGGCGATTTCCACATCAGGAAGGCTCTTGATGTTTTTGATGTCGAATTCCGAATCCATGGTGTGACGCTTGGCTGGCAAGCGGAACCAGTAGGACTTGCCTTCAACCACCATGCCTAGTGGGCCCCAGGCACTTTTGAAGGCCTCGGTCTTGATGTTGATCATTTTGCTGACGTCGCGACCGGACTGGATTTCATCATTCATGGTCACCAGTACGCCTTTGCCGTGCGCTTCTTTGCTGCTGGCCACGGCCACGGCGTTATACAGGTTGAGCATGCCATCAGCGGACATCGCAGTGCCCGGACGCATCGAACCGACGACGATGATCGGCTTATCGGTTTTTTCTACCAGGTTGAGGAAGTAAGCGGTTTCTTCCAGGGTGTCGGTGCCGTGGGTGATGACGATGCCATCGACGTCTTTGCTGTCAGCCAGTTCGGCTACGCGACGACCCAGTTGCAGCAGGTTTTCGTTGGTAATGCTTTCTGAAGCAATCTGCATGACTTGTTCGCCACGCACATTCGCCAGTTTGCTCAGCTCGGGAATGCCGGCGATCAATTGTTCGACGCCAACCTTCGCTGCCTGATAGGTGGCGCTGTTGGCGGCGCTCGCGCCGGCGCCGGCAATGGTGCCGCCGGTGGCAAGTACCACAACGTTGGCGAGCTTGGCCTGGGTTTCGACTTCTTTCGCCTGGAGGGCGGTGGGCAGGAGCAGGAGAAGGGCCAAAGCGCCCGGAACCAAAGTGTTGAAAGCAGATTTCATTATTTTTCTCTCTAGTAGTGAGACGGTGCTGATGCAGGTTCATCTAGATCACCCCAAGCCGATCTGGATGCCCGGGGTGCGGTGAAGGGAGCAGGATCTGTACCAGCCGAACTTTGCGTTAGAGAAATGTTTAACCTGATGATTTAAATCAAGTTTTTATTGGTTTGCGAGTGGCTTGTTGAAACGTTTATCCGGGTTTCCGAACATTGGAAGCTTTCGCGTTCGGTTCACCGAAAGGGACTACCGCTTTTGTCGAATGAAACCGGTTGCCGGCTCGGGATTCTCTGCTAAAGAAACCGGCCTTCAGGCCGATGGGTGTTCTGGGAAACGCTTTTTTAGGGAGTTCACATGTCACTGACGATCGGTTTTTCAAACCCGGGTACAGTCACCATCGGCGGTAAAACCGCAGCGACGATCAATGCAATGAACAAGGCAGAAGCGGACGCTGCCGACGAGGCGCTGGGTGTTGAAAAAGAGCCGAGCAAACAGGTCAGGACCGGTGGCCCTGCGCAAGAAGCCAGCCAGGCCGATAGCGCGGACAGCGGCGACAGTCTGAATGTCACCGTGAAAATGCTGCTCAAGCGGATGAAGGAATTACAGAAGCAACTGCAGGAGCAGCAACAGCAACTGGCGGCGGCCCAGGCTGCGAGCTATCCGACGCCGGAGGCCAAGTCGCAGGCGGTGATGTCCATTCAGGGGCAGATCGCGCAGACCAGCGGCGCACTCATGGAAGTCGCGGCTGCGTTGCTCAAGGAAATGTCCAAGGGCTCCACCAGCGGCAACATGGTCAATACCACGGCGTGATCATCGGAGGGCGAAGCAGCGGATTCGCCCTTTAAGCAATACCGATTTCTGATTGTTGACAAATGCCGGCGGGATTCGCATAGTTCGGTCTACGCAAACGTTTGCGCGGCGCTCTCGGCGCACTATGGCCCTGCAGATAGCCAGGTAGCTTACGCCAGCGCAAGCGTTGCTCACAATAATCATAAGATCGGAGTGAACCCATGAAGCTGCCATTCGCTGGACGTCTTCTTGCTGTCGCTATGCTGGCTGCCACAGCCGCTGCACTACCTGTCTCCTCGGCATTCGCCGAATCCGCCGAAAAACCCAAAGTCGCGCTGGTCATGAAGTCTCTGGCCAACGAATTCTTCCTGACCATGGAAGATGGCGCCAAGGCCTACCAGAAAGAACACTCCGCTGATTTCGATCTGATCTCCAACGGCATCAAGGACGAAACCGATACTGCCGGCCAGACCCGCATCGTCGAGCAGATGATTCTGGCCAAGGTCAATGCGCTGGTGATCGCGCCTTCCGACTCCAAGGCCATGGTGCCGGTGATCAAGAAAGCCGTCGATGCTGGCATTACCGTGATCAACATCGACAACCAGCTCGATCCGGCCATCGTCAAAAGCAAAAACATCAGTGTGCCATTCGTAGGCCCGGACAACCGTAAAGGTGCGCGTCTGGTCGGCGAATACCTGGCCAAGCAGCTCAAGGCCGGTGACGAAGTCGGCATCATTGAAGGCGTGTCCACGACCACCAATGCCCAGCAACGTACCGCTGGATTCAAGGATGCAATGGACGCTGCACAGATCAAGATCGTTTCCCTGCAATCCGGTGACTGGGAAATCGACAAGGGCAACAAGGTTGCCGCTTCGATCCTCAGCGAATACCCGGACGTCAAAGCACTGCTGGCCGGTAACGACAGCATGGCCGTTGGTGCCGTTTCCGCAGTACGTGCCGCTGGCAAGGCAGGTCAGGTTCAGGTGGTCGGTTACGACAACATCAATGCCATCAAGCCAATGTTGAAGGACGGTCGTGTCTTGGCCACCGCTGACCAGTTCGCTGCCAAACAAGCTGTGTTCGGCATCGAAACTGCGCTGAAAATCATCAAGGGCGAAAAAGTCGACAGCGGCGCCAATGGCGTGATCGAAACCCCGGTCGAGCTGGTCACCAAGTAAGTCTTCTGGCGACACAACGGCGCTCGTCCGTCCGGGCGAGCGCATGGAGAGTTTTTATGTCAGTTTCCGCCCCGAACGCTGTCCTCTCGGTCAGCGGTATCGGTAAGACCTATGCGCAACCGGTGCTCACCGGCATCGATTTGACGCTGATGCGCGGTGAAGTGCTGGCGCTGACCGGCGAGAATGGTGCCGGCAAAAGTACCCTGTCGAAGATCATTGGCGGACTGGTCACGCCGACCACCGGCCAGATGCAATTCCACGGCAAGGACTACCGTCCGGGCAGTCGTACCCAGGCTGAAGAACTTGGCGTGCGCATGGTCATGCAAGAACTCAATCTGTTGCCGACATTGTCGGTCGCGGAAAACCTGTTTCTCGACAACCTGCCAAGCAACGGCGGCTGGATCAGTCGCAAGCAATTGCGCAAGGCTGCAGTCGAAGCGATGGCACAAGTCGGCCTCGACGCGATTGATCCGGATACGCTGGTCGGCGAGCTGGGGATCGGGCATCAGCAGATGGTCGAAATCGCCCGCAACCTGATTGGCGATTGCCATGTGCTGATCCTCGATGAGCCGACCGCGATGCTGACCGCACGGGAAGTCGAAATGCTCTTTGAGCAGATCACTCGTCTGCAGGCACGCGGCGTCTCGATCATCTACATTTCCCACCGCCTCGAAGAGCTTGCCCGAGTCGCACAGCGCATTGCCGTGCTGCGTGACGGCAATCTGGTCTGCGTCGAGCCGATGGCCAATTACAACAGTGAGCAACTGGTCACACTGATGGTCGGTCGTGAGCTGGGCGAACATATCGATATGGGGCCGCGCAAGGTTGGTGCGCCGGCGCTGACGGTCAAGGGCCTGACTCGTTCCGATAAAGTGCGCGATGTTTCGTTTGAAGTGCGCGCCGGCGAGATCTTCGGAATTTCCGGATTGATCGGGGCAGGGCGCACAGAACTGCTGCGACTGATTTTTGGTGCGGACGTTGCCGACAGCGGCACCATTGCGCTGGGCTCGCCGGCCAAAGTGGTCAGCGTGCGCTCGCCCGTCGACGCCGTGCGCAACGGCATTGCGTTGATTACCGAAGACCGCAAGGGTGAAGGCCTGCTCCTGAGTCAGTCGATCAGCGCCAACATTGCACTGGGTAACATGCCGGAAATTTCCAGTGGCGGAGTCGTCAA
The DNA here is from genome assembly GCF_031931925.1 of Pseudomonas sp. rhizo66. NCBI lineage: Bacteria > Pseudomonadati > Pseudomonadota > Gammaproteobacteria > Pseudomonadales > Pseudomonadaceae > Pseudomonas > Pseudomonas sp. rhizo66. The sequence continues at coordinate 133,825 of NZ_JAUJWZ010000008.1, forward strand.
AAACGGCGACGAGATCGCTCTGGCGCAGCGTCAGATCGACGCCATGCGCATCCGCAGCTCGAGCCCGACACAGCTGGTTTCAGAACTGTCCGGTGGCAATCAGCAGAAGGTCGTGATTGGCCGCTGGCTGGAGCGCGATTGTTCGGTGCTGCTGTTCGACGAGCCGACCCGTGGCATCGACGTCGGCGCCAAGTTTGACATTTACGCCTTGCTCGGCGAACTGACGCGGCAGGGTAAAGCGCTGGTGGTGGTGTCCAGTGACCTGCGTGAGCTGATGTTGATCTGCGACCGGATCGGCGTGTTGTCGGCGGGGCGCTTGATCGACACCTTCGAGCGTGACAGCTGGACCCAGGATGACTTGCTTGCTGCCGCGTTCGCCGGCTACCAAAAACGTGATGCGTTGCTCAATGAAGCGGCGCCTAGGGATCTCCCATGAAAACTGCATCTCCTGCCGGCAAACGTAGTGGCAACTTCTACGGTCTGGGCACTTATCTGGGTCTGGCCGGCGCCTTGCTGGCGATGATTGCGCTGTTCTCGGTCTTGAGCAGCCACTTTCTGTCGTATAACACCTTCAGCACCCTGGCCAACCAGATTCCTGATCTGATGGTACTGGCGGTCGGCATGACCTTCGTGTTGATCATTGGCGGCATCGACCTGTCGGTGGGTTCGGTACTCGCATTGGCCGCTTCGACGGTCAGCGTTGCGATTCTCGGCTGGGGCTGGGGCGTGTTGCCGTCGGCATTGCTCGGCATGGCAGTGGCGGCGCTGGCCGGTACTGTCACCGGTTCGATTACGGTGGCGTGGCGGATTCCATCGTTCATCGTCTCTTTGGGTGTGCTGGAAATGGCTCGGGGTCTGGCGTATCAGATGACCGGATCGCGCACCGCATACATCGGTGACTCGTTTGCCTGGCTGTCGAACCCGATCGCGTTCGGTATCTCGCCATCGTTCATCATTGCCTTGCTGGTGATTTTCATTGCTCAGGCCGTGTTGACCCGGACGGTGTTCGGTCGCTACCTGATCGGCATCGGCACCAACGAAGAGGCAGTGCGCCTTGCGGGGATCAATCCGAAACCCTACAAGATTCTGGTATTCAGCCTGATGGGTTTGCTGGCCGGTATCGCCGCGCTGTTTCAGATTTCCCGTCTGGAAGCTGCTGATCCGAATGCCGGTTCCGGCCTGGAGCTGCAAGTGATCGCTGCTGTGGTCATCGGCGGTACCAGCCTGATGGGCGGGCGTGGTTCGGTGATCAGCACGTTCTTTGGCGTGTTGATCATCTCGGTCCTGGCGGCCGGTCTGGCGCAGATCGGGGCGACTGAACCGACCAAGCGAATCATCACCGGCGCCGTCATCGTGATCGCGGTGGTGCTCGACACTTATCGCAGTCAGCGCGCCAGTCGCCGGGGCTAACACATGGCAACGATCAAGGACGTGGCAGCCCTCGCGGGGATTTCCTATACGACGGTTTCGCATGTGGTGAACAACACCCGGCCGGTCAGTCAGGAAGTGCGGCTGAAAGTCGAGGCGGCGATCAAGAGCCTTGACTATGTACCGAGTGCGGTGGCGCGCTCGCTGAAAGCCAAGACGACTGCGACCATCGGCCTGCTGGTGCCCAACAGTCTCAACCCGTACTTCGCCGAGTTGGCGCGGGGTATCGAGGATTATTGCGAGCGTAACGGCTACTGCGTGATCCTCTGCAACTCCGACGACAACCCCGACAAGCAGCGCAGCTATTTGCGCGTCTTGCTGGAGAAGCGCATCGACGGTTTGATCGTAGCTTCCGCGGGCGGTGACAGCGGTCTGGCGCAGGGGCTGGCCGGGGTGAAAACGCCAATGGTCATCGTCGACCGTGGTCTGGAGGGTGTCGACGCCGATCTGGTGCGCATCGACCACGAATACGGCGCTTACCTCGCTACGCGGCACTTGCTGGAGTTGGGGCACCGCGACATCGCCACCATCGGCGGCCCGGCCACTACCAGTGTTGCGCAAATGCGTCAGGCCGGCTATTGCCGGGCGCTGAAAGAGGCGGGCGTTGAGGTCCGACAGGAGCGAATGCTGGAAAGTGATTTCACCAGTACTGGCGGGTACAACGCAGCGGCGATTCTTCTCGAGCGCAATCCGCCGAGTGCGATTTTCGCAGGTAACGACATGATCGGCATCGGTGTACTGCGCGCGGCAGCGGAGCGAAATGTGCGCGTGCCGAGTGAGCTGTCGGTGATCGGTTTCGACGATATCCAGATGAGTCGTTACGTCTACCCGGCACTCACCACGGTGGGGCAATCGATCCTGCAACTGGGCGAGATGGCGGCCGAAGTGCTGCTGCGAAGGATTGCTACGCCGAACCTGGGCACTGATCAAAGGATCGTGACCCCTAGTATTGTCTTGCGCGAATCGACCGCCCCGTTGTCCGGCGTGTTCACCGAATACCGCTGAAACCGAATTGACGAGTAATGATGTATGCCAGCAAATGTAGTGGTAATAGGCAGCCTGAACATGGATCTGGTGACCCGGGCGCCGCGGCTGCCCGTAGGCGGTGAAACGCTGATCGGACATTCATTTGCCACGGTTTCCGGCGGCAAGGGTGCCAATCAGGCAGTGGCCGCAGCGCGATTGGGCGCACAGGTGGCGATGGTCGGTTGCGTTGGCAACGACGACTATGGCGTGCAATTGCGCGAGGCCCTGCTGGCCGAGCAGATCGATTGCCTGGCTGTGAGCGCGGTCGATGATTCCAGTGGTGTGGCGTTGATCGTGGTCGATGACAACAGTCAGAACGCCATCGTCATCGTCGCCGGTGCCAACGGTGCAATGACGCCCGCAGTGATCGACCGGTTTGATGCAGTGCTGCAAGCCGCCGACGTGATCATTTGCCAGCTCGAAATTCCGGATGCCACGGTGGGGCATGCGCTTAAACGTGCACGTGCGCTGGGTAAAGTCGTCATCCTTAATCCGGCACCGGCCAGTCGTCCCCTTCCGGCGGACTGGTTTGCCGCGATCGACTACCTGATCCCCAACGAAAGCGAAGCGGCGGTGTTGAGCGGGTTGCCGGTGGACTCGCAGGAGACGGCAGAAAGCGCAGCCAGCCAGCTGATCGCCATGGGCGCGGGCAAAGTCATCATTACCCTCGGTGCTCAAGGCTCGCTGTTCGCCAATGGCCAACGCTTCGAGCATTTCCCGGCGCCGAAAGTGAAGGCTGTCGACACCACAGCGGCAGGCGACACCTTCGTCGGTGGTTTCGCCGCTGCGCTGGCCAATGGCAAGTCCGAGGCCGAGGCAATTCGTTTCGGGCAGATCGCCGCCGCCTTGTCGGTAACCCGTGCCGGCGCGCAACCCTCCATTCCAACCCTATCCGACGTACAGGCTTTTAAACCCGCATGAAAAAGACTCCTCTGCTCAACGTCGCATTGTCGCGGCTGATTGCTTCTTTGGGCCACGGCGATATGGTGGTCATTGGTGATGCCGGACTGCCGGTGCCGCCGGGTGTCGAGCTGATTGATCTGGCGCTGACCCACGGTGTGCCGGACTTCATCAGCACCCTGAAAGTCGTCCTCAGCGAGATGCAGGTGGAAAGCCATGCACTGGCCAAAGAAATCTTCGACAAGCAACCGACCGCGCTGAACACGCTGGAGCAGTTGAATGAAGAGGGCGCTCTGGGCCGGCGCGATCTGCTCAGTCATGAGCAATTCAAGGTTCTCAGCCGACAGGCTCGGGCGATTGTTCGTACAGGTGAATGCCAGCCTTACTGCAATATCGTCCTGGTCGCCGGGGTTACGTTCTGATTTTTTGATTCCACATGCACAAGGAATGCGCCATGCAACGCTATGCTCAGAAACTGCATCAACTCATCCGGAGCTTTTTGCTTTTGTCCGTCATCACTGCCACCGGCGCCCAGGCGGCGGAGAAAATCGACCTGATCATCGACACCGACCCGGGGGCTGACGATGTCGTCGCCTTGCTGTTCGCCCTGGCCTCGCCGGACGAGCTGAACATCCGTGCGCTGACCACCGTGGCCGGCAACGTGCGCCTCGACAAGACTTCGCGCAATGCACGACTGGCGCGCGAGTGGGCAGGGCGCGAAGATGTACCGGTTTACGCTGGTGCGCCGAAGCCGCTGATGCGCACGCCGATCTACGCCGAGAACATCCATGGCAAGGAAGGTCTGTCGGGTGTCACCGTGCACGAACCGAAAAAGGGTCTGGCTGAAGGCAATGCGGTCAACTACCTGATCGATACCCTGAAAAAAGCCAAGCCGCACAGCATCACGATCGCCATGCTCGGTCCGCAGACCAACCTGGCGCTGGCGCTGATCCAAGAGCCTGAAATCGTTCAGGGCATCAAGGAAGTGGTGATCATGGGCGGTGCGCACTTCAACGGTGGCAACATCACCCCGGTGGCTGAATTCAACCTGTTCGCCGATCCGCAAGCGGCTGAAGTGGTTCTGAAGAGCGGCGTGAAGCTGACGTACCTGCCGCTGGACGTCACCCACAAGATCCTCACCAGTGATGCACGCCTGAAACAGATCGCTGCGCTGAACAACAACGCGAGCAAGATTGTCGGCGACATTCTCAACGAGTACATCAAAGGCGATATGGAGCACTACGGTATTCCGGGTGGCCCGGTGCATGACGCTACCGTTGTGGCCTATCTGCTCAAGCCGGAACTGTTCACCGGTCGTTCGGTGAATGTCGTGGTGGATAGCCGTGAAGGACCGACTTTCGGTCAGACCATCGTCGACTGGTACGACGGCCTGAAGGCGCCGAAAAACGCCTTCTGGGTGGAAAACGGCGACGCGCAAGGCTTCTTTGATCTGTTGACCGAGCGTCTGAAGCGTTTGAAGTAAGGCCAAAGCCCGCAGATGCCAGTCTGCGGGTTTTTATTCCCTCTCGGTATCCAGCGTGGCCTTGTGGTCGTGCTGATACCGCTCGAACACCTGTGCGATAAACGTTTGTGCGCCTTGTGTTCCCATCGTTTTGACCAGCAAATCGATGCTGATCAATGCCAGCTCCTCCGAACTGCCCGGGCTATACGAACTGTGCCCCTTCGGCCACAGGACCTTGATGTCGGCGGTGATGCTTACGGTGCTCATGAGTGCGCTCGAAAAGTCAGGAATGTCTGAGAGCGAGTTAACCATTTTGCCGGGCGTTTGGCACTGCGACTTAGGCATGAGCGCTGCGCTATGCGACACTTGGTCTTTCAAGGTTTTCCAAGGATTGTGCTGTGCAGATCGATTTGAACACCCCTGACGGCCTCACGCTCGACGCAGTGCGCCAAATGCTCGCTTCTGCCAGTGATGACGAACACACGCAGTTGCGCGTGACCAAGGGCGGTATTGCTTACATTTCTTCAGGCGTAACCGGCGGGCAGGATATTGATGGTTTGCTGTTTCGCCTGGAAACCTGGGCCAAGGGTTCGGGCTACGTGGGCAATGTCGCAGCCAGCGATGAAGTGTGGGTGATGCAGATTTTCAACGCACTGAAGGACAACTGGCCGAATCCGCCGTATGACTACATCGACGTCTACTGAGCGCCGTTCATATTCAGTCACGATTGATCGATGAAGTGCTGCGTGCGACTGAGGCACACTCGGCTTTTTTCCTATCGTGGGGCAGGGGGATGGCCCTGGCCGTGAAACCAAACAGCGGAATGACGGTCGCACGATCTCAGCTTAACCATTTGAAAACAAGGAGGCTTCATGCCTTTGAAGTTCGCGACACTGGGTGCACTTATGGCCGCTGCCATGTTGGCCGGTTGCAGCACGACCTCCAGCGAGTCGGCAAAGGAATCTGCGGCAACCGAAGCCGGTCACAGCCGCTGTGAAGCATCGGCGGCGGCGTTCGCCATCGGCAAAAAAGCGTCGCCAGAGCTACTTGAGCAGGCGCGCGCCAAAGCCGGGGCGCAAAATGCCCGTTTCCTCAAGCCGAACGACATGATCACGCTCGAGTACCGTTCCGATCGCTTGAACCTGAACACTGACAACAACCTGGTAATCACTCGCGTCAACTGCGGCTGATTACGCACCACGTTTGTTGCAGGCATAAAAAACCCCGTCACATGGACGGGGTTTTTTTAGTGCGCCGGGAAATTACTCTGGGCGAACCTGTGCAGCTTGCATACCCTTTTGGCCTTTCTCAGCCACGAAGGAAACGGTCTGGCCTTCTTTCAGGCTTTTGAAACCGTCGCTTTCGATAGCTTTGAAGTGTACGAACAGGTCGTCACCGCCACCTTGAGGAGTGATGAAGCCGAAGCCTTTTTCATCGTTGAACCACTTAACGGTGCCGGTTTGGCGATTAGACATGGTGTATCTCCAAGAAACATATATTTTTCAGTACTGTGCTGCTCAGGCCAACTGGGCACACCCGGGTATCATAGTCGAAATGTTCGCTTTGGGAGCCCCCCGGACGTGCTGTTTGCCAATCAGTCGTGTTTTCTTTGCTGTCTGTTTTCGCTGAAAGCCCCGGTTTAAAAGGCTTTGAGCAGAAAGTAAAGACAATAAAAAAACCTGTAAAACCTGCATAAATCGTCTGAAAAGACGCAAATTCAGCCTGTTTCAGGGGCGCTGAGCCGAATCAGAAGGCTTTTCCAATCACTTTTTCGCCGGTGTATTCGCCTTGCATTTGGCGATCTGTCCGAGCGCTTTCTGCTGCAGTTCAGGGGTGGCTTTGTTGTCCATCAGGGACTGAATGTCGGCTGCAGGATAGGACTTGATGGCATCAGCACCGCAAGCGCAGTGCGATTTGGCCGCAGCAGCACCAATTTGCGGAGTCGCCGCCTGGGTGCACTGTGCCATGTACTTCTCGCGCTCGCCCTTCGGCCAGTCGGCGTGGGCGCTCAGTGGCAGCAGCATGACGATAGGGGCGACTACGGCGAACAGGGTATTCAGACGCATGCGAGGATGCTCCTTGTGGGTCAATGTCTTGTTATCTGAGGGCTGAAAGGCCAATCAAGTTCAGCACTCTGGCATAAAAACAGACGATTTGCCTTCTGATCAAACAGAGGCATAAGTGACCGCTCATCTGTGCTAGCATGCCGGGCTCAAGCGTTCTCAGGCTTCGGATGACCTTCAGTCCCGGCAGCGGTCAACGTGCGAATATTTCGATTTGAATCCCAGTCACTCTGGTTCGGTTTTCCGGTTGGCCGCAAGGCTCCTGCCGCTGTAAGGCAGGCGTTCGTCATTGAATGGCCTGGATCGGATCTTGTACTGGCTCATCCCAACCCACGTGACCTTTGGTAGGGGTCACCACTAGGAGAGGAGGCGCCATGCCAACTATTACTCTTCCCGACGGCAGTCAACGTTCATTCGATCACCCGGTTTCCGTAGCCGAGGTCGCAGCATCCATTGGTGCTGGTCTGGCCAAAGCCACACTGGCCGGCAAGGTCAATGGCCAACTGGTCGACGCCAGCGACATCATCAGCAGCGACGCGACCCTGCAAATCATCACGCCTAAGGATGAAGAGGGGCTGGAGATCATTCGCCACTCTTGCGCTCACCTGGTTGGCCATGCGGTCAAGCAGCTGTACCCGACTGCGAAGATGGTCATCGGTCCGGTCATCGACGAAGGCTTCTATTACGACATCGCCTTCGAACGTCCTTTCACTCCGGACGACATGGCTGCGATCGAGCAGCGCATGCAGCAGTTGATCGAGAAAGATTACGACGTCATCAAGAAAGTCACTCCGCGCGCCGAAGTGATCGAAGTGTTCAAGGCCCGTGGCGAAGACTACAAGTTGCGCCTGGTCGAGGACATGCCGAACGAACAGGCCATGGGTCTGTACTATCACGAAGAATACGTCGACATGTGCCGCGGCCCGCACGTGCCGAACACACGTTTCCTGAAATCCTTCAAGCTGACCAAGCTGTCCGGTGCCTACTGGCGCGGCGACGCCAAGAACGAGCAATTGCAGCGCGTTTACGGCACCGCTTGGGCAGACAAGAAGCAGCTGGCGGCTTACATCCAGCGCATCGAAGAAGCTGAAAAACGCGATCACCGCAAGATCGGCAAGCGTCTGGGCCTGTTCCACACTCAGGAAGAATCCCCGGGCATGGTGTTCTGGCACCCGAACGGCTGGACTCTGTACCAGGTGCTCGAGCAGTACATGCGCAAGATTCAGCGCGACAACGGCTACCTCGAAATCAAGACGCCGCAAGTCGTTGACCGCAGCCTCTGGGAGAAATCCGGGCACTGGGCCAACTACGCCGACAACATGTTCACCACTCAGTCGGAAAACCGCGACTACGCCATCAAGCCGATGAACTGCCCGTGCCACGTGCAGGTGTTCAACCAGGGCCTGAAGAGCTACCGCGAGCTGCCGATGCGTCTGGCCGAGTTCGGTGCCTGCCACCGCAACGAGCCGTCGGGTGCGCTGCACGGCATCATGCGTGTACGTGCGTTCACTCAGGACGATGCCCACATCTTCTGCACCGAAGAGCAGATGCAGGCCGAGTCCGCCGCGTTCATCAAGCTGACCATGGACGTTTATCGTGACTTCGGCTTTACCGATGTCGAGATGAAGCTGTCCACTCGTCCGGAAAAACGCGTCGGTTCCGACGAGCTGTGGGATCGCGCTGAAGCCGCATTGGCTGCAGCCCTTGATTCTGCGGGCCTGCCGTACGATCTGCAGCCGGGCGAGGGTGCTTTCTACGGTCCGAAAATCGAATTCTCGCTGAAAGATTGCCTCGGTCGCGTCTGGCAATGTGGTACCTTGCAGCTCGATTTTAACCTGCCTGTCCGTTTGGGCGCTGAATACGTCTCCGAAGACAACAGCCGCAAACACCCAGTGATGTTGCACCGTGCGATCCTCGGTTCCTTCGAGCGTTTCGTCGGGATTCTGATCGAGCACTACGAAGGTGCGTTCCCTGCGTGGCTCGCGCCAACCCAGGCGGTGATCATGAATATCACTGATAAACAGGCAGATTTTGTTGCAGAAGTAGAAAAAACTCTCAACGAAAGCGGATTTCGTGCCAAGTCCGACTTGAGAAATGAAAAGATCGGCTTTAAAATCCGCGAGCATACTTTGCTCAAGGTTCCCTATCTTTTGGTTATCGGAGATAAGGAAGTCGAGATGCAGACTGTCGCTGTGCGTACTCGTGAAGGTGCTGACCTGGGCTCGATGCCCGTCGCCCAGTTCGCTGAGTTTCTCGCGCAAGCGGTTTCCCGGCGTGGTCGCCCAGATTCGGAGTAATTATTATTAAGCGTGAAATGAGACAAGATAAACGAGCTGCACCGAAAGCCCCGATCAACGAGAATATCTCGGCACGCGAGGTTCGGTTAATTGGCGCTGATGGCGAGCAGATTGGCATCGTCTCGATTGATGAAGCGCTTCGTATTGCTGAAGAAGCAAAGCTTGATCTGGTAGAAATCTCCGCAGACGCAGTCCCACCGGTTTGCCGTGTGATGGACTACGGCAAATCGATCTTCGAAAAGAAGAAGCAGATTGCCGCGGCGAAGAAAAACCAGAAGCAGATTCAGGTAAAAGAAATCAAGTTTCGTCCAGGGACGGAGGAAGGGGATTACCAGGTAAAACTGCGCAACCTGGTACGTTTCCTGAGTGATGGGGACAGGGCCAAGGTATCCTTGCGATTCCGCGGCCGTGAGATGGCCCACCAGGAGCTGGGGATGGAACTCCTCAAGCGGGTTGAAGCTGACCTGCTCGAGTACGGTTCGGTCGAACAGCATCCTAAGATGGAAGGACGCCAACTGATCATGGTCATCGCCCCGAAAAAGAAGAAGTAATCAACAGGGCACGGCAGGCCTTCTGATTATGTTTATCAACTGAATGCGGAGTATCCGAACATGCCAAAAATGAAAACCAAAAGTGGTGCTGCTAAGCGGTTTCTGAAAACTGCTAACGGTATCAAGCACAAGCACGCTTTCAAGAGCCACATCCTGACTAAAATGTCGACCAAGCGTAAGCGTCAACTGCGCGGTAGCAGCTTGCTGCATCCGTCTGACGTGGCAAAAGTCGAGCGCATGCTGCGCCTTCGTTAATTTTAGTCAAGAATAGAGGAAGTAACTCATGGCTCGTGTAAAGCGTGGCGTCATTGCCCGTAAACGTCACAAAAAAATTCTGAAACTTGCTAAAGGCTACTATGGCGCACGCTCCCGCGTATTCCGTGTTGCCAAGCAAGCGGTAATCAAGGCAGGCCAATACGCCTACCGTGACCGTCGTCAGAAAAAACGTCAGTTCCGCGCTCTGTGGATCGCTCGTATCAACGCTGGTGCTCGTGTTAACGGTCTGTCCTACAGCCGTTTCATCGCTGGTCTGAAAAAAGCGTCCATCGAGATCGACCGTAAGGTTCTGGCTGATCTGGCAGTGAACGAAAAAGCGGCGTTTGCTGCGATTGTCGAGAAAGCTAAAGCCACCTTGGCTTAAGTACCCCCGACAGTCACCCGGCCTCACCTCTGTGGGGCCAGGTGTTAAACGTCATAAATAGGGGAAGAGCCTTCAAGCTCTTCCCCTATTTTGTATCTGGAGTCTGTACATGGAAAACCTGGATGCGCTGGTCTCTCAAGCACTAGAGGCTGTGCAAAGCGCTGAAGATATCAATGCCCTGGAGCAAATCCGGGTTCAATACCTTGGCAAAAAGGGTGAATTGACTCAGGTGATGAAGACCCTGGGGAATTTGCCGGCAGAAGAGCGCCCGCAAGTCGGTGCGCTGATCAACGTTGCCAAGGAACGTGTTACAGGCGTTCTCAATGCGCGCATGGCTCTGTTTGAAGAAGCCGAACTGGCTGCCAAACTGTCCGCCGAATCCATTGACGTGACATTGCCGGGCCGTGGCCAGACCTCTGGTGGTCTGCATCCGGTGACCCGGACTCTGGAGCGTGTTGAACAGTTCTTCACCCGCATCGGCTACGGCATTGCCGAAGGCCCTGAGGTCGAAGACGATTATCACAACTTTGAAGCGCTCAACATCCCAGGCCATCACCCGGCCCGGTCGATGCATGACACCTTCTACTTCAATGCCAACATGTTGCTGCGCACCCATACCTCGCCGGTACAGGTCCGCACCATGGAATCGAAACAGCCGCCGATCCGCATCGTCTGCCCAGGCCGCGTGTATCGCAGCGACTCCGATATCACCCACTCGCCGATGTTCCACCAGGTCGAAGGCCTGCAGGTGGATCGCGACATCAATTTTGCCGATCTCAAAGGCACCATCGAAGAGTTCCTGCGGGTGTTCTTCGAGAAAGAGCTGGCCGTACGTTTCCGTCCTTCGTACTTCCCGTTCACCGAGCCATCCGCCGAAGTCGACATGGAATGTGTGATGTGCAGCGGTAAAGGCTGCCGCGTCTGCAAGCAGACCGGCTGGCTGGAAGTGATGGGTTGCGGCATGGTTCACCCGAACGTGCTGCGCATGTCAGGCATTGATCCGGAAGAATTCTCCGGTTTTGCTTTCGGCATGGGTGTCGAGCGTCTGGCCATGCTCCGTTACGGCGTGAACGACTTGCGTCTGTTCTTCGACAACGACTTGCGGTTCCTCGCGCAATTTCGCTAGTCGTAACGAATTCTTAGGAGAGCAGGATGAAATTCAGTGAACAATGGCTGCGTGGCTGGGTTAGCCCGCAGGTAAATCGCGACGAGCTGGTTGCTCGTCTGTCGATGGCGGGCCTTGAGGTCGATAGCGTGACCCCGGCCGCCGGTGTATTCAGCGGCGTGGTGGTGGGCGAGGTGCTGAGCACCGAGCAACACCCGGACGCCGACAAGCTGCGTGTGTGCCAGGTCAGCAATGGCGCGGAAACTTTCCAGGTCGTGTGCGGTGCGCCGAATGTGCGTCCGGGCCTGAAGATTCCGTTCGCCATGATCGGCGCTGAGCTGCCGGGCGACTTCAAGATCAAGAATGCCAAGCTGCGTGGCGTTGAGTCCAACGGCATGCTCTGCTCGCAAGCTGAGCTGCAGGTCGGTGAAGGCAACGACGGTCTGATGGAGCTGCCGGCCGATGCGCCGGTGGGCGAAAATTTGCGCGTGTATCTGGATCTGGAAGACGCCAGCATCGAGGTCGATCTGACTCCGAACCGTGGCGACTGCCTGTCCCTGGCCGGTCTGGCCCGCGAAGTCGGCGCGCTGTACGCCGCTCCTGTGACTCGCCCGGTGGTGCCAGCCGTTCCTGCCGTGCACGACGAAGTGCGTTCGGTAGAAGTACTGGCCCCAGCGGCATGCCCGCGCTACCTGGGCCGCGTTATCCGTAACGTTGACCTGTCCAAGCCGACGCCGCTGTGGATGGTGGAGCGTCTGCGTCGCGCCGACGTGCGCAGCATCGACGCTGCTGTAGACATCACCAACTACGTGATGCTCGAATTGGGTCAGCCGCTACACGCCTTCGATCTCGCCGAAATCAATGGCGGCATTCGTGTGCGCATGGCGGAAGAGGGCGAGAAGCTCGTACTGCTCGACGGTCAGGAAGTCAGCCTGCGTAGCGATACGCTGGTGATCGCTGACCATACCCGCGCGCTGGCGATTGCCGGTGTCATGGGTGGCGAGCACAGCGGTGTGTCCGCAACCACTCGCGACGTATTTCTGGAAAGCGCTTTCTTTGACCAGATTGCTGTTGCTGGCAAGGCGCGTTCTTACGGCCTGCACACTGACGCTTCGCACCGCTACGAGCGTGGCGTTGACTGGCAACTGGCCCGTGAAGCCATGGAGCGCGCCACTGGCCTGCTGCTGGACATCACTGGCGGCGAAGCCGGTCCGATCATCGAGACCGTCAGCGAACAGCACTTGCCGTCGATCGCACCGATTACTCTTCGTTCCCAGCGCATCACCCAGATGCTCGGTATGGAAATGGATTCGGTCCAGGTTGAGCGTTTGCTCGGTGGCCTGGGTCTGGGCATTACTTCCGACGGCGAAGGCCAGTGGCGCGTAGAAGTGCCAAGCCATCGCTTCGACATCAGCCTGGAAGTTGACCTGATCGAAGAGCTGGCACGTCTGTACGGCTACAACCGTCTGCCGGTTCGTTACCCGCAAGCGCGTCTGGCGCCGCAAGCCAAGGCTGAAGCGCGTAGCGATCTGCCGGAACTGCGCCGTCTGCTGGTAGCCCGTGGTTATCAGGAAGCGATTACTTACAGCTTCATCGATCCGCGTCAGTTCGAACTGTTCAACCCGGGCGTCGAGCCGCTGTTGCTGGCTAACCCGATTTCCAATGACATGGCTGCCATGCGTTCGTCGCTGTGGCCAGGTCTGGTGAAGGCGTTGCAGCACAACCTCAACCGTCAGCAGGATCGCGTGCGTCTGTTCGAAAGCGGTCTGCGCTTCGTCGGTCAGCTCGAAGGCCTGAAGCAAGAGCCGATGCTGTCCGGTGTGGTTTGCGGTAGCCGCCTGCCGGAAGGCTGGGCGCAAGGCCGCGACACGGTTGATTTCTTCGACGTCAAAGCCGACGTGGAAGCGGTGCTGGGCTTCGCCGGTGCGCTGGACTCGTTCACCTTTGCTCCGGGCAAACACCCGGCGTTGCACCCGGGTCAAACCGCGCGCATCGAGCGCGAAGGTCGCGAAGTCGGCTTCATCGGCGCCATTCACCCTGAATTGTCGAAAGCCTTGGGTCTGGATCGTCCGGTCTTCGTTTTCGAGCTGGTTCTGGCTGAAGTGGCACTCGGTAAAATGCCGAAATTCCACGAGTTGTCGCGCTTTCCTGAAGTGCGTCGTGACCTTGCACTGATTGCGCACAAAGACGTCGCCGCCGCGGCTGTACTGGACGTAATCCGTGAAAATGCAGGTGAATGGCTCACAGATCTCAGGCTGTTTGACGTGTATCAGGGTAAAGGCATTGATCCTGATAGAAAAAGCCTTGCAGTTGGCTTGACCTGGCAGCATCCATCGCGCACTCTTAATGACGATGAGGTGAATTCGACGACGCAAAATATCCTCACCTCGCTCGAACAAAGGTTGAACGCCACGTTAAGGAAGTGACGTATGGGGGCTTTGACGAAAGCTGAGATGGCGGAACGTCTGTATGAAGAGCTGGGCCTGAACAAGCGGGAAGCCAAGGAATTGGTAGAACTGTTTTTCGAGGAAATCAGGCACGCTCTTGAAGACAACGAGCAGGTGAAATTGTCCGGTTTCGGCAATTTCGACCTTCGGGACAAACGCCAGCGGCCTGGCCGCAACCCTAAAACGGGGGAAGAAATCCCGATCACGGCTCGCCGTGTGGTCACCTTTCGTCCAGGGCAGAAGTTGAAGGCCCGAGTTGAGGCTTATGCTGGAACCAAGTCATAACGACGAACTACCCGTCATCCCGGGCAAACGCTACTTCACCATTGGTGAAGTCAGCGAGCTGTGTGCCGTAAAGCCACACGTGCTGCGTTACTGGGAGCAGGAGTTTCCTCAACTCAACCCCGTCAAACGCCGCGGAAACCGCCGGTATTATCAGCGCCAGGACGTGCTGATGATCCGGCAGATCCGCGCGCTCCTTTATGATCAGGGTTTCACCATCGGCGGCGCGCGCTTGCGTCTGTCCGGCGATGAAGCCAAAGACGACACGACTCAGTACAAGCAAATGATTCGGCAGATGATCGCCGAGTTGGAAGACGTACTGGTGGTTCTCAAGAAATAAAAAGCAGCGTTTGAATACTTCCAGTTTTCAAACGCTTGCGCTATATTCTTGAGCGTTCTTCGAGGTGAAGAACGGTTGCAACACCAGTCGGGGCGTAGCGCAGTCCGGTAGCGCACTAGCATGGGGTGCTAGGGGTCGAGTGTTCGAATCACTCCGTCCCGACCATATAATTCAATGACTTAGCCCAATCTGAAAAGATTGGGCTTTTTCATGCGCAGTGATTTTTTCAGACATTTTTTTGCTCGGCGGGAGTGGATGCCTTGTTAAATCAGTTCGGCCCTGTTTAATCGCTGGATCTTCAAAAACCCGCTTCGGCGGGTTTTTGCTGTCTATAGAAAGGCATTCCCCGTCAGCTTCTTCCACTCGCCGTTTTCTGCGCAGAATCGATGCAAAGCGAATAAAAGGTTTTCTGAAAGTCAGCCACCACCTTTTCTTGCTTCTTCGTGTCCGACTCTCGTGGCATGTCGTAGGCCTGCCCGATCAGCGCTTTATATAAACTGCCCACATATTCGCTTTCCTTGCCTGCGTTATCGGCCAATTCCAGAACGGAGGAGAGGGGCACGCCTCCTTGTCTGGCTTTCATGATGGCTTTGGCCGAATTTTCGACTCGTTGGCACTCTTCCAGATATTCGCTGGGCAAGGTGGCGCTGTGTGCTGCAAAGCTGAAAGTGAGCAGTATTGCCGTTGTCGCCAGAAACCGATTGAGCATGGCATGCCATCCCTGAATGTTGGCCGGGAACGTTAGCATTCATGGCTCGGCGCTACCATCTGTTCATTGGCCAAAACGGCGGTTCACTGGCTGGGTTTTTTGACATCTGCAGAATCGCTTGAGCTGGCTGCATCCTTCTGTGTTTCGTGTGCCTCGGCTCCGGAATTCGATCCTGATGCCTCTTCACCTTTCTTGTCAGCTTTGTCTTCTTTTGACTCGGATCCGCCCTGATTTACACCGGGCATCACAGTCGGAGGCGCTGAGGAACCACCTGTTTTTTCAGCTGCGAGGGAAAACAGTGGGCAAAGCGAAACCAGGCTGGCCAATCCGATTGCAATCATTCGCTTGTTCATGACGTTGTCTTCCGAGTCGGTGGATGTACTGCATTGGAAGAACTCACCGGGCGAAGGTGCGGCGCATCAGACCAGCGGCATCCCTGGCCCATTTGGGGCAAGAACGGTGGCTACGGCGCCAACTGGCTCCATTCAATCCCGAACCGGCCCAGATACTTGCGCAAACGGTCCGCATCATTCGGTTGCGCCTTGGCCTGGCGCGAGATGCCGAACAAGCGGCGACCGGCATCCGACAGGCTGTCTGCTTGCCGGCAGACCTCAAGTACTGCGCGCAACTGCAAGCGGTCAAACAGATCCATGCTTTGTGCATCTCCTGGCAAATCTTCCGGGCTGTTACCCGTTTGGGTCAGGCCCCAGGCATAACGCAATCGCTCAATCTCTTCCTGCACCTGCGCCTCATCAATCCTCCCGCTGTCCGCCAATGTCGCCATGCGCGTGATCGACGCAGACAATTCGCGGAAATTACCCAGCCACGCTGCTTCGCGAGAACTGGCGAAGGCCAGATAGAGCCGGCGGGCTTCAAGGTTGAAGCGTACCAATTGCCCATGCTCGCGGGCATGGCGCTGCAACTCGAAATCGATATTCGGCTCGATATCCTCGCGGCGGCCGGCGAGTCCGGGAAGGTCGAACGTCCAGAGGTTGATGCGTGCGTACAAGTCTTCGCGAAACAAGCCGTCAGCGACACGGCTGCGCAGGTCGCGATGGGTGCCGGCGATGATCAGGAAGTCGCTTTCCACCTCCTTGTCCGAACCCAGTGGAAAGAAGCGTTTCTCTTCAATCGCTTTGAGTAGCATCGCCTGCTCGTCGGCGCCCAGTTCGCCGATTTCATCGAGAAACAGCATGCCGCCATCCGCCGCGCGCAGCAGGCCGTCGCGGGCATTCTGTGCACCGGTGAAGGCACCTTTGCTGTGGCCGAACAAGGTCGACATCGCACCGTCGCCACGCAGGGTGGCGCAGTTGACTTCGACAAAGCGTCCCTGCATCTGATGGCGGTTGCGTTTGAGTTCGTAGATGCGTCGGGCCAGAAAGGATTTGCCGGCGCCGGTCGGGCCGATCAGCAGCATGGGGGCTTTTGAACGCACCGCAACGCGTTCGATCTGCTCGATGGAGCGGTTGAATGCGGCGTTGCGTGTGGCGATCCCGGACTTCAGAAATGCCAGGCCTTCGAGGCGTTTGTTGGCAAAGCGTGAGGCGATGCGATCATATCGCGACAGGTCGAGGTCGATCAGGGCGTGGGTGCCACAGGCGTGCTCGTCTTCGCTCTTGCGCCTGGCGGGGGAGGTCTGGATCAGGCGAGCGGGCAAGTAGCGCGCCTCGGTCAACAGGAACCAGCAGATCTGCGCGACGTGGGTGCCGGTGGTGATGTGGACGAGGTAGTCCTCGTGTTCGGTGTCGAACGCGTAGGCAGTGGTGAAATCGTGCAGTGCGCCGTAGACCTCTTCAAAATCCCATGGGTTGCGCAACGCCATCGAGTGCAGGCGCACTTCGGTTTCCGGTGAAACCTGCTGGATGTCGGCGCGCACCCGCTCGGCGAGACTGACGTCGCGGGCGTCGATGCCGTGAATCAGCTCAAGCCGATTGATCAGCACATCCGGCTGCTGGCAGAGGCCCACGCTCGGGCGCCAATGGCTCCAGCGATTGGCGCCTTTACCGACGCGATCAAGAGTGGCGCCGATAAACCCGATGGCGACGGTACGTTTATTTTGCATGCTTATCTCAAAAGATAAAAAACGATAACCAATGATAATTTTTCTACACAGGGTTTGTCGCCCAATCAAATGATTAAAAAGCCTTTTAAAAAATAAAAGCCATTTAAAACAAAGAGATATGAAATTTTTTTCGGGAAAATAAAAAACCTGGCACAGCCGCTGCAATGTCTATCGCAACGAACAGGTCAAACCAGCGAGAAGCCAGGATGGCCAAGTCAAATCTCTCAATATGCAGTCGAATAAAGACATGAAAGAACACACTTACCAACTGCTTGAAGTCGCCAACGGCAAACCGATCAAACTGTGGACCGAAGGTGTGCCCGTGGAAAACGAGGCCCGCGAGCAGTTGATGAACACCGCAAAAATGCCGTTCATTTTCAAACATCTGGCGGTCATGCCGGACGTGCACTTGGGCAAAGGTTCGACCATCGGCAGCGTCATTCCCACGGTCGGTGCGATCATTCCGGCGGCGGTCGGCGTCGACATCGGTTGCGGCATGATCGCCGCGCGCACGTCACTGACGGCTGCCGATCTGCCGGACAACCTGCACGGGCTGCGCAGCGCTATCGAGCAAGCGGTGCCGCATGGCCGCAGTTCGAACCGTTCGCGGCGCGACAAGGGCGCCTGGGATGAAATCCCGCAGCAAGCCGATCAGGCCTGGGCGGGGCTGCAGCCACGGTTCAAATTGATCACCGACAAGTACCCGAAACTGGCCAACACCAACAACCGCGGGCACCTCGGTACGCTCGGCAGCGGCAACCACTTCATCGAAGTGTGCCTGGATGAAGCCAACCGGGTCTGGTTCATGTTGCACAGTGGTTCGCGTGGCGTCGGCAATGCCATCGGCAACCTGTTCATCCAGATGGCTCAGGCGGATATGCGTCAGCACATCGCCAACCTGCCGGATCGTGACCTGGCCTACTTCGAAGAGGGCAGTCAGCACTTTGATGACTATGTGGAAGCGGTGGGTTGGGCGCAGGACTTCGCCAAACAGAACCGCGAGCTGATGATGCGCGCAGTGATTCAGGCGACACGGCAGATTATCCGCAAGCCGTTTGAAGTGGCGCTGGAAGCGGTCAACTGCCACCACAACTACGTGCAGAAAGAGCGGCATTTCGGTGAAGAGGTACTGGTCACGCGCAAAGGTGCGGTGTCGGCGAAGAAGGGCGAGCTGGGGATTATTCCAGGCTCGATGGGCGCCAAGAGTTTCATTGTCCGCGGCCTGGGTAACGAAGAATCCTTCAGTTCCTGCAGCCACGGCGCCGGCCGCACCATGAGCCGCACCAAGGCCAAGAATATGTTCACTGTCGAGGATCAGATTCGCGCCACGGCCCATGTGGAGTGCCGCAAAGACGAGGCGGTGATCGACGAGATTCCGATGGCCTACAAGGACATCGACAAAGTCATGCACGCCCAGCGTGAGCTGGTGGAAGTGCTGCACACCTTGCGTCAGGTGGTGTGCGTCAAAGGATAAAAGGAAAGCAGGTCATGGAATTGCAAGAGCGTCATCCGCTGTGCGCCACGATGCGTGCGCGGGTACTGGAAGAGCTGGCACGCATAGAGCGTGAACGCAATGTCACGGTGTTGTATGCCTGTGAGTCCGGCAGTCGGGCCTGGGGTTTTGCCTCGACCGACAGCGATTACGACGTACGGTTTGTGTATGTGGAAAAGCCCGATTGGTTCGTTCAGGTCGATGCGCCGCGTGATGTGATCGAACGTCCGCTGGACGATGAACTTGATGTCAGTGGTTGGGAGCTGCGCAAGACCCTCGGATTGTTGCGCAAATCCAATCCGACCTTGCTGGAGTGGCTCGACTCGCCGCTGGTTTATCGCAGTGAAACCGCGCAGGTGGCACAACTGCGCGAACTCGCCGAAGCGTTCTACAGCCCGCCAGCGGCGCGCAATCACTATCTGTCGATGGCAAAGAAGAACTTTCGCGGTTACCTGCAAGGGGAAACTGTGCGTTTGAAGAAGTACTTCTACGTGCTGCGACCATTGTTAGCCGTGCGCTGGATCGATCAGGGACGAGGCCGGCCACCGATGACGTTCGCCGACCTCCTGACCACGGTCGATGATCGCGCGTTGCTCGATGAAGTCGACGAGCTGCTCGCCCTTAGACGCAATGCCGATGAGAGCGCCTACGGGCCGCGTCGACCGGCGTTGCACGGGTTCATCGCGGCCGAACTCGAGCGCGAAGTGCCCACATTACCCAGAACTCAGGAAGACTCGCGACGGCTGGATCAGTACCTCAGGGATACCGTCGGGCTATACGCGTAAGGAATGCAATGAAACAGGAAGTGATAGAACTGGACGGTGCCATTGGTGGCGGCCAGGTGTTGCGCAGCGCCTTGAGCTTGTCGATGGTGACGGGCCGGGCGTTTCGCATTAAACAGATTCGTGCCAGGCGCAGCCGTCCGGGACTGCTGCGCCAACACTTGACCGCGGTGATGGCGGCGGCCGAAGTGTGTGGTGCAACGGTCTGCGGCGCTCATTTGGGTTCGCAAGCCTTGAGCTTCGAACCCGGCGCGATTCGCGCCGGCGACTTTCAATTCGCCATCGGCACGGCCGGCAGCTGCACGCTGGTGTTACAGACATTGTTGCCGGCACTGTTGCGGGCACCGCAGGCGAGTCGAGTGCGGATTTCCGGTGGCACGCATAACCCGCTGGCGCCGCCGGCCGATTTTCTATCGCGCAGTTGGCTGCCGCTGTTGCGACGCATGGGGGCTAACGTTGAGCTGGACTTGGTGCGCCATGGTTTTGTCCCGGCCGGCGGTGGCGAGATTGCGGTGAATGTGCACCCGGCGAACCTGACGCGACTCGACCTGTGTGACCGTGGCGAAGCGATTTCACAGAGCGCGTCGGCACTGACCGCCGGGCTTGGACCTACGGTCGCCCAGCGTGAGCTGAACCAGGTGGCCAAGCGATTGAGTCTGCCGGCTGCGGCGCTGCACCCTGTGATGCTCGATCCAGCCCGCGGGCCAGGCAATGTGTTGCTGCTGGAGTACGTCTTCGAACACGTCACCGAGGTGTTCAGCGCATTTGGTCAAGTGTCATTGCGCGCAGAGAAGGTTGCCGATGCAGCGATTAATCAAGCCGCCGACTGGTTACGCAGTGGTGCTGCGGTAGCCGAGCACCTTGCCGATCAGTTGCTGTTGCCAATGGCGCTGGCTGGTGGTGGCTCGTTTACCACGCCGCGCATGACCGAGCATCTGCACAGCAATATTGCGGTGATCGAGCTGTTTTTGCCGGTTCGTATTGATTGCCGCGAGGAGGGTGCCGATCGACTGCGCGTTGAGGTCATTGTCAGTTGATCGGTCATGAACGGGGCGACGGGATTTCATTATGAAATCCCGTCGCCCTTTTTTTGGCTCGCAAAAAACTCCGAAAAGACGGCAAACTGCTGGCCCCCGGTCGTTCGCTTCCCCGGCAAAATCGCCTTTTTTCAAAAGGTTAGGTGGGCTCTATGCGGACGATTGTCATCACCGTTGCAACGCTTTCCCTGGCTGTTTTTGCCACAGGCGTGCAGGCAAAAGAATTAAGCAAAAGCCATCGCTTTGCCTGTATCTGGGGCTCGGATATCGCTGCCGGTGCTCAGCAATCGAAGCTGTCAGGCGTCTCGCTGTATGGCGCGCGCAAACAATTGCAGGTGCGACGATTCCAGCAACCGTGGATGCGCATGACTGCGATGGGAATCACCGAGCAAACCTACAACAGCACGTCGAAGCTCAAGCCGGCAGCGGTCAAACAGACCTATTACGAACAATGTGTACGCCACGAATTGGCCCAACGCTGAAGCAAAAAAGCCCGACCTGAACCGGTCGGGCTTTTTCATGGATGATGAAATCTCGGCGTCACTTTTCGCTTTCGCAATTGACCATCCACGACACGCCAAAATGATCGACCAGCATGCCGAAACGCGCCGCCCAGAACGTCGCTTCCAGCGGCATATCGATGCGGCCGTCCTTGGCCAGCGCGTTGAACACGCGTTCGGCTTCGGCAATGCTGTCGACGTTCAGCGAAATCGAGCAGCCACTCATGCCCTGAGTCGGGCGATCGGGTGTGGTGTCTGACGCCATGATCATCTGATCACCCACTTTCAGGCAGGTGTGGATGATCAGGTTGTGGTGTTCTTTCGGCACGTGTTCGGCGGCGGGTGTTTCGCCGAATGTCATCATCGCTTCGAGCTTTCCTTGCAAGGCTTGCTCGTAAAAGGTGAAGGTCTCGCGGCAATCTCCGTTGAAGATCAGGTAGGGATTGATTCTCATGTCTCTGCTCCCGGCAGTCAGGCGCGGAGCGTGGCGGGTGTCGCCGGGTTCCGCGTAGGGCGGTTAAACCATAGCAGAGCGTTGGACGTCGGAAAGGCCTGAGTCTCCCAGATGTTTTTGTTCTGAAAAGCGCGTCGACGATAACGCGCTCGTCGTGTGAAATTCGGTCGTGGCGCTGGAGTACCATGACGCACCGTCATCACCTGCAGAGTGCAATGCCCCATGCCTGATCTATCGCGTTTCACGTCCTTGTTCGATCAGGCGCAGCGAGCCTTGCGCTTGGTCTGGGGGACATCGCGTGGCTTGTTTCTGGGGTTGGTGCTGGCAACGTTGGTGGCCGGGTTACTGCCGGCGCTGGCGGCGTGGTTGGGGCAGCGGATTGTCGATGCCGTGGTGGCAGCGATGCAGTTGCACGCGCAACACGGCAGTGCGCCGCTGTGGCCGGTGTTGCGTTATGTGTTGTTGGAGGCCGGGGTGTTGGCGCTGTTGTCCGGCACGCAACGGGCACTGTCGGTGCAGCAGTCTCTATTGCGGGTGCAGCTAGGGCAGAAGGTCAATACGCTTATCTTGGAGAAAGCACAGACCCTGTCACTGGTGCAGTTCGAAAACTCCGAGTTCTACGACAAGCTGGTGCGGGTTCGTCGCGAGGCTTCGACCCGGCCGCTGGCGCTGGTCATGAAATCGTTGGGCTTGATTCAAAACCTGATCATGTTGATCAGCTTTGGTGTGCTGCTGGTGCATTTTTCACCTTGGGCGCTGGTGCTGCTGGTGGTCGGTGCGTTGCCGGTGTTCTTTGCCGAGGCGCATTTTTCCGGTGATGCTTTTCGTCTGTTCACTCGCCGCGCGCCGGAGAGTCGGCAGCAGAATTACATCGAAACCTTGCTGTCCCACGAAACCTACATCAAAGAGGTCAAGCTGTTCGGTTTTGCACCGCTGTTGCTGCAACGCTACCGCGACACGTTCGCCAGGCTGTATGCCGAAGACCGCCGCCTGACGTTGCGGCGCGACGGCTGGGGTTTCGGCCTCGGCCTGCTCGGTACCGCGGCTTTTTACGCGGCCTATGCCTGGGTGGTGATCGATGCCGTGCATGGCCAGATCAGTCTCGGCCAGATGACCATGTATCTGGTGCTGTTCAAGCAAGGCCAAAGCGCGGTGAGCAGCAGTTTGAGTGCGATCAGCGGCCTGTACGAAGACGGCCTCTACCTGACCAGTCTGTATGAATACCTGGCCGAACCGGTCCAGCTGGATACCGGCCACCTGACTGCCGGCGTCTGTCCGGGCGATGGTTTGCGTTTCGAAAGCGTCGGTTTCCGCTATCCGGGTGCCAGTCGGCCAGCGCTGGAAAACATTGACCTGCAACTGGTGCCAGGCCAGAGCATGGCGTTGGTCGGCGAGAACGGTTCAGGCAAGACCACATTGATCAAGCTACTGACCCGGCTCTATCGCCCGGATCAAGGGCGCATCCTGCTTGACGGCAGTGACTTGCAGGATTGGCAGGAGACCGCGTTACGTCGGCGTATTGGCGTGATTTTTCAGGACTACATCCGCTACCAGTTCAGCGTCGGAGAAAACATCGGCGTCGGCGATACCCTGGCGTTCAACGACGCGCAACGCTGGAAGGAGGCCGCCGACCAAGGCATGGCGGCGCCCTTTATCGAGGGGCTCGACAAGGGTTATGCCACACAGTTGGGACGCTGGTTTGCCGGTGGCCAGGAGTTGTCTGGCGGGCAGTGGCAGAAGATTGCCTTGTCCCGCGCGTACATGCGCCGTGATGCCGACATTCTGATTCTTGATGAGCCGACGTCCGCCCTTGACCCGGCGGCCGAAGCGGCAGTGTTCGAGCACTTCAGCCAACACAGCGAAGGTCGCATGACGTTGCTGATTTCCCATCGTTTTTCCAGCGTGCGCAATGCCGACCACATCGTCGTGCTGCAACAAGGCCGGATTCTGGAGCAGGGCGGCCACGATCAATTGATCGCCGCCGCCGGGCATTACGCGCAATTGTTTGATTTGCAGGCTCGCGGCTACCGTTAAGTGTCGCGGCCGCTGCGCACGATTGCAGGCCCGGCCACCCGAGGGGCCGGTTTGCTCTGCATCAGGCTGTCGAGCGCCTTGCGGTAATTCTGTCCACCCAACGCCATGCTGTTGTTATGCGTCGCGCCCGGCACCAACAACAGGCGCTTGGGTTGTTGCGCGGCGTTGAACAGTTGCTCACTGAAGCGCGGCGGCACGAACGCATCGGCCAAACCGTGGACCACCAGCAGCGGCATGTGGATATCGGCAATCTTGTCGATCGAATCGAATTTCTGCGACAGCAGCCAGCGCACCGGCAGCGAAGTGTTGGCTACAGACGCGGTAACATCCGCCAGCGTGGTGAATGTGGACTCGATCACCAGTCCGCGCACCGGCAATGCAGAGTGATCGCGAGCGGCGGTCTGGCCGAGTTCTGCTGCCAGATCGATGGCCACGGCGCCACCGAGGGAGTGCCCGTAGATCAGGCGTTTGGCCGGATCCGGTTGCAGCAGTTTGAAGCGCTCCCACGCCACCCGTGCATCTTCGTAAACGCTGCTTTCCGATGGCAGATCACCATGACTCTTGCCGAAACCTCGGTAGTCGATGGCCAGCACTGAATAACCCGCTGCGCGCAGTTGTTCAATGCGGAACAACTGCCCGGTGAGGTTCCAGCGCACGCCATGCAGATAGAGAATGGCCGGCGCATTGGCTTTTTCTGCCGGCCACCACCAGGCGTGAATGTTTTCCCCGGCCTTGAAACTCTTTGGTTGCAGATCGAGTTCCTGCACGCTGCCGGGCAAGCCGTGATACCAGCCGGCGGTGCCCGGTTCGATGCGAAACAACAGTTTACGTTCGGTGTGTTCGAGCACGGCACAACTGGTCGGCACGCCGATAATCAGCGCGGCCATGCAGGCAAACGCCAAACGGCGGCGGCGCAGACGCGTCATGAAGGACAGGAACATTAAACGTTTCACCCAGGCGCAGACAAAGAACGCTTTTTACCAGATGCCTGGGCCTGCGCGTGAGTTTTTCGACCACCGCCCCGGCGCAACGATTACCAAATGCTGCAAGGATTCACGCTACCTGCAGCACGATCTTGCCGATATGGTCGCCGGCCTCCATGTGCGCGTGAGCCTGAGCGGCCTCGGTGAGTGGGTAGACCTTGTCGATCATCGGCAGGCAGCGCCCGGCAGCCAGCGCCGGCCATACATGCTCACGCAGTTGATCGGCAATCGCGGCTTTTTCGGCAGCGGTGCGGGCGCGCAACAGGGAACCAGTGATCACCGCGCGTTTGGCCATCATTGCCAGCAGGTCAAAGTCATTGGCCCTCGCGCCGCCGAGGAAACCGAGCATGACCAGTCGGCCATCCATCGCCAGGGCGCTGACGTTACCGTTGAGGTACGAGCCGCCCATGATGTCGAGGATGACATTGACGCCCTGGCCTGCAGTTTTCTCGGCGATGACTGCCGCGAAATCCTCATCGCGATAATTGATCGCTTCGCCACCGAGGTCGCGAATCGCTGCGCATTTGTCCGGGCTGCCGGCGGTGGCAAACGCTTCTATACCGAATTCTCGGCACAGCATCAGTGCGGTCGTGCCGATGCCGCTGGTGCCACCATGAATCAGCGCGCGCTGGCCACGGCTGGCGCCACCGAGGCCGAACAGGTTGGCCCACACGGTAAAGAACGTTTCCGGGATCGCGGCGGCGTGTACCCAATCCACACCTTGTGGTATCGGCAGGGTCTGGCCAGCCGGGACTGCGCAGTATTCGGCATAACCGCCGCCGTTGGTCAGCGCGCAGACTTTGTCGCCCACGGCGAACTGACTGACACCGCCCCCTAGGGCCACGACTTCGCCGGCGACCTCCAGCCCGGGAATCGGGTTCATGCCGGGTTTCATCGGGTATTTGCCGGCACGCTGCAAAGCGTCCGGCCGGTTGATTCCAGCGGCGTGAACGCGGATCAACACTTCGCCTTCCGCGACGATTGGAAGCGGCACGCGTTTGGGTTGCAAAACCTCGGGGCCGCCGGGTTCGCTGATTTCGATTCGGGTCATTTCTTTGGGCAGGGACATATCGATTCCTGTTGGTATAGGTTCTGTAGATGGGAGCGTGCTGTGCAAACAATGATTCCCTTCAATTTGCGCAGCAGCGCGTTTCGACAGGGGCGGGCAGCCATTTCATGGCTTGCTCCAGCAACAGCGCCACGGCGATCGCGCCAGCGGCGATGACGAACAACAACGCATGGTGACCGCCACTGGCATTGAACAAGGCTGAATAGGCAAACCCGGCCAGCGCTTGAAACGTGGCGAACGACACTGTGGCGCGGCTCCAGGCAATTTGCTGGCGATGATGCTGCGGCACCAGCTCATGCACGCGGGCCAGGGCCAGCGGAACAATGCCGGGCGGAAATGAACCGAGAATCACCGCCAGCAGCGCCAGTGCCACAAACGAGTGAGACATCGCCAGCAAGCCAAGGGCAATCGCTTGCACCACCAGCACCAGGCGAATGCCGGAACGTGCGCCAAGCTGATCGGCAAGAAAGCCATAACTCACCGGGCCGACAATCGCGCCCAAACCGTACATCACCCAGATCAGCGCGCCGACATGCGCCCCGTCGCCGAGTCCACGAGCCACGTAATCCACCAGAAACACCATGGCCGGCACCAGGCCAGCGGCCATGAAGGCGTATTGGGCGAACAGCAAATACACACCGCGCGGTGTCGGTTCAACGGGCGCCTTTTCCTGCGCGGCCTGTGGGTGCGGGAAGTCAGACGGCCAGCCGAACCAGCTCAGTGCTGTCAGCACCAAAGCCAAAGCCCCCAGGCCCAGCCATGTCGCTTGCAAACCCAGGCTCAACAGCGGCGGCACCAGCGTCCCGGAACCGGCAATGCCAAGACCGATGCCGAGAAAGATCGCACCGCTGGCCAACCCTTTTCGCGCCGCCGGCACATGCGGCAGAACTGTCGCGGCCACCAGCACCATGATCGCGCCACCGGCAATCCCCGACAGCAGCCGCCAGCCGAAGAACCAGCTCACCGACAACGGAAACGCACAGGCAAAAAATGCCGTCGTGACCACCAGCATCATCAGTCGCAAGGCATTTTTATTGCCGAGCTGGCGCGCTGTCGGCCGGCCGAGCAGGGCCCCAATCAGATAACCGACCAGATTGGCCGCACCGAGGTAGACCACATCATTGGCGCTGAACCACCGCGCCTCAATCAGCGAAGGGATCAATGGGGTGTAAGCGAAACGCGCCAGCCCGATGCTGACCAGGCTGGCGCAGAGGCCGGCGAAGATCGGCAGCCAGATGCCGGTGGAGGTTGATGTACGCATGATAGCGATCTCGCGGAAGGTTTATGGCGTCCAGCATATCGGCTATCGTTGCTGCGTTAATGCAGCGATTAAGCGGCGCTACGATGCGAATCTGCATCACTGGGAGGCAGCATGAATTGGGATGATGCACGGGTATTTCTGGCCGTTTGCCGCGAGTCGACGCTACGTGGTGCAGCGCGTGTGCTGGGGGTGGATCAGGCCACGGTCGGGCGGCGAATCACAGCGCTGGAAAAGTCCCTGAGTGCGACGCTGTTCCTGCGTACTTCCGACGGCTACGCGTTGACCGCAGTCGGTGAGGCGGCGCTCAAGAGTGTGGAGAAAATGGAGCATTCGGCACTGGAGCTGGAGCGGCAGATTCAAGGCCTGGACGATCGCCTGACCGGCACCGTGCGCGTCAGTACCACGGATTCGCTGGCCATCGACTTTCTGATCCCGGCCATTGCCTGTTTGCACAAGCAGCACCCGGACGTGCGAGTGCAACTGGATGCGTCCACGCAGATCCTCAGCCTGGCCAAGCGCGAGGCGGATATCGCGGTGCGCAACACCCGCCCGGACAACCCTGACCTGATCGCCCGGCGAATCGCCCGATGGCCGGTGGGGCTATTCGCTTCCCAGGCCTATATCGATGCCAATGGCGTGCCGCAGCCGGACACAGCATTTGAAGGGCATGATCTGGTGGTCTATCAACCGTATCTGCAAAGCAAAAAGGACCTGACCCTGGTGTCGGAGCCGCTCAGTCGCGGCCGGATCGTCGCCAGCCTCAGTTCCAGCCTGCTCGTGCGCCGTTCGATTGCAGCAGGGCTGGGTGTAGGAGAAATCCCGGTGTACATGGGCGAGCGCGATGGTCTGGTCAGGCTCTGGCCGGAGCGCACTCGACCATTGCCGTATGAAGTGTGGCTGGTGACCCACGCGGATCTGCGGCATACCGCGCGGATGAGGGCGGTGATTGAGCAGATTGTCGACGTGTTCGCGTCGGAGAATGACTAGGCAGACGTTCTTTTGGCAGGGCTACAACCTCTGACGAAACAGCCTACATCAGAGGCAGAATCTCCCGGCTTGTCAGCGTTCTCGATGGGTCCTATTGTTTTCGTCAGCTCGGTGAGGGGCGTCGTGCTTTCACTGATGTTAATGCCAGGGACGGTAGCGTAAGAGCCAGGAAGGTGTCGCGTTGAAAACCACGGAATTCAGTCAAAATCCAGTCAGTGATCTATCGAGTAAAAGTCGGAATGCTCAAGCCATGAACGCTATAAGTCGTGAAGAATTCAATGCCAGGATCGAAACCATCGAGACCAGGATGGACGCTCGGGTCGAGGGTGTGTCGGCGAAAATCGATGCTTATCTTTTGACTCAGTCTGAGCGAGACAAGGCTCAAATGGAGAGGGACAAACGATACGATCTGATGTGGGACGGTGTACAACGAATCGCCGAAGAATCAAAAGAAGCCATCAAACACGCCTCGACAGTGAAGGCGCATTACTGGGCGACCACGGCCGTCCATTTTCTCGGAATGATCACCGTCGTCGTGGGGGCGCACTTCGCCAATCAAGCAGCGGTGTTAACCACCTTGCAGACGACACTCGCTGCGATCCAGATCGGCAAGGATATAAGCGCGCCAAGACCGGCGCCGCCACAAGCGCCCGAATCTCCACAATAGAAAACGGCCTTCCAGGAAGGCCGTTTTTGGTGGGCATTGAAACACCGCGTCATGGCATCTCTGGCAACTCCTGTGGCCGCAAGTCGAATACCAGCACCTCGGCATCGACACCGTTGCTCAAGCTCAGCAACTGTTCCTCGCGAACCCGCACGCCGTCACCCTCGTGCAATGGCTGGCCATTGAGTTCAACGCTGCCGCGTGCAACATGCACATAGGCGTAGCGGTTGGCTGGCAGTTGCAGTGTGGCGCTTTCCTTGCCGTCGAACAGGCCGGCGAAGACACGTGCATCCTGGCGCACTTTCAGCGAACCGTCGTTGCCGTCCGGCGAGATGATCAATTGCAGGCGACCGCGTTTTTTCTGTGCGCTGAAATGTTCCTGTTGATAGCGCGGTTTGGCGCCGCTGACATCCGGCACGATCCAGATCTGCAGGAAGTGCACCGGTTTGGTCGCCGAGTGGTTGAACTCGCTGTGCGCCACGCCGCTGCCGGCGCTCATCAACTGCACGTCGCCCGGGCGAATGACCGAACCGGTGCCGAGCGTGTCCTTGTGTTCCAGCGCGCCTTCCAGCACGTAGGAAAATATCTCCATGTCGCGATGCGGGTGCTGGCCGAAGCCTTTGCCGGCGGCAACGCGGTCATCATTAATCACCAGCAGGTCGGAGAAACCCTGCTCACGAGGGTTGCGATAGCTGGCGAAGGAAAAGGTGTGAAAGGACTTCAACCAGCCATGATTGGCGAGGCCACGATCGGAGGCTTTGCGAAGGGTCAGCATGATGAAATCTCCTTGCGGGACGTGAATTCGTCCGAGTGAGGAGAAGGTTACTGTTTACTGGATTGCGCAATAAGTAGGTGAAAATTGAAAGACTGTCCCTTCAAGGTTGACAGTTTTGCGATAGCCGTCACACAAAACTTTTGCGCTCAAACGGCTACAGTTGGCCATAATGTCTGGTCTGTATCATGTCTTTCTGATTTAAGTGATGTCTTCCCATGAAAACCGTGGCAATGGTGCTGTTTCCCGACTTTCTTCTGCTCGACATGGCCGGGCCATTGGAGGTTTTTTCGGTTGCCAATCGCTATCTGAAGCCCGATGCGCATTATCAATTGATCACCCTTGGCACCGAAGCCGGCCCGCTGCGGGCCTCCAATGGTGTGATGGTGCAGGCCGACCGGACCATTGGCGATGACACCGAACGTTTTGACTTGCTGCTGGTGCCGGGTGGCCCCGGTGCCTACAACCAACAATTTCCGTCGTTGTTTGCCTGGCTCAAAGACGCAGTCCGGCGCGTCGAGTACTACGGATCCATCTGCACTGGCGCCTTTGTTCTGGGGCACGCCGGTTTGCTTGACGGTTACCGTGTCACCACGCACTGGAATTACACCGAACGTCTGATCAAGGGATTCCCGAAAGCCCATGTCACGACCGATCAGATCTATGTCGAGGATCGCAATCTGATCACCTCGGGAGGCGTTACGGCGGGGATCGATATGGCGCTTGCCGTGGTCGCTCGCGATCATGGCAAGAAACTCGCGCAGGATGTGGCCAAAGTTCTGCTGGTGGTGATGAAGCGGCAGGGCGGGCAGGCGCAGTTCAGCCCGCTGATGGCTGCCGTGGCACCGCAGGAAACGCCGATCACCCGCGCGCAGAGTTACGTGCTGGAACACCTCGACGAAGCCTTCACGGTCGAGCGCATGGCGGCGATTGCCAACATGAGTGCGCGGCACTTCGCGCGAATGTTCACCCGCGACATCAACATGACGCCCATGGAGTTTCTGCAAAGTGCGCGCATCGATTGCGCGCGAAACCTGCTGGAAACCAGCGATCTGCCCCTTAAAACCGTAGCTTACAAAAGTGGTTTCGGCAGTGTGCGGCACATGCGTTCGCTGTTCGCTGAAAAGCTCGGCCTGACGCCCGCGCAATACCGCGAACAGTTCAGCTAGAGCGCTGCTGTCCGTCTGGCGCACCCGTATGTCCGTGCTGCGTCCCGTGTAGCACTTGTCGCGTCATCTGAGGCTGCCAAGATAGCTGGCATGGATAGCCTCATCGATTTGAACGCGGCGTCGGTGCTGCATTTCGGCCCTTACGCCTTCCATCTGCGCCAACGGCTGATACTCCACGGAGATCGGCCACTGCGCATGGGCGGTCGCGCGCTGGACATTCTGCAGGTGCTGGTCGAGCGTGCCGGGCGAGTGGTCACGAAGGAGCAATTGATTGCCCTGGTGTGGCCGACGTCGGTGGTCGAGGAGATCAACCTGCGCGTGCACATCGCCGCGCTCCGGCGCGCCTTGGGTGACGGTGAAAACGGGCAGCGCTACATCGTTAACGTGCCGCAATGCGGTTACAGCTTTATCGCCCCGGTGCGCTGCGACCGCGTCGCGCAAGTGGCGTTCGAGGCCCTGCAAACGCCCCAGCATAATCTGCCGGCACGACTGACTCCGGTCGCCGGGCGCGATTCGCTGGTCGGCGGGCTGGTGCGGCAAATGCCGCTGTGTCGGCTGATGACCCTCACAGGCGCGGCCGGGGTGGGTAAATCCACTGTCGTGTTGCGGGTCGCGGAACTGCTGTTGCAGTACTACCGAGATGGCGTGTGGCAGATCGATCTGAGTTCGATCGACGACGACACAGCGCTGCTCGATCATGTGCTGCGCATCTTCGCAAGCGATTTGCCCGGACTGTCGACTCGCCATGCATTGCTGTTGCTCGATAACTGTGATCACCGTCGCGATGCCTGCCGAGCAGCGGTTGAAACGTTGCTTGAGGCCGCTCCCCGACTGTCGATCCTCGCCAGCAGCCGCGAGGCCTTGCAGGTAAGTCTGGAAACCCTTCAGTGCGTGCCACCGCTGACCCTGCCGAAACGCTCGGCAGGCGATTGCATCGCTGAAGCCATGGGCCATTCTGCGGTGCAGTTGTTTGTCAGCCGCGCACGGGCGCGACAGCACGATTTCCGCCTGCGTGAGCAGGATGTCAAAGCCGTCCTGGAGATCTGTCGCCAACTCGACGGGTTACCGCTGGCGATCGAACTGGCGGCGGCGCAGATCGATGCCTTGGCGTTGGTCGGCTTGCAGACGCAAATCAGCAATGGTCTGCACGTGCTCAGCCATGGCCGGCGCACCGCTGTACCCCGCCACCAATCCATGCAGGCGGCACTCGACTGGAGCTATCAACGCTTGAGCGCGCAAGAGCAACGCGCACTGCAGCGTTTATCGGTGTTCAAAATGGCGTTTACCCTGGAGGCGGCACTGGCGGTGATCAGTTGCCCGCAATTGGCGCCGTCGCGGCTTGCCGCGCTCATTGAAGGCCTGGCACGCCAGTCATTGCTGGTGGTGGAGCGGGGTGGCAGTGCTGGCCGATACCGAATGCTCCACACCACTCGCTGCTATGCCCGCGAGCAACTGGAGCGTAGCGGTGAAGGGATTGATCTTGAACGTCGTCATTCGCGTTATATCAGCCGGATTCGCCAAACCTCAGGCGTGCAGGTGCACGCGTAGTTCGTCGATGAGCAAGCGTACCTTGCGCAAGTCCGGGGTCGCATAGCCCTCGGTGAAGCGCTGGTAGATCGGCGTGAGCAAATCCAGCGCCTCCTGGCAGCGCGATTGGCGCTGCCAGAGTTGCGCCAGTGAGGTGGCACTGCGCAGTTCCCAGGCGAGCGCGCCTTGGCTGCGGGCGACGGTCAGGGATTGGTGCAGGAGTGCTTCGGCTTCCTGAAGAACCTCTTCGCGAGCAGGCTCGCTCCCACATGGGGTCTGAGTACACCCAGGATCCCTGTGAGAGCGAGCCTGCTCGCGAAGGGTCCCGTCCAGACAACCCGGATCGTCCTTCAATAGCGCATCCGCCCGAGCCCGCAAAATCTCCGCCGAGCTCCACCCCGCATCACCACTCAACGCTCGCTCAAACAGTGCGTCATCCACAAATCGGCCATCCAGCGTCACCATGATTTCCCGAATCAGCCCACTGCTGTCCTTCGGCACGGGCAGGCTGGTTTGCGTGTCGATCACCTGCGCGTAGTGCCGCGCCCACGTGTTGAACAGCAGCACCGAATGCTTCTGCGATTGCTCCAGCAGCAATTGCAACAGCGCCCGGGCGTTCTGCTGATCGCCGTTGTAATGAGCGATCAGGCAACTGGCCAATGCCAGGGTGTAACAAATCGAGGTGCCATGGTCGATCTGCACGGCAATATCCAGAGCCAGTCGCGCCGTATGCCACGCTTGCTCCGGCAATCCCTGCATCCATAGCACTCGCGCCAGCACCGTCAGCGACGCGACGCTCTGATCGTACTGCACGCCAAAACCGTGAGTGAAGCGGTTGACGTGGCCGCTCTGTGCCATGCGCTGCAGCACCTGTTCGGCATGAATGCGCGCTTGTGGCTGGTCGCCGGCATAGTGCAGGGCCAGCACGCGCAAACGGTGGGTACTCAGTGACAACAACGGGTCGCCGTGTACGCCGAGGCGATCGAAGTGCTCACTCTGCGTCAGCGCCATGCGGTAGTGCCCGCAACTGAGGTTGACCGCCATGTGCCCGGACACCGCGCGCAATTGCCCGGCGACGTCGCCGTGTTCGAGGGCCAACTGGCGAGCTTCGACGAACGCCTGGATGGTCTCCGGGGTGCCCCCCCACGTGTGATAGCAGGCGCTGCCAAGGGCGAGTTTCAGGGAAGTTTTCAGACGCGGGCAGGGTTCGCCGAGTTCATCAAGCAGGCTCAGTGCCCGGCGCACATAGCCGCCATACTCCTTGAGCAGCGACAATTCTTGCCACAGGGGCGCCGACGCTGCTGTCAGGCGAATTCCCAGGCCGCCCGGGCCGACACCGTTCAGGCTCCAGTCCAGCGCCGCGCGCAGATCTTCCAGTCCGCGGGCATAGCGCTCGATCCACAACGCCGTCGGTATCATTTCCCAATCGCTTTGCGCCTGCTGCATCAATGCCAGGCAGCGTTCGGCATGGCGTTC
The DNA here is from genome assembly GCF_031931925.1 of Pseudomonas sp. rhizo66. Lineage (NCBI taxonomy): Bacteria > Pseudomonadati > Pseudomonadota > Gammaproteobacteria > Pseudomonadales > Pseudomonadaceae > Pseudomonas > Pseudomonas sp. rhizo66. The sequence goes on from NZ_JAUJWZ010000008.1 coordinate 167,344, forward strand.
GCGGGTTTCCTCGCATTCGGCGGCGTGCTCGAGTTTTTCCTGTGCATAACGACGGGTCGTGTCGAGCAAGCGATAGAACACCTCTTCGTCTCCGACCTCGACGCTGAGCAGGGATTTGGCCACCAGTTGAGTGATCGACACAAACACCACACCGGGGTCGATCTGTTGGCCGACGATCACTGCCGCCGCTGACTCCAAGGTAAAACCACCGCAAAACACGCCCAGACGACGCAGGCAGGTTTGCTCGCAAGCGTCGAGCAGGTTGAAACTCCAGTCCAGCGTGGCGCGCAGGGTGAGATGGCGCTCGAGACTGCTCTGATTACCCGCAGCCAGCGGTGGCAAACGGCCCTGCAATTGGCTCAGCAAACCTTCCAGGCCCAATTCGGCGACCTGCGCGGCCGCCAGCTCCAGCGCCAGTGGAATACCGTCGAGTCGGTGGCAGATCTCGATCACTTGCGGCAACTGTGCGTCGCTCAGTTCGAAGCTTTCCTGCGCGGCCGTGGCCCGTTCGATGAACAGTTGCAGCGCCGAATAATCCAGCGCCTGCTGACGGTTCAATGTCGCGCTCATCGACGGGTATTCAAGGGAATCGAGACGCTGCACAAATTCGCCTTCAGCGCGCAGGCTCTCGCGGCTGGTGGCGAGGATATGCACCTTCGGCGCCCCGCGCAGAATGCTTTCGCTGAGCATCGCGACGGCATCGATCAGGTGTTCGCAGTTGTCGAGCAGCAAAAGCATTTGCCGCTGCTGCAGGCCATTGACCAGCGCCGCCAGCGGATCGCCTTCGGGGAGTGGCAGATCGAGCAGGGTGGCCAAGTGTGAGCAAATCAGCCTGGGATCGCTGAGCGGTGCCAGGTCCACCAGCCGAATACCGTCGCGGTATTGACCGATCAATTGCTCGGCCACGCGCAAGGCCACCGTGGTCTTGCCGATCCCGCCGGGACCGACCAAGGTGATGCAGCGTTGGCGCGGCAACTGCGTCATCAAGCTGTCGACGAGCGCCTGGCGACCGAGCATCCGCGTGCGCCGCAAGGGCAAATTGTGCCGACCGCCAGCATCGCCCACAGGACGCTCCTCCATGGATTGCGGTAGAACCGGGGCGACGAAACTGTAACCGCGTTGCGCCACGGTGATGATGTAACGCTGGCCGGCCTGACCGTCACCGAGGGCTTTGCGCAGTGCCGCCATGTGCACGCGCAGGTTGATGTCCTCGACCACGCTGTCCGGCCAGACCCCGGCCATCAGTTGCTGCTTGCTCACCACGTCGCCGGCATTGGCCAGGAGAATCAGGAGGATGTCCATCGCCCGTCGGCCCAGGCGCAGCGGCTGCTCGCCTTCGAGCACCAGGCGTTGGCCGGGATGAATCCGATAGGGGCCAAAACCGAGGGCCTGATTCGGGGAAAGACTCAACAGCTCACTCCTGCGGTGCAGCGGCGGACAAAGCGGAGTAGGGCCGGGTGCGTGCGCAGGCCTCTAATCCGGGGTGTCCCGGCATAATCCTCAGGTTTGAGCGTCAGTGCAACGGGAGCCGCGATCAAAACACGGCGGGTTGTGAACGTTGAGCTGTGGGTTCACGCATGATCTGGCAGCGCCAGGCAAACGGATTGATGCCCTCGCTGCGGGTAAACATATGGCAGAAATGCGCCTGATCGCAGAACCCGCATTCCAGGCTGATTTGCGTCAGGCTCAGGTCGGTGTGCTGGATCAGCAGCTTGGCCCGCGCGAGGCGCTGGGTGCGAATCCAGTCCTGCGGCGACACCCCGGTGCTGCATTTGAAGGCGCGGGAAAAATGGCTGCGCGACAACGAACAGGCGCGGGCCAGTTCGGTGACCTCGAGGCTTTCGCCGAGGCGTTCGAGGATCAGTTGTTTGACCTGTCTTTCACGTTGCGGACTGAGTCCGCCGACCCCGGTCTTGCGTGGTTCGTTGGCAGGGGCGAGGGCGACGCTGTGCTGTAAATGAGCCATGGCCAAAGTCCGTGTCGATGGGGAATGCACGATCGGTGCATCCCCTCAGGTCAAAAAAACAACGCTGCGCAGTGGGTTTCATTGTTGGCCGAGGGCGGCAGGCTGACGAGTTAATCGTTGTTAATTCCAGCGCATTGGCCTGAACTCAGCACATCCCTGCAAGTCTGCGCCCCACGGTTTGCGGCACGATGACTGCAAGCGTGGCGAACCGATGGGGCGCCGCAATCGGCAGATTCAAGGGGAATCAAATGAAAGGCATCCTTAAAGCAGCGACGGCGCTGACGTGCGCGCTGGTGATTTCCGGTGCCATGGCGCAGGCACCACAGCAGGGCACTCAGGCGCCGGGCTATTTCCGCCTGGCCGTGGGGGATTACGAGGTCACCGCGTTGTTCGATGGCTACAACGACCTGTCGCCGAAGCTGTTGCAGGGCATGAGTCAGGCCCGGATCCGCGCACTGCTGGCGCGCCGTTCGATTGAAACCCCGGGTGTCCAGACGGCGTTCAATGCTTTTCTGGTCAATACCGGCAAGCAACTGATTCTGGTCGACAGCGGCGCCGGGCAATGCATTGGCGCCACCGCCGGGCAACTCGTGGCGAATATGCAGGCGGCCGGCTACCAGCCAGAGCAGGTCGATACGATCTTGCTGACGCACCTGCACCTTGATCATGTCTGTGGTCTGGTCGATGCACAGAAACAAGCGTTGTTCACCCATGCCACGGTGTACGCCGCCAAGGCTGAAGCGGATTACTGGCTCGACCCGTCCGCGCTGGCGAAAGCGCCCGCCGGCGCCAGAGCGTTTTTCAAGATCGCCCAGGACTCCACTGCGTCCTACGTCGCCGCCGGACGTTTCAAGACCTTCGCCGCTGGCCAGTCGCCGTTGCCGGGAATAGTCGAAGCGACACTCGAAGCCGGCCATACGCCAGGCAGCACCACCTACCGTTTCACCTCGCAGAATCAGAGCATCGTCTTCATGGGGGATCTGGTGCATAACCTCGCTGTGCAGTTTGAGCATCCGGAAGTGTCGATCGGCTTTGACGTCAACAGTGCGCAAGCGATCAACGCGCGTCAGGCGGTCTTCAGCGCGGCGGTCGCCAGTAAGACGTGGGTGACGGCGGCGCACCTGCCGTTCCCGGGGATCGGTCACATCACCGCGCAAGGCAAACACTTTCAGTGGGTGCCCGTGGAATACGGTCCATACAAGCGCGCGGCCAAGGTACCGTTAATCGAGTAAAGTGCTCAGCGCCTACTCGCAAAAGCAGCTGACACCGAAAAGGAAAACATGCCCATGAACCGTAACGATCTGCGTCGCGTCGACATGAACCTGCTGGTGATTTTCGAAGCGCTGATGTTCGAAAAGAACCTGACCCGCGTCGCCGAAAAACTGTTCATGGGGCAACCGGCTGTCAGCGCTGCGTTGGGCCGTTTGCGCGATCTGTTCGACGATCCGTTACTGCTGCGCAACGGTCGCGGCATGGAGCCGACCGCGCGGGCGCTGGCGATTCTCAAAGAGCTGCAACCGGCGATGGACGTTATTTCCGGCGCGGTCAGCCGGGCCAAGGAGTTCGAACCGGCGAGCAGTTGCGACGTGTTTCGCATCGGCCTGTCGGACGACGCTGAGTTCGGGCTGTTTCCACCGTTGTTGCGCCAGCTTCAGCAAGAGGCGCCGGGGATTGTCGTGGTGGTGCGCCGCGCCAACTACCTGCTGATGCCGACGCTGTTGGCCTCTGGGGAGATTTCCGTAGGCGTCAGCTACACCACTGAGTTGCCGGCCAACGCCAAGCGCAAAAAACTACGCGACATTCCCTGCAAAGTCCTGCGCGGTGACGACCGCCCGGGGCCGTTGACGCTCGACGAATACTGCGAGCGCCCGCATGCGATGGTGTCGTTCTCCGGCGACTTGAGCGGAAACATCGACATGGACCTGGCCAAGGTCGGTCGTACCCGCCGTGTGGTGCTGGGCGTGCCACAGTTCAGCGGTTTGCGCGCCTTGCTCGCCGGCACCGAGATGATCGCCACCGTGCCGGATTACGCGGCCTGCGCGCTGGTTGAAGGGTGTGCGTTGCGCGCCGAAGATCCACCGTTCCCGATCGATGCGGCGCAATTGTCGATGGCGTGGAGCGGGGTGCATGACAACGATCCGGCGGAGAAATGGTTACGCTCGCGGATCAGTCAGTTCATGGCGGCGCCGCTGAATATTCCAGCGGCCGAGCGCTTCGAAAGCAAGACTTGAGTTCGCCGGGCGGGGCTGCGAACGTTCACGGATTTCCACTATTCTCACCTCGCCGCTCGTCGGAAACTGCTCTGCACCTGTCAGATCTGACAGGTGACGATTGCCGATTTCCCAGCCTTTAATCACTCCGTCGCCGATCCTCTGGCAGGAGTGTTTGTCATGCTTTTACGACTTAAAAAACAGATCGCAACGCTGGCACTTGCCGAGCCGGATATTACCGGTCGTACGCTTCCCATTCTTCCCTCGGGGGAGTGGGGGATCAATCGCGCTGCGGCGCAAGGGATCTATCCGGACGATGGATTGCAGGTCTACCTCAGCCCATGGACGATCAAGAATAAAGGCGACCTGGTGGTGCTCAGGAAAGGCTCTGTCGAGGTGGATCGGTACATCATCCGTGATCAAGCAGAATCTGATCAGCGTGCGACCCTGTTCGTTGCTCCCCGTCATCTTGCTTCGGGCTCCCATGAAATCGACTATTGGGTAAAGCGACTAGGCCTGGATCCCGCCGAGACGTACACGCCGCCATTGAAAATTTTTGTCAAGCTCGAAATTCCCGGCGGACAGGATACGGAAGAGGGGCCGGGGCATTCCAATCTGTACATGTTCATCCCGCCAGAATTTGTCTCTGGCGGAGTGGACAGCGACAACATTCCGGTGGACCCGGATGATGAGGGTAATCCGGATGCGCCGAAAGCGGGTGTGCCTATCGTCATTCGAAACGCATCCGGTAGCGGCGAACCCTATCCTGAGATTGCCGTGGGCGACCAGCCTCAGATCAGTTGGGGTGGCATTTTTATCTGGGGCGACCCGGTGACGGCGGAGCAAATCAGTGATCCGGTGAAGAATCCCATCACGATTTACGTCAAGCGGGCGATTATAGAAAAAGCGGGTGATACCGATGCGGTGGGCCTGGCCGTGAGCTTTCGCGTGCGCGATATCGTCCACAACTATTCGGAGGACTGGTGTAAAGAAACCCGGATCAGGGTTTCGCTCAACACCAATAGGCTGGTTGCCCCTATTGCCAAGGATGCGCTCAACAATGTTCTCGACCTTGACCGGTTGGGTGATAAAAACGTCGTTGTTCAGGTCTGGGCAACCTCGAGCGAATTCAAACATCAGGACTGGATTGAAGTAAAAGTCAGCGGTACCACCGCCGACGGTGAAGCCGTCACGTTCACTGCGCCGAGGCAGGAGGTCGACAATCTTCCCCACACCTATGAGTTCGAGTTCGAGAATGCGGATCTGCGCAGGCTTGTCACAACCCAGGTGATTTTTTCTTATGAGGTCGAGCGCGAGGGGATTGCTGATCCGCTGCAATCCAAAGGCCAGTTCGTACAAGTCAACGGTGAGGCCACGCGCCTGGACGCCCCTGTTGCAGAAGATGAAAACCAAGGCGCTATTGATCCTGACCTGGCACGTACCCGGATTCTGATTCGCTTTAATCCGCTGTTCAACTATGGCGATGCGTTTGAACTGGTATGGTTCGGTAAACGACCGGATGGCAGTGTCTATATCCCGGAATTCGAAAGATATATACCAAGCCGGGAGGAAATCGCCGACCTGATCGGTTTTTTCCTCGCTGTCGAAGGCTTGCACTTGAAGACCATTGAGGGCGGAACACTGGTGCTGTCGTACGTCCATCTGAGTGTGGATGGGAACGACGAAATTGTCAGGCGCGTGTCGCGTCCTGCGGCACCGCTGAACGTAGGCGAGCCAGAATTCGAGTTGGTCAAGCCGATCGTGCTGGGGGAAAATAATGGCTCTCTGGAGCCTGATGATTTACCCAATGGCGTTGGTCGGCTGACCGTTCCCAAACCCATCGTCACGCCGACGAAACGCGGCGATAAGGTGACTTTCGAATGGAATGGGGAACAATCAGGCAAGACCGGCGACTCCATCGACATTACTGCGCTCAACGAGAACAGCGACGTGTCATTCCGACTCAGCGAGACGTTTGTGAACGAGCATATCGAGCCAAATCGCGGTGCCAGGATCACGGCCAAGTACAACATTTGGCGCAAGGAAACAGACACATTCAGTTATTCCAACCCCCTCGTGTTCTTCGTCGGCGAGTCCACGCAATTGCTGGATCCGGCCCGCGTAGTGCAGGCGCTCGATGATATTCTCGACCCGGCCAATGCTCCAGACGGAGCGACCGTCGAAATACCGGCCAATGACCCCAACAATGCCGGCGATCACTTCTATATGACCTGGGCTTCGTCAGATGGAGTGGTCAAGCACACCGATGACAAAGCGGTCAGTAGCAATAACAGGGGCAAGCCGATCGAGTTCACTGTGGATCTGCCAATTGTGCAGGCCAGCTTGAACAAAAAAGTGACTGTCGATTATCGGGTCGAGTTGTTTGACGGCGGCGAGGCAGACGGCAAACCTTATGACTTTGACGTGCAAGCGCAAGAGTTCCGGCTACCGGTAGCCACCTTCAGGGAGGCCACGGGTTCGCAGAAAGATCAGTTGAACCCGGACGACGTCTACCCCAACGGCGCAACGGTGGTGATCCCGGCGACGGCTCAACTGAAGACCGACGATGAAATCACCGTGACCGTGGTCGGCAAAACCACCACCCCTTACAACCACACGGTTCTGGCAGCAGAGACCGACAAAGAACTCAGCGTGATCAAGGCGGCCCACGCGGTGATCAGCGCTAACCTCGATGACAGCATCGCGTTGAGTTATGAGGTCAAGCGCAAGGCGGGAGGGACCGATGGCCCCTCTGTGCCGACGGTTTACGATGTTCGCCGGGTCATTGGCAGCGGTACCCTGAAGATTATGGGCGCCCGTTATAACCGCAGTACTTATCGCGCATCCAGTGCCACTCGTGTACTGAGCGCATTCAACGCCACCACGGGGCAGCCGCTGCAAGCGCAGTGGAAGTACGCTTCGGACACAGAGTGGATGACCGCTGCCACCTGGCGCGACACCTCACCGCAGCAGCCGCTGCAAGTGCGCACAGCCGATGATCTGGTCACGCTCAACTCGGCGAATATCGTTGGCAACGGGATCGATACCACGGTCACAGGTTTCGCGGCTTTCGTCGCTCACCGAGATGTCGGGGATGTCGCCGGTTGGGGCAATGCTGCGTACGGCGCCAGTATTCCTCCGACCATCATCACCATGGATGACATCGTTGAGGTGAGCTGCACGCGCAGCGCTTATGCGGCTCGCCGCGCCAATAGTGCAGTTGTCGCCTGGGGAACCGCCGCCGAGGGCGGAAGCATGAGCGGTATAGATCCGCTGGGTTTTGTCGAAGTCATCGGTAATGCGACCGCGTTCACCGGGTTGAAGACGACCGGGCAGGTGGTTGCCTGGGGCACACCTGCCGATGGAGGTAGTGTTCCCGTAGAAATCAGCGCACTGACGGATATTGTTCGAGTGGCGGCGGCGGGTCAGGCTTTTGCAGCAAAACGGACCGCCGGGAATGTTGTGGCCTGGGGCCTGGCGGCAAACGGTGGGGTGGTTCCCGGTGAGATTGCAGGGTTGACCGATATCGACAATCTGATCGGCAGCTTTGGTGCCTTTGCCGCGCATCGTGGCAATGGACGGATTGTCGGCTGGGGCCACGCCACCTATGGCGGCGTTGTGCCGGCTGAAATTGCTTCTCTGACCGACATCATCGAATTGAGCTGTGCCAATGCGCAAGCCTTCACTGCAAGGCGTGCCACCGGGCAGGTGGTTGCTTGGGGAACGGCCGGGTACGGCGGGACGATTGACTCGCTGATCGGCGGTCTCACGGACATTGTCGAGGTCAGTTCTACTTGGCGCGCATTTGCGGCGCGCCGAGGCAACGGCCATGTGGTGGCGTGGGGTACCCCCGCGGAGGGTGGTCTGGTGCCTGCCGAAATCGCGGTGCTTGATGACATTGTTCAAGTGTGTGGTTCCTCCATGGCTTTTGCCGCGTTGCGCAAGAACGGCACAGTGGTTGCCTGGGGGAATGTGGCCGTGGGTGGCGACACCTCGACGGTCGTCACTGAGCTGACTCAGGTACAAGCGCTTTACAACAACACTCATGGGTTTACTGCGCTCACCGCTGATGGTCGAGTCGTGACCTGGGGACATGCCGATGGCGGCGGGGACAGCAGCGCCGTACAGGATCGACTGAGGGGCAGGGTGTCTTATCACGCCACCCCGACCTCCAGAGGCCGGGCACTTCTGGCCAGTCGCTGGGCCGAGCTTAATACCGGGCGTTGAACGTCCGCCATAGAGCTTTCCTTAAAATCCGAAATACGGTGCTCGACAGGCGCCGTTGAGGTGTCGCCATGCGTAAAAAAACCAACGCCCCGCTCAAACCGTCAGTAGACGGAGCGCCCGGCGATGTACTCGATCCTGCGAACATTCCAGCCAAAGGCGTGACGGTCAGAATCAAACCCTATGACGACATGGCCTACCGTGATCATGTGTATCTGTTTGTCGGTGAGGATTACACCGATGACATCCCGATTGGTTCCACTGCTGTTGGCAAAGACGTCACCTTTACCGTGCTCGGCAGTGATCTGGTCGTCGACGCGAATGACATCGTCCCCATTCACTACGAAGTGCAGTTCCATGACGGCGATCGTGCGCCGTCGCAAACGCTGAATCTTTTATTGCAGTCAGGTTTCGACGCGCAAGCGACCCTCGATCTGAGTGCTCACAACTACGTGGTGTCAGTAGACAAACCGCCGGTGAAGTTACCCGCCGCCGCCCGAATGACGCGACTGGCGCAGTGGGGGAGTGGCCCCTATCAATACACCAGCAGCGATCCGGCCATTGCAAGTGTCGATGAGCAGACGGGGGAAGTCACTGCCCTTCGCAATGGCGACTGTGACATCAGCGCCACCGACAGCCAGAGCCAGACTCGAACCTACCCGTTGACGGTCAAGGGGATTGTTGAAGTGCACTTCCTCACTGACAGCGCGGATTGGCAGGGGATGCTCAGACTGTGCGAAACAGCAAAATTGCAGCCTGTCACGCTGTCCCAGATCAAACGCATGTGGACGCTGTACTTTCCCGACGCCGGCCCCGTGGCCGATTACCTTGAGTGGCTGAGTTATTCCGTATGGACCGGCGATGAGTTGGGAGCCGGCACCGCTTGGACCTATTACCTTAACGGCGATTCGGTCAATGACAATGCCAGTGCGCACAACAAGGACACGTATTGGCAAGTCCTAGGGGTTAGCGCGACTCAAGCGAAGCGTCAAAAGGGCAGGGGGTAGAAGCCATGCAAGGCGCACGGATGCAGATAACCCGATACCTGCTGGCATTGCTGTTGCTCAGCGGTCCGGTTCTCGCCGCCACCGGCCCGGAAACCGCGCAGTTGCTCAACAGACGCTATCAGAACACCACGGCAGAATGCGCAGGCGCCAACCCGGCGTATTTTTGCAGCGGGGTGCTAATGCGCGGTGGTGATCCGGCTCTTGAGTTCTGGAAACACGGTGAGGTCGCCACGCAGCTGGGGGCCGAGGCTTTGGTTTATCTGCGCAGTGACTTGGGGACTCGCACCTTGTCATTAGCCAACGGCGTCGTCTTCAGTGATTCATTCACTGCCATAGGGCTGGGTCGATCGCTGGACGTGTTATGTACGTATCCATTCGAACTGGCACTGGATGGCAATCGACCGGACTTTGGCTGCGGCACAGTGACGTCAGGACGTGACAGCAATTCTTGCGCTGCCCAAGGCGTGACCGATGCCGAGAGCTGGTTGACGCATTTTCATCAGCAGGATTTGCAAACGGCAAAGCAGTGTTCATTGAGCAGTCTTGACCCTGCACAGTTCAAGGCCAGCCTGCTGGCACATCAAGGCATTGACAACGAATGGTCGGCTCGGTCGATGCAGGTGCAGTTGCGCAACTGGGATGTCAGTGCGCCGAAACAACTGCCGCTACAAGGTCTTTACTACGACATGACGCAACCCGCCGCGTTACTCGGCGCGCAGAGAGATCAGCGGGCTTACTTCATCGCGACCGGCGACTGGTTGCCCATCATGCGTACTGACCTGATGTACGGTCCCGATGCCGTGTTCGGTTTCGATCTCAGGGAGCAGGTTTACAGTGGTTATGAAGTGGCGGCGCGACTCAATGCTCGTTACGCCGATACGTCGATGGCATGCCGGGGCAATACCGCCGCTTACAACTGCAACGGTGTGCTGATCCGCACCACCGACGCCTCACCGAACTTTCATGCCTGGAACCCCAGCCCCGGTTCGATTGAGCGCAATGGTGTGTCTTTTTCCTATCTGCGTGCCGATGTGCATTTGCCCCGTCTTGCATGGGCAAAAAATGAAGGCCTGATCATGAAAGAACTGGCCTTTCCGACGGCATATCCGCTGACGTTACGTTGCTCTTTCCCCTTCGATGGTGCCACTTTTTATCGAAGCGACAGCTGCAACGGTCATTCCGAATCTCCCGAAAAAAGCAAACCGTGCGATGAGCAAGGAATCAGTGGTGTGGATGCGGTGATCACTCATTTTTACGCACAGCCCAGTCGATATCACGGCTGCAGTCTCAGGGGTACCCAGGCCGAGTTCGCGGTGAGTGTTGAGGCCCGATCCAGGTTGACTGCGGCGGATCAGGGAATACACAACGAAGTCATTATCGCCAACTGGCCTCAGGACATACCTGCGCAACTGCCGCTGGAAGCGTTCTTTTATGTCGCGGCCTCGGGACGCCCGAAGGCTCGGTTTTTTCAGTGGGATTACTTCCAGCAGACAGGACGCTTTCTGCCCATCGTTCAAGTGAGCTGGAACACGACAAGCAGCAGCTACAGGTTCGATTACGATCCTGCCGATCAATGGTTGAGTCCGGAACAGCCGGCATTGACCCGTGGTAACGCTCGGTGAACACAGTGGCCAATGCACTCGCCAACCTCAGACCAGTCCATCGCGGTATCGCTGGATATCCCAGCGGTTTAAATCTCTGCGCAGATCTCACAAACACCACAAGGGGGCGGTGTGATTCTTTAGTTGTCGGTGCTTTAAACGTCGCTGTTTAAGTAACACCATCAGACACTCTTTCAGGCTACGCAACCTTGCGCCTTTGCCTACAGCTACGCCAGAATCCGCCGGCTTGTGCCCTTGTGGTCGGGTCTCTATCGTTTAGCGGTCGCTGAAAACTCAGCGATCGGGTTTAGCGACTCGGACCAAAAAAAGTGCATCAGCGCCCCATGCTTCGTTGCAGGCTATCGTCTGCACTTCGCTATGGCGGCTGTATGCGGGAGACCTTCGGGTCTACCGGGTTGCCTTTTTACCGGTTCGCTAACCTGCATACGGTCGCCACCCATCCTGTTTAGCGACAGGACGTGGTGATCCCGGTTCTAAAAAGGAGATTCACCATGTTCAAAGTCACACCCAACCCGCCCGACATAGACCCCACATCCCCCTACGAATCCATCGATTCCCGAAAGCTCCACGAAGCCGCCGACCGCGCGCTCGACCATTACCTCCTGCCACCCGGCGCCACGCCACCGCCACGCAGAACTCGCGGTATGTATGCCGTAACCGCCGACACCAAAGCCGAAGAACTGCTGACCGATGCCAGCGAAACACTCGCCTCGGCCAAGACCATCGCCCAGGACGTCGCTCACCTGTTGCCCGCGCCGCAGCGCCGGGCGCTGTTGGGGATTGCGCAGTTGATCATGCTCGGTGAGCTGGCGGTGAATCGGGTGCTGGATAACCTGGAGTTACCGGGCTAACCCGGACCACTGATCGTTCCCACACGGAACTTGGGGCGCTCAGAAACCCTGTGGGAGCTGGCTTGCCAGCGATGGCGTCAGCTCAGCCAACAGCGACGTCGCCTGACACTCCGCTATCGCTGGCAAGCCAGCTCCCACAGAGTTCTTCGGCGTTCCGGGCAACCTGGTTGATCGCAAGAACTGAGCACACCCATCCAATTTCCTCCCGACCATCATTGGCATGATTCCAGCCAATGACATATCAAGGGTCGGGTCATGAATGCCTCAACAGATGAACGGGCACGCGACATCGGTTTGCTGTTCCTGCGGGTCAGCGGCGGGTTGTTTTTGCTGTGGGTGCACGGCTTGCCCAAGCTGCTGGATTTCACCGCGCAACTGCAGCTGATCGAAGACCCGTTCCACCTTGGATCTCACCTAACCCTGATCCTGGCGATCTTCGCCGAAGTCCTCTGTCCACTACTGATCGTCGCCGGGGTGCTGGCGCGATTGGCGTGCTTGCCTATTCTATTTGTGCTGCTGGTGGCGTTGTTGGTCGTGCATCCGCAATGGAGTGTGGCTGAGGGGCAGTTCGGCTGGTTGCTGTTGATCCTGTTCGCCACTGTGTTGATCGCCGGGCCGGGACGGCTGGTGATTCCTGTTCGTTTGCCCGGAGTGCTGCGTTATGCCTGAAGTCCTCAATCCACAAACACCGGGGGCCGATGAGACGGTCACGCTGATCATCAAGCACCGGGTCAAGGCCGGTTTCGAGTCAGCGTATGAGGCCTGGCTGCGCAATATCGTCCGCGTGGCGGGGCAGCGTGAGGGGCATTTGGGTGTGGACGTGGTGCGCGGCAAGCGCGGGCGCCTCGATTTCTACACGTGTGTGCTGCGCTTCAGCAGCACCGAAGCGATGCAGGGGTGGCTTGAGTCGTCGCAGCGTCAGGCGCTGGTCGCCGAAGCGGCGCCAATGCTGGCTGATGGCGATCAGACCGAAGTCGCGCCGATCAATGAATTCTGGTTTACGCCACTGGCCGATGCCGCTTCGCCGCCGCCGCGCTGGAAACAAGCGGTGGTCACGCTGCTGGTGATTCTGCCGCACACCTTGCTCGTGCCACTGATCTGGGGGCCGCTGCTGGCGCTGCATCCGCTTCTTTCCAACTATGTGGTCGCTACTTTCCTGATCACCCTGACCATCGTCCTGTCGGTGGTGTACGTGGTGATGCCGCCGGTCACCCGTTTGTTTTCGCCATGGCTCGAAGCCAGCCAGGCCCATGAACACCTCGATTCCCAAGAAACCTCGCCACGCTAAGCGCGCGGGGTTCGCACCTTTTCACTTTGCTTGAGGAACTGCGATGAGCGCCGATCTGATTTTATTCAATGGCCAGTTTCATACCGTAGACCGCACCAAACCACTGGCCAGTGCCGTGGCCATCACCGACGGCCGTTTCGTCGTCGTCGGCAATGACAACCAGGCCATGGCCCTGCGCGGGCCGAACACGCAAGTGGTCGATATGCATGGCCGCTGCGTGATCCCCGGCCTCAACGACTCGCACCTGCACTTGATCCGTGGCGGGTTGAATTACAACCTCGAACTGCGCTGGGAAGGCGTGCCGTCGCTGGCCGACGCGCTGCGCATGCTCAAGGATCAGGCTGACCGCACGCCGACCCCGCAATGGGTGCGCGTGGTCGGCGGCTGGAACGAATTCCAGTTCGCCGAAAAACGCATGCCGACCCTTGAAGAAATCAACCAGGCCGCACCGGACACCCCGGTGTTCATCCTGCACCTGTATGACCGCGCCTTGCTCAACCGCGCCGCGTTGCGCGTTGCCGGCTACACCCGCGACACGCCGAACCCGCCGGGTGGCGAGATCGTCCGCGATGCCAACGGCAACCCGACCGGCATGCTCGTTGCGCGGCCCAACGCGATGATCCTCTACTCGACGCTGGCCAAGGGGCCGAAGCTGCCGCTGGAATATCAGGTCAACTCGACCCGCCAGTTCATGCGCGAACTCAATCGCCTCGGCCTGACCAGCGCGATCGATGCCGGCGGCGGTTTCCAGAACTACCCGGACGATTATCAGGTGATCGAGCAACTGGCCAAGGACGACCAGTTGACCGTGCGCATCGCCTACAACCTGTTCACCCAGAAGCCGAAAGAAGAGCTGAGCGATTTCCAGAACTGGACCGGCAGCGTGAAATTGCATCAGGGCGACGACTTCCTGCGCCACAACGGCGCCGGCGAGATGCTGGTGTTCTCGGCGGCAGACTTCGAGGACTTCCTCGAACCGCGCCCGGATCTGCCGCAAACCATGGAAGAAGAGCTGGAGCCGGTGGTGCGCCACCTGGTCGAGCAGCGCTGGCCGTTCCGTTTGCACGCGACCTACAACGAGTCGATCAGCCGCATGCTCGACGTGTTCGAGAAGGTCAACCGTGACATTCCGTTCAACGGATTGCCGTGGTTCTTCGATCACGCTGAGACCATCACCCCGCAGAACATCGAGCGGGTGAAGGCGCTGGGCGGCGGCATTGCGATTCAGGATCGCATGGCGTTCCAGGGCGAATATTTTGTGGATCGTTACGGCAAACAAGCCGCCGAGGCCACGCCGCCGATCAAACGCATGCTCGCCGAAGGCGTACCGGTCGGCGCCGGCACCGACGCCACGCGGGTGTCCAGCTACAACCCGTGGACTTCGCTGTACTGGATGGTCAGCGGTCGCACCGTTGGCGGCCTGGCCTTGTACGAAGAAGGTTTGCCGCGCGCGACCGCGCTGGAACTGTTTACTCACGGCAGCGCCTGGTTCTCCTCGGAGCAGGGCAAGAAGGGCCAGATCAAGGTCGGGCAACTGGCGGATCTGGCGGCGCTGAGCGCGGATTTCTTCCATGTCGAGGAAGAAGCGATCAAGTGGATCGAATCGGTGATGACCGTGGTTGGCGGCAAGATTGTTTACGCCGCCGGCGACTTCGAAGACCTCGGCCCGCGCTCGATTCCAGTGCTGCCGGACTGGTCACCGGTGGTGAAAGTCCCGGGCCACTGGCGGCCGAATTCGCCGTTGCAGGCGCAGGTTCACCAGTGCAGCGGGCCGTGTGCGGTGCACACCCACAGCCATGAAAAGGCGCGGATGTCCAACGCACCGGTCAGTGACTTCGCCGGTTTCTGGGGCGCGTTCGGTTGTTCCTGCTTCGCTTTCTGATTTCCCCTGAAGCGCCGGTCATCCGGTCGACGCTTCACGTTTCATCCATCCGTCTACCAGGAGTTTTGCCATGAGCGTTCCTTACACACGTCTGAACAAAGATGATGCGGTCGTACTGCTGGTCGATCACCAGACCGGTCTGATCTCGTTGGTCCAGGATTTCACTCCGAACGAATTCAAGAACAACGTGCTGGCGCTGGGCGATATCGCCAAGTTCTTCAAGCTGCCGACCATCCTCACCACCAGTTTCGATGCTGGTCCCAACGGCCCGCTGGTGCCTGAGCTGCGCGAGCAGTTTCCGGATGCGCCGTTCATTCAGCGCCCGGGCCAGATCAATGCCTGGGACAACGAAGATTTCGTTAAAGCGATCAAGGCTACCGGCCGCAAGCAACTGATCATCGCCGGTGTGGTGACGGACGTTTGCGTAGCGTTCCCGACCCTTTCGGCGATTGCTGAAGGCTACGAAGTGTTTGTCGTGACTGACTCGTCGGGCACCTTCAACACCACCGTGCAACAAGCGGCGTGGGCGCGGATGTCGGCGGCGGGTGCCCACCTGCTGAACTGGTTCTCGGTAGCGTGCGAGCTGCAGGGCGACTGGCGCAACGACATGGAAGGTTTGGCGCATCTGCTGTCCGAGCGTCTGCCGAACTATCGCAACCTGATCAACAGCTATACCAAGTTCACTGCCAAGTAATCGGCTGATCTTGAAGAGCCCCTCACCCTAACCCTCTCCCGGAGGGAGAGGGGACTGACCGAGGGGTTCTTTCGAGGTACACCGACCTGCAATACCGAGCCGAACTTCAGTTTTGAACAGCTTGAAGATCGGCTCCCTTTCCCTTCGAGGTCTCGGGGAGAGGGGACTGACCGAGGGGTTCTTTCGGGATACGCCGACCTGCAATGCCGAGCCGAACTCAGGTTCTGAATTGCATGCGGTCTGCTCCCTTTCCCCCTCGCCCCTTTAGGGGAGAGGGCTGGGGTGAGGGGGAGGCTTTTGATCTTGATCTTGCCGCTTCAACGCTTCTGCAGCCAACCGAGAAACCCACCTTTCCTCACCGCCACCGGTTTGGCCATCAACGCGAGGCGACTGTTCTGCTGGCGCACCGCCTGCAATTTATTCAACGCCCGACCCACCTCCGTGCGCTGCTCCATGCACTGACGGGTGAGGTTCTTGTCGAGGCGATAGATGATGCTCGACGTCAACGCCGTGAACGTCGCCTGCGACGGCGTATCCGCCAGAATGCTCTGCTCACCCATGACCTCACTCGGCCCCATCCGCCCGGCTTCGACCTTGTTGTCACCGTCCGGCACCGTCGCACTGACCACCCCCGTGGCGATCACAAACAGACTGTCCGGCACTTCATCCAGACCCAGCACCACCTGGCCGGCCGAGTACTGTTGGGCAACCATCGATTCGGCGAGGCGATCGCGTTCCTCACTGCTCAGGGAGCGGAATATTTTCACTTCATCGAGCAACGCACGAGCACGGGTCGACGGTTCGATCACGCCGTCCGGATGCCGTGAAATGCCCGCCGCTTCGAGATGCCGGTGGGCGAGGTCGAACAGTTGATTGCGCACTTCGCTTTTCTTGCCAAGCTCGGCGATGAAGCCGCTGGCGACGTATTCCGACATGGTTTCGCCGGCCTCTTTCAGCACGGCTTTCGGCGCTGGCGTCAGCAA
The DNA here is from genome assembly GCF_031931925.1 of Pseudomonas sp. rhizo66. Taxonomy (NCBI): domain Bacteria; kingdom Pseudomonadati; phylum Pseudomonadota; class Gammaproteobacteria; order Pseudomonadales; family Pseudomonadaceae; genus Pseudomonas; species Pseudomonas sp. rhizo66. Next base: position 184,071 of record NZ_JAUJWZ010000008.1, read on the forward strand.
CAGCGAACTGCTGCCCTGCAAGGTGCGATCAAGTGCATCCAGTACCCGTCGCGGGCGGATGTGATTCGGCACCTGAATGCTGATCGACACGCCGTGCATGTTGTTCGGGCGGCTGAGGTTGACGATCTTCGCCTTGGCCGCCACCGAGTTCGGCACCACCGCCATGGTCCCGGCGCTGGTCAACAGATGTGTGGCGCGCCAATCGATGTCGAAGACTTTGCCTTCGACGCCGTCGATCACCACGAAATCATCCACCTGATACGGCTTGGTGGTGTTGAGCACGATCCCGGAAAACACATCGGCCAAGGTGCTTTGCAATGCCAGACCGACAACGATGGCCACCACACCCGAAGTCGCCAGCAAGCCTTTCACTGGCAGCTCCAGCACGTAGCCGGCGGCCGCAACGATGGCCACCAGAAACACCAGTGCACCAATGACGTCCTGCAGCAACCGACCGCTATGGCCGATGCGGCGCATCAGCGCCAGACCGATCACTTCGGTCAGCACCCGTGCTGCGTACAGCCACCAGAGAATCCCCAGCGCCGTCGCCCCCAGCTGCGCCACGCGATCATCGGTGAATTGTGGTGCTTGCAACGGACTGACGCCGGCGTTGATCACCAGCGCCGTGAACGCCAGAAACAGCACCAGCCGCACACCCACTCTCGGGGCGCGATGGCTGAAGGGCGAGAAGTGCCAGAGCACCGCGTCGAGCAGCAGCAGAACGGCGCTCCAGGACAGCAGGTGGGCGTAGAAAAGAGTCATGACCGGTACTCCGCGACGCTAGTGAGAAAAAAGATCGCAGCCTGCGGCAGCTCCTACAGGGAATCGTATTCCAGGGTAGGAGCTGCCGCAGGCTGCGATCTTTCGCTTTTATGGATTCAGATGAGTCTTCAGCTCAGCCGCCGCCTGACGCACCGCTGCCTTCACTTCCGGAATCTGGCTCAGCGGGTTGAGCAGGCCGAAGTCATGAATCATCCCGTTGTAGCGCACCGAGGTCACCGGCACGCCGGCTGCATCCAGATGCCGCGCATAGCCTTCGCCTTCGTCACGCAGCACGTCGAATTCGGCGGTCTGCACCAGCGCGGCAGGCAAACCCTTGAGCTGTTCGGCGCTGGCGTTGAGCGGCGAGGCATGGATCTGCGCACGTTCGGCCGGGTTGGTGGTGTAGTTGTCCCAGAACCACTGCATCATGCCCTTGGTAAGGAAATGGCCCTCGGCAAATTGCTGGTACGAACCGTCGTCGAACTGCGCATTGGTCACCGGCCACATCAGCAGCTGGAAGCGCAGGGCAGGGGCTTTCTGTTCCTTGGCCATCAACGCCACGACCGCCGCCATGTTGCCGCCGACGCTGTTGCCCGCTACTGCCAGACGCTTGCCGTCGACACCGATGTCCTTGCCGTGCTCAGCCACCCATTTCGTCGCGGCGTAGGCCTGGTTGATTGCGGTCGGGTATTGCGCTTCCGGCGACGGCGTGTAGTCGACGTAGACGGCTACTGCACCGGAACCCACCACCAGATCACGAATCAAGCGTTGGTGCGTCGGGTAATCACCGAGTACCCAGCCGCCACCGTGGAAGAACATGAACACCGGCAACTCGCCTTTGACCTTGGCCGGACGCACCACTTTCAGGTTGATGGTCTGGCCATCGACCTTGATCGATTTGTCACTGACTTCAACACCGGACAGATCCACTTTCACCGAAGCCTGCGCGCCGGTCAGCACCGCACGGGCGTCTTTCGGGCTCAGCTGCTCCAGCGGTTTGCCACCACCGGCGGCGAGGGCGTCGAGGAAGGCTTGGGTGTTGTGCTCGACACCGCTGTTTTCGGCGGCGAAGGCGTTGCCGATGGACAGGGCGAGGAGGGAAGCGGTGAGGGTTTTGGTGATGTTCATGCTTAATTCCATTTTTTGATGAGTTGTGTGCCCTGTAGGAGCTGCCGAAGGCTGCGATCTTTTGATCTTTAAAAGATCGCAGCCTTCGGCAGCTCCTACAGGTTTGGGGTTGTTTTTAAACCGTGAGCACAGATTAATGAGCTGCCTGAAAGTGAAAAAGCGGCTATAAAGCGTTTAACTGTCCACCAGAGAGTGACAATGAACCCGTTCGAAGACATGCGTATTTTTTGCCAGGTCATGGACTCCGGCAGCTTCACCTCCGCGGCTGATCAACTGGGCCTGTCCAAGCAGTTCGTGAGCCGACGTTTGATGCAATTGGAGGAGCGCCTCGGCGTGCGGTTGTTGAACCGCTCGACGCGGCGCCTGGACGTGACGCCGCTGGGGCAGAGTTATTACGAATCGGCGTTGCGCCTGTTGGGTGAGGTCGAACAAGTGGAGCAGGGCATCGCCGGGCAAACCGCCGAGCCACGCGGGACGATTCGTCTGAGCGCGCCGCTGTCGTTTGCCGTGGCGCATCTGGGGTGTCTGCTGCCGCTGTTCTTGCAGCGCTATCGCGAGGTTACGGTAGAGGTCGATCTGAGTGATCGGCCGGTGGATTTGCTCGGTGAGGGCTACGATCTGGCGTTGCGCATTGGCGTGCTTGAAGACTCGACCCTGATTGCCCGGCGCATTGCGTCGATCGAGCGGGTGTACTGCGCCAGTCCGGCGTACCTCGCCGAGCGCGGCACGCCGCTCAAGCCTGAAGATCTGCACAGCCATGACTGCCTGCCTTACGGCCATGGGCGTTCGGTGCAATGGCGGTTTAATGCGGGGCAGGGCAAGCCGCTGTTGGTCAATGTCACTGGACGCATGCGCGTGAACAACGGCGAGTTGCTCAGGGATGCGGCGGTACAGGGGATGGGCATTACCTATTTGCCGACGTTTATTGTTGGCGCGGCGTTGAAGGATGGCCGGCTGGTGCCGGTGCTGGATGATCTGCGCCCGGAGCCGCTGACGTTATCGGCGGTGTATCCGCAGCATCGTCAGGCTTCAAGGCCGGTGCAGGCGCTGGTTGAATTTTTGCGTGAACGGTTGAACGAGAGCCACGTCGCCCTCTGAGCCTTACGCACATCAAAACTGTAGGAGTGAGCCTGCTTGATCTGCGTATGCCACAAGACCCTGTGGGAGCTGGCTTGCCAGCGATGGCGGCGGGGCAGGCAGTACAACTTTTCCTGATCGGGCCTCATCGCTGGCAAGCCAGCTCCCACAGGTTTTGTGGTGTTTTTAAAAATCAGTTGGCGCGCTTGTCATCGCCCGGCTCGCCGCCGACATGTACGCCACGATCATCGCCGACTTCGCCGGCACGGTGGACCCCGTGGTCATCGCCGACTTCACCGGCGCGGTGGACGCCATGGTCATCCCCCGCTTCGGCGTGCGTGCCGCTGCGGCCGGATGAGGCGCTGTCGCCCGAGTGTCCGGAGCCGTGGTCGCTGCCGCTGTGGCCACTGTTGCCGCCACCGCCACCGCCACCGCTGCCACTGTTGCCGCCGCCATGACCGCCACCGTTGCCACCGCCACTACCACCGCCGCTGCCGCCATGACCGCCACCTCCACCGCCGCTACCACCGCCGTTGCCGCCATGACCACCACCTCCACCGCCACTTCCACCACCGCCACCGCCACCACTTCCGCCTCCACCGCCACTACCTCCACCACCACCGCTCCCCCCATCCTTGGCATGAGCACTGGACACGCCCGACACACTGTCCGGAATCAGCACCGTAGACGCCGACAGAACTGCGCCGATGGCCATTGCGAGCACGAGCTTTTGAATGTGCATATCGTTCTCCGTCTTTGTGGTTTTGTTGGGAACGTAAAAGTGCATTGTTGCAGGGACCGGACCCGTTCCCGCGGTCAGTGAATACTCGACGCCAATTCGAAAATCGGGATGTACATCAGAATCACGATGACCCCGATGAGCAGGCCGATGAAGGTCATCAGCAGCGGTTCGAACAATTTCACGAACCACTCCAGCCAGCGGCTGATTTCCTCGTCGTAGAAATCGGCGCTACGTTCCATCATCTGCCCGAGGTTGCCGGACTGTTCGCCCGCGCGCAGCAATCGTAGCGAGACCGGCGTCACCAGGTGATTGAGTTCCAGCGCGGTAGACAGCGATTGTCCCTCGCGCACCCGCTCGCAGGCTTGATCCAGGCGCGTCCGCGAAGCGACGGTGAGCAAGCCACGCACCATGGCCATGGCGGTCACCAGCGGAATCCCGCCTTGCAGCAGAATCCCCAACGACCGATAAAAGCGCGCCAGTTCATACATGAAAATCCGTTGATGGACGGCCGGCAGTTTCTCCACCAGCCGATCCAGCCCACGGCGAACCGCCGGTTGCTTTTGCAGCACGGCGAGGGCGATGACAATAGCTGCCAACCCAGCGAAGAACTCGGCCTGATGCGCATGCAAAAACATGCCGCTGCTCATCAACACCTGCGACAGCCACGGCAAGTTATCGCCCAGCCCTTCAAACACCAGACTGAAACGCGGCACCACATAACCCATCAGGAACAACACCACACCACCGCCGACGATCAGCAACAGCATCGGGTAGATCGAGGCGCTGATGATCTTCTGGCGCACCTCGTCCATGCGCTGGCGGTAACTGACGTAACGACCCAGCGCATCGCCGACCGCGCCGGTTTTCTCGCTGGACTGTACCAGCGCCACGTACAGCGGCGGGAACACCGCCGACAACTGGCCCAACGCCTGCGAGAAGGACTTGCCCTCGTACAGCAGGCGCACCAGCTCACTCAAGGTTTTGCGGGCGGCGGGGGCGGTTTCTTTTTCGGCGAGGCTTTCCAGCGCATCGATCAACGGCAGGCCGGCATTGAGCAGGGTGGTCAGTTCCTGGCTGAACAACACCAGGTTGAAGGTCTCGCGCTGGCGCAGTTTCAGCGAACGCCAATGCTTGTCGGCGTGCGCGCTGAGCACGCGCAATCCCTGATCTTCGGCGATCCGCCGCGCCTCGCTGTCGCCGGGTGCCTCCACACTCAAGGACACCACCCCAGCCTTGCCAACCGCTTTCACATGAAATCGCATGGGCCGCGCTCCGTTTACTGCCAGTTGGTCACTTCGGCGTTTTCACCTTCGCCGCCGGGCTGGCCGTCCTTGCCCATCGACAGCAAGTCGTACTCGCTGTTTTCGCCCGGATAGCGGTAGGCGTAATTACGTCCCCAGGGATCCTGCGGCAGCTTTTTCTGCAAATACGGTCCCGTCCATTTCGCCTCGTCGCTCGGTGCGGTGACCAAGGCCTGCAAGCCCTGTTCGGTGGACGGGTAGTGACCGACTTCCAGCCGATAGATATCCAGCGCTTTGCTCAACCCTTCGATCTGCGCTTTGGCCACTTTCACTTCCGAGCGACCGAGTTGGGCGAAGTATTTCGGCGCGACGATCCCGGCCAACAGGCCGAGCACCACCAGCACCACGAGCAATTCGAGCAGGGTAAAACCGCGTTGGCCACGCGGACGATATTGCAGCTTCATGATGACCTCCCGTGAGTGGCAGCCGTGTCGCCTGAACGGCTTATGCAATTGCCATGCTCAGCCCCCACTGAAAACCACCTGATTGGCTGAAACCCTTGTAAACCGGGCATTTAAAGAGTCGGCACAGTGCTTGCGTATGGCTCAAACGTGATCGGCCATTGGGGCATTTCCCCCAATTTATCGGGGTCGATCCGGGGAGGCCCGACATGAAATTTCTTGCCAGCGGATTGCTCGGCTGTGTGCTGCTCAGCGGCGCCGCGCAAGCCGATGTGTTCATCTCGGTGGACGCCAAGGGCAGCTACGTGCTGTCCAACGTTCACCGGCCCGGACGCACCTACGAACGGGTGATCCGCGAGGCTGACGCCGCAGTGGCCAGCCTTGATCAGCAGCCGCAAATGATCGCCAACCAGCCCTACGCGGAACTGGTGTCGGCGGCGGCCAAGGTCAATCAATTGCCCGAGGCGCTGCTGCACGCGGTGATCAACGCCGAATCCCGTTACAACCCCGGCGCCACTTCATCCAAAGGCGCAGGCGGGCTGATGCAGTTGATGCCCGACACCGCCCGCGAGCTGGGCGTGACCGATGTCTACGACCCCAAGGCCAACATCCAGGGCGGGGCCAAATACCTCAAGCGTCTGATGACCCTGTTCGACAACGACATCGCCCTCGCCGTGGCGGCCTACAACGCCGGGCCCGACGCAGTGCTAAGCCGTGGTCGGGTGATTCCACCGTTCGCCGAAACCCAGCGGTATGTGCCGAATGTGTTGCGCCAGTACCGGCGTTTGCAGGGCTTGGCCATGGATGCGCCGTTGTGAGTCCAACCCGGTTTTCCCCACTTTCGGGGCCAACCGGATAGACCCGAAAAATGGGGAAAAAGGGTGGGGAATATCCCCCGGATTCTCAAGTGCTCGCGGTAACTGATTGAACGCTAATGAAAATTTTTGTGGCACGCGGCTTGCTCCGGGGCATTTGTCGAGAAGTGTTCCTGCGAGCACCCACTACGAGGTTACTGATCATGGTTGGCATCCATCACCCTCCGTCTCTGTTGAACTGGCTGCTGATTCTGGCTTCGATACTCAGCGTCGAACTGGCCGGCGCAGCCGTGCGTTGCGAGCGCAACCTGGTGGCCAACGTCGTCGCCTTCGATCAACCGCTGATGTTCAACCGCCTCGGTGCGCAGAACATCAACGGCATGATGTATGCCCTGCGCCGCGATGTGGTCGATGAGCATGAGCAGTCGCTGGCGTACGGTGGCGCTGCGGTGCCGGGCAAAGTTTCGCTGCGTCCGGACAAGCGTCCACGGCCGCTGGTGTTGCGCGTGGCCGCCGGGGATTGCCTGACGATCAATCTGCAGAACCTGCTGGACTATCAGGCCAACCCCAACAAGCACTTTGAAAACGAGGGCGAGGAGGAGGGCGCAAACGCCAACGGCGCGGAGGACTTCAAAGTCGACGAGCAGGTCGCCGACCGTCACGTCGGTTTCCAGGTCAACGGCCTGCAGGCGGTGAACAGCATCGATGACATTTCCTCGTTCACCGGCCGCAACGCCAACAGTCTGGTGCCACCGGGTGCGAGCCGTTCCTACACCTTGTTCGCCGAACGAGAAGGCGCGTTTGCCGTCAGCAGCCGTGGCGCGACGTTTGGCGGCGAAGGCGCGGCCGGCAACGTTGCCAATGGCTTGTTCGGCCAGGTCGTCGTGCTGCCCAAGGGCGGTCGCAGCTATCGCAATACCCTCACCGAAGAGGAAATGCGCCTGGCCACGACTGGCCGCGCACCCACCGGCCAACCGATCGTTGATTACCAGGCGCGTTACCCGCAGCGCGAACCGTGGTTGCGTGAAGGCAAGGCCGGCACACCGATCATCAACATGGTCGACGGCAGTGAAATCATTTCCAGCGAAAGCGATGCGATCGTCATGGGTAGCAACGCCGACGGCAGTTTTCCGTCCAGCACCTATCCGCTGGAGTCGATGGGCAAACGCAACCCGGCGATCCCCAACCGCTTGGAACCGTTCCGCGATTTTGCCTCGCAGTTCCAGGACGAAACCGCCGCCACCCAAGCATTCCCGGCCTATTGGGCTGACCCGGTAATGGCCCATGTGCTGGAGCCGACCCGCGACTCGTTCATGATCAACTACGGCTCCGGCGGCATGGGCGCCGAAGTGGTCGCCAACCGCTTGGGCGTGGGGCCGATGCACGACTGCCTGTCGTGTGCCTATGAAGAATTCTTCCTCAGTTCGCACACCGTCGGCGATGTGGCGATGCTGGTGGATGTGCCGGCCAACACCGGGCTGGAGAACATCGCCCCGGGCCAGACACCACGCGCCGATCAGATCGGTGTGAAAGCGACCATGGCCCTGTACCCGTCGGAGCCGTCCAACGTCAACCACAGCTACATCGGTGACTTCGTCAAATTCCGCAACACCCACAATGGCCACGAGCAGCACATTTTCCACCTGCACGGCCATCAGTGGCTGTTCAACCCCAATGACGACAACTCCGATTACGTCGACGCCCAAGGCATCGGGCCGGGTGCCGGTTATACCTATGAAATCGCCAACGGTGGTTCAGGCAACCGCAACCGCGTAGCCGGTGATGCGATCTATCACTGCCATTTCTATCCACACTTCGCCCAAGGCATGTGGGCCATGTGGCGGGTGCACGATGTGTTCGAAGAAGGCACCCGCCTCGATGTTTCGCAGCAGGGCGCCGATGGCTATCACAGCGAACCGTTTGCCTTGCGCAGTGGCAAACCGGCAGCCGGTGCACGGGCCTTGCCCGATGGTGAAATCGTCGCCGGTACGCCAATTCCGGCCATTGTGCCGCTTCCGGGCAAAGCCATGGCGCCAATGCCGGGCAAAGTCGTGGTCGTGCCGAAGATCGGTGAAACCCTGGTCGCCGGCAATGATGACGACGATGACGAAGAAGAGGGCGATGACGACGGTGAACACCATGGCGGCAACGCCGGCGGTCAAGCCATCGGCTCACTGGCGCTGGTCGATCGCAGCGAAGCCAACCGCAATGCCGACGGCAGTCTGAAGAACCCTGGCTACCCGTTCTGGATCGGCGGCATGGAAAGCTCGGTCGGCCAACGTCCGCCAACGCCGCCACTGGACATGCTCGACGCAGCCACCGCGCAATCGCTCAAGGCCAGCGGCAAAGCGCTGTGGGCCAACCTCGACCCGGCGCAGTCCGGCGGCTGGGATGGCGGCTTGCAGCGGCACGCACTGGACGGCGTCGCGGCCGGTGGCGAAGCGCACACCGTGACCACTTCGCTGGACTTTTCCAAGGAAGTCACCCGCGCCAAACCGATTTACCTGCCGGAAGAAGGCACCGAGGTCGAACAGGCTGCGATGGCTTTCCACGCGAAAAAGGATCACCCAAGCTACGCCTTGCTGCCCGGTAATCAGGTGGTGGCCAAGGCGTTCCGCACCAACGGTGCCTTGCCAATGGCGGGCGCACCGTATTACGAACCGTGCATGGACGATCGGCAAAAACGCCTGACCAGCAACGCCGGCAGCGGCGAGTTCGCCAGCGGTGAGCGCGTCGACGGCATGTCCTTTGTCGGCGCCTCGACCTTCACCGCCGACCGCCCACGCATCTACAAAGCCGCCAACATCCAGTTCGACGCGGTGTACAACAAGGTCGGTTATCACTTTCCGCAGGCGCGCATTCTGGCGCTGTGGGAGGACGCCTGGCCGGTGATCACCAAGCAGCGTCCGCCAGAGCCGCTGGTGATGCGCATGAACACCTTCGATTGCGTGCAATACCAGCAAACCAACCTGGTGCCGGCCACTTACGAGATGGACGATTATCAGGTGCGCACGCCGACCGACGTGATCGGCCAGCACATCCACTTGCCGAAGTGGGATCTGACCTCGGCGGACGGCTCGTCCAACGGCTGGAACTACGAGGATGGCGTGCTCTCGCCCGGCGCCGTGCAGGAACGCATCCACGCGATCCGCGAGTTCAACCAGTGCGCCGGCACCGATCCACGTGACGGTACTCAGGCCTGCCCGAAAGCCAGGAACCACCCATTCTTCGGCCAGTACGGCCGCGCCGACTGGCTCGGTGCGCGCACGGCGATGCAGCGCTGGTTCGTCGATCCGGTGGTCAACGCCAAAGGCGTCGATCGTGGCCTCGGCACCATCTTCACCCACGACCACCTCGGCCCATCGACGCACCAACAGATCGGTCTGTACGCGACCGTGCTAGCGGAACCGGCCGGTTCCACCTGGTTCCACGCCGAAACCGGCGAGCCTCTGTACAGCGGCTCGCGGCAGGACGGCGGGCCGACCTCGTGGCAAGCGGTGATCAATACCGGCGACCTCGACGGCGATGGCAAGAACGACAGCTTCCGCGAGTTCTTCCTTGAGTACAGCGACTTCCAGCACGCCTATGAGGCTGGCGTCTACGTCGGTGCCGGCCCCAACGGCGTGCCGAATGCGCAGGCGTTCCCGGCCACCGCCGACAGCTTCCGCTACGCGATCAACCCGCCAGTGCGCAACAACGCCAGCAACCTGCTTGAAGGGGTGCTGGAAGTGCAGGGCGGTCAGGTCCCGGGCTGCCCGAGCCGGCCATGTCCGCAAGCAATCTCTGTGGATGACCCGGGCATGTTCGTCGTCAACTATCGCAACGAGCCGCTGGCCCTGCGCGTGTACGACCCGAACAAGGTCGGCCCGGACGGCAAGCGCGGCATGCAGGCCGACGGCCTCGGCGGTGATCTGGCGTTCGCCATGCAAAGCCGTACCGACCGGGCGATTCCGGCGATGAACCTGGCGCCGAATCTGCTCACCTCGGCGACCGGCCCAACCGGTGGCACCACGCTGTTCCCGCCGCACATCAACAAGGGCGGCGCCGAACCGGGTGATCCGTTCACGCCGATGCTGCGCACCTACACTGGCGATAACGTGCGGCTGCGGGTGCATGCCGGCGGCCATGAAGAAGAGCACAACGTCACCCTGCACGGTGTGAAATGGCTGCAGAGCGGTTCCGGTTTCGGTAACAGCTCCAACTCCGGCTGGCGTGCGTCGCAGATGATCGGCATCTCCGAGCAGATGGGCTTCATTGCGCCGGTGTCGATGCTCTCCAGTTCGGCGGCGACCACGGGCGATTATCTGTACTCGATGGACGCTTCGATCGAAGGCTACTGGAGCGGTATCTGGGGCGTGATGCGCAACTACACCGCCAAACGCGCCGACCTGTTCGCCATCCCGAACAACCCGAGCCCGGCGGGCATGCGCAACACCGTGGCGTTCGAGGGCAGTTGCCCGCGCTATGGCGCCAACCCTAATGGCATTGGCACCCGGCCCACTGTGCAGCGCAACTATGAAGTAGTCGCGGCGCTGGCTAATGACATCCTCGGCAATGCGCTGGGCCTGACCATCGGCGATCCCGAAGGGCTTGGCCAGCATGTCGGCGGGCCGCTCAATCCAGCGGGCGGCACCCTGGTGCTGAACTCGCGCACGGTGAGCATTCCACAAGTCACCGTGACCGATCCGGAGGATGGCGAAACCATCACCATCGGCGGGCAGAGCGGGCCGCTGCATGATCCGACGGCGATTCTGTATGTGCGTAAATCCGATCTCGATCCGGTCAGCGGCAAGCTCAAACCCGGCATCCCGGTGGAACCGCTGGTGCTGCGCGCAGCGGCGGGGGACTGCATCAACATCACCCTGGAAAACCGTTTGCCGAGCGTGATGCCTGATCTGACCCAGACTGCGGTGATGCAAGGCATGGTCAAGCGTGATCGCAACAGCGGTCTGGGTTCGACCACCTTCAGCAACAACCTGATGCGGCCGTCCAGCCACGTCGGTCTGCATGCACAACTGCTGGCCTACGACATCACCAAATCCGACGGCGCCAACGTCGGCGCCAACCCGATCCAGACCGTGCCACCGCGTGTCGGCAGCAGCGGCGCGTACCCGACCCGGACCTATCAGTACTACGCCGGGCACCTGGAGCGTGAAGGTAAACCGGTGACGCAACTGGGCCGCAGCGTCGACAACATCAACGCCACGGCGGTCGAGTTCGGTGGCTTGAACATCACCCCGGCGGACGTGATCAAGCAGCCGCAAAAAGGCCTCGGTGGGGCGATGAGCATCCTGCCGATCGGCGCGACCTGGGTCGACGATGCGCGCAAGGTCAACGCCACGGTCACCGCGCCTGGGCAAACCAGCTACCGCGACTTTGCGATGGTCTGGCACAAGGCGTTGAACACCCGTTGGGCCAATGGCCGGCCGGTGGAGGGGATCGCCGCTGAGGGCTTCGGCGTGCCGACCGATCCGCAGGACAACTCGAGCATGGCGATCAACTACAAGACCGAACCGCTGTGGTATCGCTTCGGCCTCGCCCCGGATGCACCGTTCGGGCATGCCGATGGCGCGGGTTATGGCGACATGACCAATGCGCACATGGCTTACAGCAATGCGTTGGTCGGCGGTGATCCGCAGACGCCGGTGCTGTATGCCAAACCCGGGCAGCCATTGCGTACGCACATTCTGATGCCGAGCGGTGGCAGTCGTGGCACCACGTTCCAGCTCGACGGGCATGTCTGGTCGGTGAACCCGTTCCAGGCCGAGAAGAGCGATGTCGGTGGTTATCCGATGGGTTCGCCGGGCGTCGGTTCGGTGCGCTTCGGCTACAACCCGATGTCGATGTACATCGGCGCCCACGAAAGCATCCTGCCGGCCGCGCACTTCAGCTTCATGATCCCGAGTGCTGGCGGCAGCAACGCGATCCCGGGGGACTACCTGTTTCGCGACTACGCCGCCTACGGCAACACCTCCGGTTTGTGGGGCTTGCTGCGGGTCACAAACGAACCGGAACCGGCGCCGCAGGGGCAGTAGAAGCAGGTGCAACGACAACATGCCTGTGGATGCAAATCCTTGTGGGAGCTGGCTTGCCAGCGATGACGGCGGCACAGGCGCCATTGATGTGACGGAAAGGACGCCATCGCTGGCAAGCCAGCTCCCACAGGGTCTTCGGTGGGCAGTGAGGTTGGCGGGATGAATGCAAATCCCATGTAGGCCTTCGCCTGCTCGCGATTGGGGCAACTCGGTCTCGGATGGTAAGGCGGATGACGCCATCGCGAGCAGGCGAAGGCCTACAGGGAATAGGTTTGCAAATGAGGGGAGGGTGGTATGAACAGGATCATCAACATCATCGGTATTTGCACGCTGGCCCTGACCGGGGCGTTGCTGACGCTGAGTGAGATTGCCCTGGCGCAAACGGGGGCCAGTCAGATGCTGAACCGTGACGGTGTGGCGGTGGATTTCAAGCTCAAGCCACTGGCCGCCGACGGCAAACTGCGCGAAGGCGAATTCGCCGATGTGCAGTTCCGCGTCACCGACAGCGCTTCCGGCCAGCCGTTGTCCGGGGTAGCGCCGGGTGCCTGGGTCGATCCGCAAACCCTCGCCGCCGATCAAGCCCAGGGCCGTGACCAGAGCTGCAAAGCGCGGGTCGGGGTGTTTCTCAAATCCAACATCGGTGCGCGACCGTTGCTCGACCTCAACAGCTATTTCCTGCTGGTGATGAACCGCGACGCCAGCATTGCCGTGGTCGATCCGTCGGTGTCGGTCGGCGGTATCACCAGCACCCTGGCGCGGATCGAACTCAAGCAACCGCCGATGGACTGGGTCACGCCCAAAGACAACAAACGCGTATTCGTCTCGATGCCGACAGCGGGCGAAGTGGCCGTCATCGACAGCGAACAATTCAAAGTTCTCGACTCGATCGCCGCCGGCAGCCAACCCGTACGCGTGGCGCTGCAACCGGATGAACGTCTGCTGTGGGTCGGCAACAACGCCAGCAAAGCCAATGAGTCCGGGGTGACGGTGATCGACAGCCAAAGCCTCAAACCCCTCAAACATCTGCAGACCGGGCGCGGCCACCACGAAATCAGCTTCAGCAAGGACAGCCGTTTCGCCTTTGTCAGCAACCGCGACGATGGCACCGTCAGCGTGGTCGACATTGCCAGCCTGAACATCGTCCAGCAGATCAAAACCGGCTCGCATCCCCTGTCAGTCGCCTATTCGCCACTGTCCGGCGCGGTGTATGTGGCCGACGGCAAGGACGGCACCGTGAGCGTGATCGACGCCAGCACTCACACCCTCCGCCGGGTGATCAAGTTGCAGCAAGGCCTCGGCCCCATGGGCTTCAGCGCCGACGGCCGCTTCGGCGTTGTGCTCAACACTTTGGAAAACCGCGCCACGGTCATCGACGCCGCGACCAACAGCGCCATCCATGATCTGGACGTCAGCGCCGAACCCTACCAAGTGGTGTTCACCCAGGCCTACGCGTACATCCGCGGACTGGCTTCGCCGAAAGTCACCATGATCAACCTGTCTTCCTTGGGCGAAGGCCGCCAACCGATCAGCCAGGGTTTCGAGGCCGGCCCGCAAGCGCCGCGCCTGGCCGGGGATTTACCGCTGGCCTCAAGCCTGGCAGTGTCGCGCGACGATAACGCGGTGTTCGTGGTCAACCCGGTCGACAACACCACTTACTTTTACGCCGAAGGCATGAACGCGCCGATGTCCGGTTACCCCAACCGTGGCCAGATCGCCCGTGCCGCCATGGTCATCGACCGCAGCCTGCGCGAAGTCTCGCCGGGGCTCTACAGCGCGCGGGTGAAGCTGCCGGCGGCGGGGCGCTTTGACGTGGCGTTTCTGCTCAACCAGCCGAACATCATTCACTGCTTTACCGCGCAGATTGAGCCTGACGGCAAACCGCAAAAACACCTCGGCCAGCCGAAAGTCGAGTTCCTTCTCGACAAGACTGCCGTGACGCTCAACGACCCCTACGTCGTGCGCTTCCGCATCGTCCAAGGCAAAGACAAAACCCAGCGCAGCGGTGTGAAAGACGTGCAACTGCGCTACTACCTCGCACCCACCTCGCACCCGCGTGAAGTGGCGGCGCTGGAAGTCGCCGACGGCGTTTACGAAGCGCCGATCACCCTCGACCGCAGCGGCGCCTGGTACCTGCATGTGCGTGCGGCATCGTTGGGCGCCGGTTTCGATGACAAGACCTTTGCCAGTGTTCGGGTAGCCCCCGGCCAGGCCCGTTGACGAGGAGTTTCAACATGAACCGATTTGCATCCAGTGGCCTGCTGACCCTGTGCCTGTTGAGCCTCGGCGTTCAACACGCCAACGCCCATTCGACAGACGAACACGCCGGGCACAAGGCCCCGGCCAGCAGTACTCAAGAGCATGCTCAGGTGAAATTCGCCAACGTGCCGCTGCTCGACCAGACCGGCAAAACCGTGCGCCTGGAGCAGGATCTGGTGCAGGGCAAAATCGTCGTCATGAGCTTTATCTACACCAGTTGCACCACGGTGTGCCCGGTGGTCTCGTCGATCATGGGCAAGGTGCAGAAACAACTCGGTGCGCGGGTCGGCGAAGAAGTGCAACTGGTGTCGATCAGCATCGACCCGCAACGTGACGACCCGAAACGCCTGCAGGATTATGCGCGCACCTTCCAGCGCGGCCCGGGCTGGAGCTGGCTGACCGGCTCGCCGCAGTCGATCAATGAAACCCTCAAAGGCCTCGGCAATTTCAGCGGCGACTTCAAAAATCACCAGCCGCTGATCCTCGTCGGCGATGGCAACAGCCGCCACTGGATGCGCTACTACGGCTTCACCGATCCGGCACTGCTGGCCAAGGAAGTGGAAAAACTCAGCGGCCTGCGCACCCACGCCAAACACACCGCCATCGCCATGGAGCAACAGCCATGAGACTGCTCGACTGGATCTCCCTGACCCTGTGCTTCTGGATTCTCGGTAACGTCGCGTTCGCTCACGAAGACCACATCTCTGAGCCGCCAGCCGCCGTGGTCGCCGCGCCGGCCAAAGGCACTCACGACGCGAAAACCTGGTTCACCGACACGCTGTTGCAGGATCAAAATGGCGAAACCCTGCGCTTCTACAGCGATGCACTGCAAAACCGCGTAGTGCTCCTCAACGTCATTTTCACCAGTTGCAACGATGCCTGCCCGCTGATCACCCAAAAGCTCAAAGAAGTCCGCGAGTTGTTGGGCGACAAGGCGCCGGACATCACCTTCATTTCCCTTACCAGTGACCCGCTGCGCGACACGCCAGCGGTGCTCAAGGCTTACACCTTGAAGCAGGGATCCGATGACCCTCATTGGCTTTTTCTTACCGGCGACAAAGCGCAGATGGACCTGGTATTGAGCCGCATCGGCCAGATCGTACCGACGCCCGAGCAACATTCCACGCAGCTGATCGTCGGCGATGTCGCCAATAAACGCTGGAGCAAAATCCGTCCCGACGCTCCGGCCGCCGCCATTGCCCAGCGCTTGCAGTTGCTGACAATGCCCGTGGCCGGCCGCTGAGTTCGCGCCATGAACCTGAGCGGTGTACTCGTCCTGATCCTGCTCGCTGGCGTCAGCCTTGGCGCGAGCGCTGCGCCGTTGACTGCGGAAGAGGCAGCGGGCAAGCGCCTGTACCGCCAAGGCCTGTCGGCCAGTGGCGAAGCGATCATGGCACGGATTGGCGCGGCGGACGTGTTGCTGCCGGCAACCAGTCTGCCGTGCGCCAATTGCCATGGCGCCGATGGTCTCGGCCGGCCTGAAGGTGGCGTGCGTCCCCCCGAGTTGAACTGGTCGCGACTGACCAGCACTTACGGCCAGCAACAGGTCAACGGCCGCAGCTATCCGGCCTACAGCGAGAGCACTCTGGCCACGGCGATCGAGCAGGGCCGCGACCCCGGCCACAATCGCCTCGACCCGAGCATGCCGCGCTTTCTGCTGCCGATGAAAGATCAGCGCAACCTCACCGCCTATCTCAAACGCCTCGCCGATGAGCGCGACCCCGGCCTCGATGCCGAGACCTTGCATCTGGGCACCTTGTTGCCCAGTCAAGGGCCGCTGGCCGAGGAGGGCGCGACGGTGGCGGCGGTGCTCAACGGCAGTGTGGCGCGGATCAATCAGGATGGCGGCATACATGGTCGGCAACTGCGCCTGACGGTGATCGATCCCGGCCCGGATCGCGCCAGTGCCGAACAAGCCTTGCAGCAGTTGATCGAGCAAGAACAAGTGTTCGCGTTGATCGCGCCGCTGGCGCCGGCCCTCGACAGTGACTTGGGGCTGCGCCTGGAACAGGCCGGCGTGCCGCTGATCGGGCCGATGTCGATCCTCGGCACCCTGCAGGCCAGTCCGCAGATTTTCGAGCCATTGCCCGGATTGCGTGAACAGTTGATCGCGTTGGCCGATTACGCCACGGCGAGTTTGCGCGTGCTGCAAGGGCCGACGCTGATTGCCTATCCCGATGACCCGGCACAAACGCTGGCCGCGCAAAACCTCGGCCAGTATTTGCAGGATCACGGCTGGCAAAAAGTCCAACTGCAAGCCTATGACCCGACGGCAGAGGCGCTACCGCTGGGTTCGCGCTCGGTGTTTTATCTGGGCAATGGCGGCGGCTTCAGTCGTCTGGCGACGCGGCTGCAAAGCGCCGGGCAAGTGCCGTATCTGTTTGCTGCCTCCAGCCAGGTGGCCGGCGACCTGCTGCAAGTCCCCGACGGATTCACCCGACGGGTGTTTCTCGCCTATCCGTTCGTGCCCAGTGACTGGACCCAGACCGGACGCATGGCCCTGACGTTACTGCGTGAAGGCCAGGGCCTCGGCGCCCAGCACGCGGTGCTGCAAGTCGGCGCCTACGCCTCGATGTTGCTGCTCAGCGAAGGCATGAAACAGGCGGGCCGCGACGCCAGCCGCGAGAAACTGGTGGCGGCGCTGGAAGGCCTGCACGACTTTGACACCGGCCTGACCCCGCGCCTGAGCTTCGGCCCCGGTCGACGTCTGGGTTTGAGCGGTGCACACGTGGTCACTGTGGATTTGCCCGATCAGCGTTTCTATCTGGTCGCGCCCTATAAACCGATTGTTGCCAGCCCCTGAACGGAGGGCCGATCATGAAACTCACAACGCTGATAGTGCTGCTGACCTGCTGGCTGCCGCTGGCGTGGGCCAATAACGAGCCGGCCGTGGCGCGAGTCAACGGCGAGGAGATTTCCGGGTTTCGCTTTGAGCGCTTCTTCGCCGAATACCTGGAAGATCAGGGTCGCGCCGTGGCGAGCATTCGTAATCCCAAAGCCTATAAACAGCTGCGCCAGGCAGCACTGCAAGCGCTGATCGACAAAGAGCTGCTGTGGCAGGAAGCGCAAAAGCGCGGGCTGCAGATCGACGATCAAGTGGTGCTTCAGCAAGTCGAGCAGACCCGCAGTGCTATCGGCGGCACGGATAAATTCGTCCGACGCTTGCAGGACGCCGGTTTCGATGAGGCGTCCTTCACCGAATACACCCGCCGGGAAATGGCAGCGCAGCAGATGTTTGCCGAGCTGATCCGCGCCAATACCTTGCAACCCCGCCACCTGCTGATCCGCGTGCCCGTGCAAGCGGATGCAGCCACAGTCGCCGCAGCGCGTCTACGCTTGATGCAAATGCGCGCGCCGATTGCCGAGGCCGCGACGTTTGCCAGCCAACCGGTGCGCTCACCGTTCGGCTGGCATGTGATTTATTTACCGAACCACCTGGAGGCCGCCGATGTCCCAGATTTGCAGGGGCTGGACACAGTCAGGGCGCAACTCGCCCGACAACAACAGACCCAGGCTCGTCGTCAGGTGCTCGCGCAGTTACGGGTGCAGAACAGGATCGAACGAATTGACGACGACTGAAGGTTCCCCCCCAATAGTGGGGAATGGCTTCGATGCCCATTCAGGTGCTTCCCCGTTTCTGGGGAACGGGGTACCGGGACGAGCGGGCATTGTCATTAAATTCAAGGACATGAAGACATAAAAGTACCGGCACTCAGCCTGGCATGAAGTGTGCGTTACCCCTGGTAAGGCGCACTCTCAGGGCGGGGTCATCGGACCTGCTGTTTCAAGGAGTCGACCTTGGTTAACAAAGTACTGGTTGTCGAAGACGAACAGCTGCTTGCGCGAAACCTTCAGGACTATCTGTCGGCGCAGGCGCTGGACGTCAAGATTGCACATGACGGAGCGACGGCTATCGGTTTGGCCGAAACCTTTGCTCCCGACGTGCTGGTGTTCGATTACCGCTTGCCTGATATGGAAGGCTTTGAGGTGCTCGACGCGGTCCGCCAGAACAGGACGTGCCATTTTGTGCTGATAACGGGTCACCCGACCGCTGAAGTCTGTGAGCGGGCGCGGCAACTGCAAGTCAGCCACATCCTGTTCAAACCGTTTCCCTTGGCGGAACTGGCCCGAGCTGTCTGCGACCTTCTGGGCATCAAGCGCGAAGCGAAACCCGGTGCGAGCCCTTCCGAAGGGTTTGTCGAACGACGCCAGAGCAGGACCGAGAGCTTCCCGTTGCAGTTGTACGATGGCAGTTGGGTGTTGGCGGATCGGCGACGACAGTCGCACGCCATGGCACCGGACGACGATCAAATGCTCACCGGGGAGTAATGGCGCGATCAGACGTTCCGGCACTTGCCGCCAAGGTTTGCCGCGCCGACAGGGCTCTGAGCCCCGGTTGGAGAGCAAGCCATGGAACGTCTGTCCGTTGTCGTTGAACCTCTGCTGGCGCCGAGCGCGCCGGAACGCTTTTCCAGTGAACAGCTTGCCCAGGCCCGGGCGCGGGCCGCCACCTCCGGCGAACGCGTGCTTGAAGCCCTCGGCGTGCTCTGTGAACTGGCGCCGATGCCGTTCATTCACACCCTCGGCGCCACCCTGCATTACCCGGTACTCGACACCGACAGCCTGTTTCAAGCGACGCCGGTATTCGACCGGGTCACCCTCGCACAATGCCTCAAACGTGAGTTCATCCTGCTGCGCCACCATGACGAAGTCATCGGTGTATTCGCCGATCCCTTCGATCCGGCGCGCCTGGCCTGGATCGATGATTGCCTGCACGGCGCGCCGCTGCATCTGGTCCATGCCGATGACCTCAAGGCCTATCTGGCCCGCCACGAAGAAAGCTTCCACGCCGTCGAATCGCTGAACGCCCAAGGCGACACGCATAATGAAATCGACACCCTGCAAAGCCTGTCGCTGACCAGCATCAGTGAAGACGCCAGCAGCGTGGTGAAACTGGTCAACTCGACCCTGTACGACGCGCTGAAAATGCACGCCAGCGACATCCACCTCGGCACCACCGGCCATGGCCTGGTGATCAAGTACCGTATCGACGGTGTGCTCAACAACATCAGTAAAGTCCAAGGCAACGAGTTCGCCGAACAGGTGATCTCGCGGGTCAAGGTCATGGCTGAACTGGATATCGGCGAGAAACGCGTGCCGCAGGACGGGCGCTTCAAGATTGGCATCAGCGGTCGCCAGATCGACTTTCGCGTGTCGATCATGCCGAGCATTTTCGGTGAAGACGCGGTGCTGCGTGTCCTCGACAAACAGGATCTGGCCGACAAGGTCTGCGGCGTGCAATTGCAGGCGCTGGGCTTTGAAGACGAGACCCTGCGCCAGTTGCGCCGCCTTGCCGCCGAACCCTACGGCATGGTGCTGGTGACCGGCCCGACCGGCAGCGGCAAGACCACCACGCTGTACGCGATGATCACCGAGATCAACCACGGCGTGGACAAGATCATCACCATCGAAGACCCGGTTGAATATCAACTGCCGGGGGTGCTGCAAATCCCGGTCAATGAGAAAAAAGGCCTGACCTTCGCCCGTGGTCTGCGCTCGATCCTGCGCCACGACCCGGACAAGATCATGGTCGGCGAAATCCGTGACCCGGACACCGCGCAGATCGCCGTGCAATCGGCGCTCACCGGTCACCTGGTGTTCACCACCATCCACGCCAACAACGTTTTCGACGTGATTGGCCGCTTCACCCAAATGGAAATCGACCCCTACAGCCTGGTCTCGGCGCTCAACGCGATTCTCGCCCAGCGCCTGATTCGACTGGTGTGCAGCAGTTGCAGCGCGCCGGTCAATCCGAGCGATGAAGAACTGCGCGCCTCGGGCCTCGATCCACAGAAAGTCGATCACTACCACTTCGTCCACGGCAAAGGCTGCGGCCACTGCCGGGGCAGCGGCTATCGCGGGCGTACGGCGATTGCCGAGCTGCTGCACCTCGACGACGAGTTGCGCCAGATGATCGTCGAGCGCCAACCGATCAAACAAATCAAAGCCCTGGCCTGCGCCCGTGGTTTGCGCCTGTTGCGCGAATCGGCGCTGGAGCTGGTGGAACAAGGTCGCACCACGCTGGAGGAGATCAATCGTGTCACTTTTATCGCGTGAGCGTTTTGTCGCCGTGCTCGGCGCCAGCGGTGTTGGCCTCGGTCAGCGGCGCGGCAGCGACACCTTGTGGCTGGGCAGCGTCGGTTACATCGACGAAGGCTTCCAGAGCTACGCGGTGGCGCTGGATACCCTCGATCGCCTGCTCGGTGAACATGCCCGTGCCGGTGCCGAATTGAGCGTGGTCATCTCCGGACACTTCAGCCGCTTCTGCCTGGTGCCATGGAGCGCGCAGATCAGCAGCCCGGAAGAACTGCGCGGCTTCGCCCAACTGTGTTTCGATGATCTGTTTGGCGCGCCGACGCAAGCCTGGAGTCTGGTGCTGTCCGCCGAGCCTGGCGGTTACGACCGTATCGCCAGCGCCTTGCCGCAAGACTTGCTCGAACGCCTGCGCATGCTGGTCAGCGGTCGCGGTTTGCGCCTGCGCTCGGTGCAGCCGTACCTGATGGCGGCGTTCAACCGCTTCGACAAAAGCCTCGATGCCGGCGACTTCCTGTTCGTCGTCGCCGAGCCGCAACGCAGCGTGTTGTTGCTGGCGAGGGAAGGGCGCTGGGCCGGGGTGCGTTCGGTGGGCGGCAGCGACAGCGACGTGGCGTTGAATGCCCTGATCGGTCGTGAACGCCAGCTGCAAGCGTCGACCAGCGAACGTGCCTTCAACGTTTATCTGCATGCACCGGCGCGCCTCGACGCGCATCCGGCTGTGGCGGGTGTGCAGCTGCGCACCCTCGAAGACGCCTCGATGACCGTGCGTGACGGCTTGTACGTCATGTCCCGGGCGGTGGCCTGAGATGCGCGCCCTTAACCTCGATTTTCAGCCGCGCCCACGTTCCGGCCCATTGGGCTGGAGCCTGCTCGGCGGCGGTGTACTGCTGGCGCTGCTGTGCTTCGCCGTGCAACAGCACCTCGACGCGCACACCGAACAGCAACAAGGCCACCTGCAAACCACTCAGCGTCAGCTGACCGGCGACAGCGGCGCCAAGTCCACCCTGAGCCCGGCGGAAACCCGTGAGCAAGCGGCAAACCTCGCCGAGATGCGCAAGGTCTCGCAGCAACTGCGCCGGCCGTGGGAACGCCTGTTCGCCATGCTCGAAGCGATGCCGCGCGATGACGTCGCGCTGCTGACCCTGACCCCGGATGCGCGCAAAGGCCAGGTACGGATCAGCGCCGAAGCGCGGGATCTGCAAGCGATGCTCGACTTCCACAAACGTCTGGAAGCCAGCGACGAGCTGTCCGATGTGTCGCTGCTCAGCCACGAAATCGTCGTCAAATCGCCGGAGCAACCGGTGCAATTCAACCTGTCGGCGACTTGGGAGATTGGCGATGCGAATCCCTAGACTGATCGTCCACGAATACTTGCAAGGTCTCGGCATTCCAGGCCTGGCCGGGCTGGCGCTGCTGCTGGTCGCCGTGGCCTGGGCACTTGGCGGTTTGTTGCCGGGCTGGCAATCGTTGCAGCACCTCAGCCAACAGACTCAGGAAGCCACCGCGTACCTGGCCAAGGTTGAAGACGGCAGTATCGCGCCGCCGGTGGTGCCGCAACGTCAGCTCGACGACTTCCGCAACAAACTGCCGGCGCAGCCGCAAGCTACCGTCGCCATCGATCGCATCTACGCCCTCGCAGCCCAGGAGCACATCACCCTCGCGCGCGGCGAATACGCCCTCGGCGTCGACCCGAAAACCCATCTGGCGCGCTATCAAATCCTGTTGCCAGTACGCGGCAGCTACCCGCAACTGCGCCGTTTCCTGCACGCGTTGCTCGGCCAGTTGCCGGCGGTGGTGGTGGAAGACCTTGAGTTGCAACGCAAGAAGATTGGCGACACCGACCTCAATGGCCGGATCCGTATGACCCTTTACCTGTCGAGGTCGTGATGAATACCAAGCGCGTGGCAGGCTGGCTGGCGTTCTTCGGCGTGACGGCGGCACTGGCGTGGTTGCCGGAGTATTTCTCGCCAAGTGATGACGCCGATTCCAACGAAGTGGCCGTCGTCACGCCGGGGAAATCCCGTGGCGCGCTACCGGCCAGCATCGCCAAGGCCAAGGATGCGCCGATCAAGGACCTGAGCCCGGCCGGCGACCTGTTCGCGGCCAAAACCTGGAAAGCTGCGCCAACCCTGGCCACGGTCACCGAAATTGCCATCAATCCAGCAACTGTGGTGCAAGCCCCGAGCCTGCCACCGGTGCCGTTTCAGTTCGTCGGCAGGCTGCATGACCGCAGCGACCTGCAAGTGTTTTTGCAGAACGGCGAAAAGATCTACGTCGTGCGCAACGGGGATGTGATCGACGACACCTGGAAGATCACCGGCATTTCCGATCTGGAATTGAGCCTGGTTTACCTGCCTTTGCATTTGTCGCAGACCTTGTCTGTGGGGAGTACGCAATGAACCGTTCCCGTTTGCTGATGAGCCTGGGCCTGTGTGCCGGGCTGGCCGCGTGCAGTTCCGCACAAGTGGCCAACAAGGAAGCCGCCGACCTGATTGAACAGGGTCAGTACGAGGCGGGGCTGGCCCGGATCGAGGAAGGCCTGCGTGAAAATCCCCGCGACACCGAACTGCACTTGCTGCTCAACAGCGGTCGGGCCAAGGCAATCACCGCGCTGCTGACATCCGGCGACACCGACCGTTCGCGCCGCGACTTCGCTTCGGCCCGCACCGCCTACAACCGCGTGCTGACCATCGAGCCGAACAACCGCCGCGCCCAGGATGCCCTGAAGCAGATGGACTACCTGCGCAGCATGGACGAGAAACTGGAACTGGCCCGTGGCGATCTGCGTCGCGGCGACATCTACGGCGCTGATCGCCAGGTCAAACAGATCCTCGAACTCGATCCGAACAACGAAGGCGCGCTGGCGCTGCAAGGCAACATTCGCCTGGTGCAGAGCCGCAACGTGATTGCCTATCCGCAACTGCGTACCAAGCTTGATCGGCCGGTGACCCTGGAATTTCGCGACGCCAACCTCAAGACCATTTTTGAAGTGCTGTCGCAGGTCGCCGGGCTGAATTTCATCTTCGACAAAGACCTGCGCCCTGACATGAAAGCGACGATCTTCGTGCGTGATGTGCGCATCGAAGACGCCGTGACTTTGCTGTTGCAACAGAACCAGTTGCACCAGAAAGTGGTGAACGAAAACACCTTGCTGATCTACCCGGATTCGCCGCAGAAAGTGAAGGATTACCAGGAGCTGGTGATGCGCACTTTCTACCTGACCAGCATCGACGCCAATACCGCGCTGAACATGGTCAAAACCATGCTCAAGACCCGCGACGTGTTCGTTGACGAACGCCTCAATACCCTGACCATGCGCGACACCGAAGACGCCGTGCGCATGGCCGAAAAGCTCTTGCAATCGCAGGACCAGTCCAACCCGGAAGTGGTGCTCGAGGTGGAGGTGATGGAAGTCGCCACCCAGCGCATTCTCGACCTTGGCCTGCAATGGCCGAACACCTTCGGCGTGGTCAACAGCGATGGTTCGGCGGTGACCCTGCTTGATCAACTCAAAGGCATCAACTCCAGCCGCATCTCGATCTCGCCATCACCGCAAGCCAAGATCAACGCGCAGGACAACGACATCAACACCTTGGCCAGCCCGGTGATTCGTGTCAGCAACCGTGAGCAGGCGCGCATCCACATCGGCCAGCGCGTGCCGATCATCAGCGCGACCTCGGTGCCATCGACCCAAGGCCCGGTGATCACCGAAAGCGTCACTTACCTCGACGTCGGTCTGAAACTCGAAGTGCAACCGACCGTGCACCTGAACAACGAAGTGGCGATCAAGATTGCTCTGGAAGTGAGTAACGCCACGCCGCTGGAACCCACCCGTCAGGGCACGATCCCGGTACAGGTCGACACCCGCAACGCGCAAACCTCGCTGCGCTTGCACGACGGCGAAACGCAGATACTTGCAGGCCTGATGCGCAACGACCACGGCGCCACCGGCAACAAGATTCCGGGCCTTGGTGACATTCCCGGGCTGGGCCGCCTGTTCGGCAGCAACAAAGACACCGTCGGCAAATCGGAACTGGTGCTGTCGATCACTCCACGGATCGTGCGCAACCTGCCGTATCAGAGCCCGTCGGACATGGAGTTCTCCACCGGCACCGAAACCAGCATGCACATTCAGGCACCAGATCGTTCGCAGAGCTACGTGATGCCGTCGCCTGCCGCGCAGCCGCGTGCAGTCGGTGAATCGGCCGTGGCCACCACCCGCGTCACTGTCGAGAAGCCTTGATCATGAACGCCTCCCAACGCGGTTTCACCCTGATCGAAGTCGTGGTGACGCTGGCCCTGATCGGCCTGTTGGCGAGCATGGCCGCGCCCCTGACCGAGACCCTGGTGCGGCGTGGCAAGGAGCAGGAATTGCGCAATGCGCTGTATCAGATCCGCGACGCTATCGACGCCTACAAACGCGCCTTTGATGCCGGTTACATCGAGAAGTCGCTGAACAGCAGCGGCTACCCGCCGAACCTGAAGGTGCTGGTCGAAGGCGTGCGCGATGTGCGCAGTGCCAAAGGCGCCAAGTTCTACTTTTTACGCCGCATCCCGCGCGATCCGCTGGTGCCGGCCAAACGCGATGACGAAGGGGGTTGGGGCGTGCGCGCCTACAACAGTTCGGCTCAGAACCCGCGCGATGGCGAGGACGTGTTCGACGTCTACTCCACGGCGCGCGGGAAAGGCCTCAACGGCATCGCCTACCGCGAGTGGTGAACCTCATGCGCCGGGAAAAAGGTTTTACCTTGCTGGAGCTGATGGTGGTGATGGCGATCATCGCCACGCTGATGACCATCGCGCTGCCGCGCTACTTCAACAGCCTTGAAGCGTCGAAGGAAACCACGCTGCGCCAAAGCCTGTCGGCGATGCGTGAGGCGCTGGATCACTTCTACGGCGACACCGGTCGCTACCCCGATTCCATCGAACAACTGATCGAACAACGTTACTTGCGCAGCGCACCACTGGACCCGATCACCGAACGCAAAGACCAGTGGGTGCTGATCGCGCCACCGGACGGCGTCGCCGGTGGCGTGGCCGACATCAAAAGCGGTGCTACCGGGAGGGCGCGTGATGGCAGCCAGTATGCCGAGTGGTAACCGCGCGCAGCAGGGTGGCTTCACCTACTTGGGCGTGCTGTTCCTGATCGTCGTGATGGGCATGGGCCTGGCCAGTGCCGGCGAGTTGTGGTCGACCGCGTCGCGCCGTGACCGGGAGCGCCAGTTGCTCTGGGTCGGTACCCAATACGCCCAGGCGTTGCGCAGCTACTACCGCAGTTCGCCGGGGTTGGCGCAGTACCCGAAAGAATTGGTCGACCTGCTCGACGATCAACGTTTTCCCGAGGCGAAGCATCACCTGCGCCAGCTCTATCCGGACCCGATCGGCCAAGGTGAATGGGCGCTGCAACGCGGTTTCGACGGACGCATCACCGGCCTCAACAGCCCGTCGACCGAGCTGCCATTGAAGCAGGCGGAATTCCCGACGCAGTGGTCGGATTTCGAAGGCATGCAGCGTTATTCGGACTGGCAGTTTGTTGCCGAAAAAGCCTTCCTTGAGGGCACCAATGGCCCGGCCAAAGGCCAGTCGAACTTGCCGCAGGCGTTGCAGCCATGAGCCGCCAGTGGATGTGCGCGCTGATCCTCACCGCTGTGGCGTGCTGCGCCCACGCCGCTGAAGAAGACGAAATGATGGGCTTCATCGTCGACGACACGATTTCGCACATCGGCCACGACTTTTACTACTCGTTCAGTGAACGCCTGCGCGACACCAGCCCGATGGATTTCAACCTGGTGGTGCGCGAGCGCCCCGACGCGCGCTGGGGCAGCCTGGTGACCGTGGAATATCAGCAACGCCTGGTGTATCGACGCTTCCTGCCGCCGAACACCGTGGAACTGAAGGACGAGGCCTACGCGGCCGCCGACTGGGTTCGACGCCAGGTAGTCCAGCGCAAGCTGGAGGCTCTGTTGCAGGACACCACCGACCTTGAGAAGGACGAACTATGAACAGCACAACGTTCTCACGGCGCAGCGGATTGTGGATCTCGGGGTTGTTGATCGGGCTCGCCAGCGCCGCGGCTGTCCAGGCCACTGAACTGGTCTACACACCGGTCAACCCGTCGTTCGGCGGCAACCCGTTGAACGGCACCTGGTTGCTCAATAACGCCCAGGCGCAAAACGATTACGACGACCCGGACCTCAAGAGCCGTTCGACCGTGGCCGGCACGTCGGCGCTGGAGCGCTTCACCAGTCAATTGCAATCGCGGCTGCTAGGGCAGTTGCTGGACAACATCTCCACTGGCAACACGGGGAGCCTGTCCACTGACTCTTTTATCGTCAACGTCATCGACGACTCCGGGGCACTGAGCATTGAAGTGACCGATCGAGCGACCGGTGAGGTTTCGGAAATTCAGGTGAACGGCCTCAACCCATGACGGGCTGACGGTTCCGGGGAGTGACGGACATGAAAAAGATCATCGCGCTAGGGCTGCTGTTGGCGACATTACAAGGGTGCAGTCTGCGTGAGCCGATGTCGGCCGAGCAGGACACCGAAACCCCGACTCTGACCCCCAGGGCCTCGACTTATTACGACTTGCTGAAGATGCCGCGCCCCAAGGGGCGGTTGATGGCGGTGGTGTACGGCTTCCGTGACCAGACCGGGCAGTACAAGCCAACGCCGGCGAGTTCGTTTTCCACCAGCGTGACCCAGGGCGCGGCGTCGATGTTGATGGACGCGATGCAGGCCAGTGGCTGGTTTGTCGTGCTGGAACGGGAAGGGCTGCAGAACCTGCTGACCGAGCGCAAGATCATTCGTGCGTCGCAGAAGAAGCCGAATACGCCGGTAAATATTCAGGGTGAACTGCCACCGTTGCAGGCGGCGAACATGATGCTTGAGGGCGGGATCATTGCGTATGACACCAATGTGCGTAGCGGTGGGGAAGGGGCGCGGTATCTGGGGATTGATATTTCCCGGGAGTATCGGGTGGATCAGGTGACCGTCAACTTGCGTGCGGTGGATGTGCGCAGTGGGCAGGTGTTGTCGAATGTGATGACCAGTAAGACGATTTATTCGGTGGCGCGCAGTGCCGGGATTTTCAAGTTTATCGAGTTCAAGAAGTTGCTCGAAGCCGAGGTGGGTTATACGACGAATGAGCCGGCGCAGTTGTGTGTGTTGTCGGCGATTGAGGCGGCGGTGGGGCATATGGTGGCGCAGGGGATTGAGCGGCGGTTGTGGCAGGTGGCGGGGGACAGTTCTTCGCCTTCTCAGGATGATGTTTTGAATCGGTATTTGAGTCAGAACAGGGTTGATCCTGAAACCGAGTGAACGTGGCGGCCTTTGGGCCGACCAGGTTCTTGCAGATGTACCCAGTTCCCACTGTGGGAGCGAGCCTGCTCGCGATGGCTTTTTGTCAGGCGGCGGGGTTCTTTTTGACTGAGTACATATCCGTTTCTGCGGTAACGGCTGCTTAGGGTTCCGCCCTTACGGCGGGTCACTTTTTCCAGACGCCGAAAAAGTAACCAAAAAGGCTTGCTCCTACGTGCGGCCCGCTCGCTAAAGCTCGGGGTTCCTTCGCTCCAGGATCGATCCGGGCGCAGCGCCTACGGTTTGCTTCGCTGCACCTCCTCTCGCTGTGTTTGGCTGCGCCAAACGGTCGCTGCGCTCCCACGCCCGGATCAATCCCTCCACTCAGCCTTCCGACGTCGCCCGTGGATCAAGATCAAGAGCAGGCGAGCTGACACTCGGCCTAATGGTGGGCGTGGTTACTGTGGGAGCTGCGGTGCGACGATTAGACTTGCCAGCGATGGCGGCCTGACAGCCGGCCAATTTCTGGGGGTTGTACGCATCCCTGTAGGAGCTGCCGCAGGCTGCGATCTTTTGATCTTGCTGTTGAAAAATCAAAAGATCGCAGCCGTCGGCAGCTCCTGCCTTTGCGTATTTCAATTCTGGATGTTTAACGGTGTTTCGAGTTTGCGGAACCTTCCCACAATGTTTTCAGGTTGTCCGTCGGACGTGCGGTCTCTAGCCTGTGTTCGTCGCTGCCAAATCAGCGACCGGGCATGGAAACCCGAAGATACGAGAGAGCGATTAGGCCTTTCATAACGTATGCTTGCGCACTTTCATTGTGTGCACTCTGTTATGGCGGTTGTGCGCGGGAGACATTCGTGTCTGCCGGGTTGCTCTCTCCCGGATTTCCAGCCTGCGTACAGCTGCCACCCATTTTTCCTGGAAGTCGAATGGGCCAGTTGCAACCATCAATGAGAGATAAACACCATGAAAAAACCAACACCCAATCCGCCAGAATCAGAAATCACCACCGAAACCACATCCCCCTACGCCTCAGTCGACAGCAGAAAACTCCACGAAGCCGCCGACCGCGCCCTCGATTTCTACCTCAACCCCACCGCCCACATCATGTCCAGCGCCAACGAGCCGGAACCCATGTACCTCGCCAACCCCAGGTACAACACCGAATCCCTGCTCGCCAACGCCAGCGAAACCCTCGGTTCGGCCAGTGAAATGCTCAACAACTTCGCTGCTTTGCTGCCACCCTCACACCGCAAGACCGCGCTCGGTATCGCACAAGTCGTGATGCTGGGCGAACTGGCGGTGAATCAGGCCCTTGATCACGTCGAGTTACCGAATGAATAGTTCGTCGCAGTCGTTCAGCTTCGCCGAGGCAGAACATCATCGCCTTACTCTGGAGGCGTTGGCGGATGTGAAGGCGGGTCGAGTCATTCAGCATCAATCGGTACTGGCATGGGTCGACTATCTGATTTACCTGTCATCGCTACCTGAGTTTTCCCGATAGACCAAGAGCGATAAGAAACGAAAAAACGCGGCCCTGAAAAGGTCGCGTTTTTTGTGGGTGACAGAGTAATAGGAATGCAGGCATTTCTTCGATTGGCTTTATGGATATTCCTGACGGGTATGCAAAACGCTCAAAATCTCGATTTGATCCGCCACTTCATAGATCACTAAATAGTTCGGATGCACAACGATCTCCCGAGTGCCGGAAGATCGACCCTTACGATAGAGATCAGGATGTACGGGAAGGGCTGATGTGGCTTGTTTGATGGATGCAGATAGTCGAGTTGCCGCTTGAATATTCCGCTCGCCAATGTACCTGAGAATTTTCGCAAGTTCGGCCCGAGCTTCGGGCCGCCACTTAATCCGCATCCACCTTTTTTTGCATTGATGCGATCAAAGCATCCATTTCCGCCATCACTTCATCATGCGAAATACTCGGGCGTGGATCATCTTTTGATGCCTGCACTTTGGCACGAAACCAGCGGTCATAGCTGTTAGCTTGCTCTTCGCTTTCAAACTCTGAACCGATGGGGAAGATTTTGCCGTCCATAGAGCCTCCGGGATCAATGCCTGGCAGTCTATTTGGAATAGGGTTTGTTGTCGTCGCTGTCTGGATGAGTTGCACGTCGGTCAAGCTCCATTGAGATCAATATGTCCCGACAAATCCTAGACCGCGCACTTCCGACGGCCAACCGCCATGAGCGGTAGGAAATCCCGCCGGCTTTCCTGAAAACATTCTTTTTTCTGTAGGACTCAAACGATTTTAAACGCTACGCCAAACATATAAAAAAACCGCGACCCACTTCACCAGAGAATCGCGGTTCATCAACACCCAACCCTTACTGCTGCAAAACACTCGCCTGGTTAGCCGACCCGAACTGTTGAATATTCGCCGTCTGCGTCATCCCGCTCTGGTCCACATTGGCAATGTTCCCCGTCCCGCCCTGGGTCACGTACGCCACGTTCATGGTGTCAGCCTGTTTGACCGTGATCATGTTGTCGCTGCCATACAGCTGCGCGGTGTACGCCTGGTTACCAGTCCCGGATTGATCGAATTCGGTGCTGTTGCCAGTGCCGTTCGACGAGCCCTGGATCAGGTTGGTGGTGCCGCGCTGATCGGAGATCAGGATGTTGTCGCTGCCGTTCTGATCGAAGTACAGCTCGTTGTAGGAATCAGCCTGTTTGACCGTGGTTTTGTTACCAGTGCCGGTCTGGCTGGTGGTCATGATCTGGCCGACCCCATCCTGGGTGAAGTTTGCGATGTTGCCAGTGCCGGCCTGAGTGACGTTGGCGCGCTGGTTGCTGCCGAATTGGCCACCGGTTTGCGGGCCTTTCCAGTTGCTGGCGTAGACCTTGTTGTCGTTGCCCACGGAGGTGGCGTTGAGGACGTGGCTGTCGCCGTTCTGGTAGGTGAAGTGCACGTTGCCGTTGCCGACCTGGTACAGCGCCAGTGTCGAGTTGACCGACTCGAACTGGTCGGCATAGATCGCGTTGGTGTTGCCAACCTGAGTGACGGCGGCGGTGTTGTTTTCGCCGAAGCTTTGGTCGACCACGGTTTCGTTGCTGTCGCCGTATTGGTTGACGGTGGCCTGGCTGGCGAGTTGTGCGTCTTGCCAGATCTCGGTGCCGTTGAGGTTACCGAACTGGTTGATGGTGATGTTGCCGCCGGTGCCGTCGCGCTGGTCGCCGTAGGCGTAGTTGCCTTCGCCAGCCTGGTTGATGCCGATCTGGCCGCCGTTGTGCAGCACTTGTTCGGCGGTGCCGTAGTTGGCAGTGCCATATTGAGTAATGACTGAACTGTTGCCGCTGCCTTCATAAAGTTGCTCGATGTTGGCTTCGTTGCTGTCACCGAACTGGAAGGTTTTGCCTTCGCTGCCGTTCTGCGAGTCCTGGTAGACGAACGAGAAGTTGCCGGTGCCTTGCTGTTGTTGCAGCGCATTGTTGGGTGAGCCAAAACCGAGGGACTGGCTGGCGTGGGCGGTGTTGAAGGCGCCGACCTGTTGTTGGGTGATGGTGGCGTTGTCTTCGTAAAGTTGTTCGACGTAGCCGGCGTTGTAGTCGCCGACGGCGTCCTGGGTGATCACGCTGCTGGCGTGGTCTTGCACGGCGGCGGCGTCGTTGCCTTGGCCCAGTTGGGTCTGGGTGGCGGTGCTGAACGGGGCCTGGGTCTGTTTCACGTCGGCGATGTTGGCGGTACCGGCCTGGCTTTGGTTGGACAGGCTGTCGTCGGCCATGGCCTGGGCACTGATCATGACCAGGAGGGCGGCGGTGAGGGGCGTCAGTTTGAACATGATGATCTCTCCGATGATTTGCAGTGCTTAGCGGTATTGCTTGACCGAAACGCTCATGCCGTTGCCCGACTGGGTCACGGCGCTTTGCAGCCCCGCGCCAGCCTGCTCAATGCTGGCGTCGTTGTTGTTGCCGTTTTGCGAAATCTGCGCGCGGTTGTGGCTGCCGTTTTGGGTAATGGAAGCGGCGTTGCCGGAACCGTTCTGGTTGATCAGCGCCATCAGGTCGCTGCCCTGTTGCAGGATGTACGCTTCCTGATTGCTGCCCGACTGCACGATCTGCCCGAGCAGCGACTGACCGTTCTGTTGCAGCAGGGCGACGTTGGCCTGGCCGAGCTGATCGATCAGGGCTTGCTGACCCACGGGTGGGGGCAGTTCGCCGAGGTCGCTGCTGGTCGGGGCCAGGTCGTCGTTTTCCATCAGGTCGTCGGCGCGCACGCCTGCACTGCTGCACAACACAAGCAGGCAAAGCAGGGCGGCGGTCGGCGTGTTCATGGCTTACATCCTGTCAGGCGTTAACCGGTTCGAAGTCAGCCCCAGCCACCCGGAAGTGGCTGGGGATCAGGCCTACAGCGTGGTCACCGAGACCGTGCGCACGGTGCCCTGGGACGAGCGGATCGTCGCGGTCGGGTTGGCCGATGGCACGACCAGCGTGTTGTTCAGCGTCAGCCGCCAGCGTCCGGTCAACGGCACCGTGGTGGTGCCAAGGGTGACCAGCCCGGACGGGGTGGTGACCTGCACGGTGATGGTGTTGCCGGTGGTCACTGACGAGGTGCCGGTGAAGTCCCAGTTGAACCGTCCGCCGGAGCGTGCCTGCACCGTGGAAGCGGTGACGGTGAACGTTTCCGCTGCTGGCCGTGGCGACACTTGCACGGTGACCGTAGCCTGGGTCGACAGGGCGCCGAAGCTGTCCCGGGCGATGTAGGTGAAGGTCGTGGTGAATGCGGTGGTCACGGTGGCCGGTGGGGTGTAGGTGATCACCGTACCGTTGCTGCTGACCGTGCCGCGTCCAGCGGCGGGTTGGGTCAGGCTGGCGACGGCCAGCGGCACGTTGCCTTCCGGATCGGTGTCGTTGGCCAGCACGTTGATCGGGATCGCTACGCCCAGGGTGGCGACGCTGTCGGCGACGGCGGTCGGTGCCTGGTTCGGTGCGACGGTGATCGTCACCGTCGCCGGGTTGGCCGAGGCCAGACCTTTGGCGTCCTGCGCCTTGTAGGTGAAGGTCGTGGTCAGTGGCACGTTGACCACCGCTGGCGGGGTGTAGACGACCGATGTGGTGCCGTTGAGGGCGACGGTGCCTTGACCGGCAGCTGGTTGAGTCAACGCGGTGATGCCCAGCGGATTGTCACCATCAGGATCGCTGTCGTTGGTCAACACGCTGAGGGTGATTGGCACGCCGAAGCTTGTGCTGCCGCTGTCGGCGTTAGTGATCGGCGCCTGGTTTTCACCAGTGTCTGGCGCGGTGCCGACCACGACGACCGCTTCGGTGTCACCACCGCCAGCGGCGGATTTCACCGTCACGGTGGCCGGTGGCTGAGTCAGGTCGGCGACGGTGATGCGTTGCAGGGTGCCGGACTTCGACAGACGTCCATAACCTTGGGCGACCATGTCCGGGATCGCCACTTCATCGCTCGAAGTGGCCTCGATCAGCAGGCTGTGGTTGGCCCAGTTGTAGCGCGCCGTCTGCACTTTCACCACGTCGGTGAGCTTGGCCGATACCGCCGTCGGCCGGGTAGTGCCGGTCGGGTTGGTGGCGGTCACTACCACCACCGGTGGGACTGCACCGGTACCCAGGCGATGACCGAAGAACAGACCGTTGTTGTCACCCAACAGACTGGTCTGGCACGGCGTTGGTGGTGGGCCGGGGAGCAGCGCCACGGTTTCGCGCATGCACAGGGTCGAGCTGCTGTCAGCCTTGGCGAACACCTCGGCACGCACTCCGGCCGATGTGCGGCGATAGGTGGCGCGGTCGATTTCAACCTGGGTCTGCTGACGGCTGTCGAGCACTTTGCCGGACAGGCTGAACACGTTCGACTGGATCGTCCCGGCCGGCCCGGTGATGCGCAGGAAGTTGGTGTTGAAAGGGCTGCCGGTTACTGCTTCGGTGAGGTTCGGGTCGCCGACGAAGGTTTCCGTGGCGCCGGTGTCCGGGTTCACTTCGGTGTAGGGGCCGTTGACGCTGCGCAGGAACGGCCCGATTGCGCCACCGACGGCACCGGTGAAATTGCCCGGTGCGCCGATGCCGATGTCGCGGGTGATATTGATCGCGCGCCGACCGGGCGCGGTGACGTTGACCGTTTCCACGCCGTAGGGGTGAGTGATCGTATAGGTGCCGGCAAGGGGCACGTTCACCCGGATGCGAATCCGCGCAAAGCTTTGCTGATCGCCATCGGCCGGATTTTCCGAGGCGAACGCCGCTTCGATCCCGGCGACATAGGCGTCCACGCCATAACCGGCAGCGTTGTCGGTGATCGTGGTTTCGGCCAGAAACCAGAAGGCCTCCGGCGGCCAGTTGTCCGGGAAGATCATCGGCTGGGCGTCGTCGTAGATACCCGGCTCGGCCAGGAGAATGCACATGTAGGCCGGCGGCGTGGTCGCCGCAACGCGTGAACTGGCAGCACGCGACTGGCACAGTTCCATCGATAGCTGATTTTCGTCCTGATACCACATCGGGAATTTCCCGGTGGCGAAGGTGTAGGGGCCGGGGTCGACGGCGGCGAGTTGCGCGTACGCACTGCCGGTCAGCGAGAGAGCGAGCCCGAGCGCGTTGAGCGCGAAGCGTGGCCACTTGTTCATGATGCCTCCTGATGCGGATCTGGGCATGTGAGCGTTCATTGCACGATGACCACTTCTTCGGTATCGCTGCCGCCGTTGGACGACGTCACGCGGACCTTGGCCGGAGGGATCGGTGAGATCCCGGTGGCCAGGGTTTTCACTGCGCCGTCGCCGCCCAGCGCACCGATGGCGGCGCCGCTGCCGGAGGTGGCGGTGAGTACCGGCGGCGAGGTTTCGTCACTGGTCGAGGCCACTACGGTCAGTTGTCCGGAGCTGAGGCTGTATTGCGCGCTCTGGATCACCACCAGGTCGGTCAGGGTCATGGGCAGGGTGGTCGGCGTGCTGCTGGCGATGGCCAGGTGGTTGTCGGCGGTCACCTGCAAGGTGGTTGGCAAGGTGGGGTTGACCGAGGACTGCGCGTACCAGCTGCCGGTGCTGTTGGCTTCGGTCATGTTCAGCACCGGGGTGCTGCTGGTGACGGCCGCCGTGCCCGGAGCAGGCGGGGCAAGGACGAACACGTCTTGCTGCGCCACCGGTGCGCTGTCGCCGGCCTTGCGTGAGTAGGTGCTGCGCTGCGGGATCATCGGTGTTGGCCGCACGACGGTCGACAACTTGCCGGAGACGGCGAAAGTGGTGGTGCGCAAGTCCAGCCCGTTCGGGCCTTCGATGCGTACGAAGTTGGTGTTGAACGGGCTGCCGGTGACCGCCTCGCTGAGGTTGGGGTCGCCGACGAACTGTTCGGCGGCCCCGGTCAGCGGGTTGGTTTCGGTGTACGGACCATTGACGCTGCGCAGGAACGGCCCGATGTCACCCTTGAGTGCGCCGTCATAGGTTTGCGGCGTGCCGATGCCGATGTCGCGGGTCATGTTGATTGCGCGCCGCCCGGGGGTGTCGATGTTGAACACCTCGACGCCATACGGGTGAGTGATGACATAGGTGCCGGCGGTGGGCACATCGACGCGAATACGGATCCGCGCGAAGCTGACCTGATCGCCTTCCACCGGTTCTTCAGCGGCGAATGCGGCTTCGATGGCGCTGACGTAGCCCAGATCAATTCCCCTTGCGGCGTCAACGAGGGCCGTTTCGCCGGTGAACCAGAACGCTTCGTCGGGAAAGTTTGTCGGGAAGACAATCGGTTGCGCGTCATCGAACACACCGGGGGTCGGCAGCAGCGAGCACATGTACGACGGGGCGCCAGGGGCGCTGGGTACTCGGGAGCTGAGCGCTTTGGACAGGCACAGATCCAGGGTGCGACCGTGTGAGTCCTGATACCAACTGGCGAAGCCGCCGTTGGCCGGCGTGTACGGGCCCGGATCAACAGCAAACAAAGCGGCCTGAGCGATGCCCTGGGCCAAGGCGCTCACGACCAGGACGGTCGCGGTTTTGGACAGTAAAGGGTGCATGAGTTAATCCCTCTATCAAAGTACCTGCCCCTTGGGGATGGGTCAGTTGCACAGGGCCTGTACACCTTCCATGCCAAGGTGCGGTGAATGGGCGGGAGAGGGCCGGGGTAGAGGGCTTTTGCGGTTGGAAAGCCCTGGATGGGATAGCTGGGGAAAGGGCGTCATTCCCCAGAATCGGGGACGGTGGGGATGCCCTTCATGGCCCGCCGTACACAAAACCCCTGTAGGAGCTGCCCAAGGCTGCGATCTTTTGATCTTGATTCAAAAACAGGATCAAAAGATCGCAGCCTCGTTTCACTCGACAGCTCCTACAGGGATCGGGGGTGAGTTTGGGAGGTGCAACCGGGTCGATATCCCCGCATCCGGGCAAACCCCCACCCGTGGGCTATAACCCTATAGGGACGTATCGGGAAGTCGCCGCCATGAACATGCAGTCGAAATCGCTACCGGTCGAGGAGGGCCATCTACGGTTGGGCTCGCACAAGCAACCGTTCAACCTGCTGCGCTGGTTTTCGCTGATCAGCATGGCGGTGATCGGCACCGTGGCCATCGCACTTGGCGCGGTTTCAACGCGTTTCGTGATCGATGAGAGCGTGCAGCGCGATGCC
This sequence comes from Pseudomonas sp. rhizo66, assembly GCF_031931925.1. Classification (NCBI taxonomy): domain Bacteria; kingdom Pseudomonadati; phylum Pseudomonadota; class Gammaproteobacteria; order Pseudomonadales; family Pseudomonadaceae; genus Pseudomonas; species Pseudomonas sp. rhizo66. The sequence goes on from NZ_JAUJWZ010000008.1 coordinate 220,563, forward strand.
TTGCTCACCGCGCAGTTCATCCAGGCCATCGCGTCCGCCGAAGTGCGCCACGTGTCGATTCCCAACATCCGTACGATGGGCGAATTGCTCGATCCGCGTCAGGACAAGGACTTTCCCGATGTCGACCCACAGGCCCGGGCCGGGGCGCGGGGTGAATTTCTCGATCACATCGAGCACCTGCCGGACGTAATCCTCGCCAACATTTACGCGCCGGATCGCCAAGTGATCTGGTCGACCAATCCCGCGCTTATCGGCACCAGCATTCATGCCGATGAAGACCTCGATCGCTCCTTCAACGAAAAGATTCCGGTCTCCGCCAGCTACCACGACGTCGACAAGGCCCGGGAGGAACAGAAGTTCGTCATCCCGCCGGATTACATCTTTATCGAAAACTACATTCCGCTGTTCGACGCCGAGGGCAAGAACGTCACGGCGATGGTCGAGATCTACAAGGAACCCAAAGACCTGATTGCGCGCATGGAGCGCGGTTTGACCCTGATCTGGCTGGCCACTGCACTCGGCGGCGGGCTGATTTACCTGGGCCTGTACTGGATCGTGCGGCGCGCGGCGATTCTGCTCGCCGCCCAGCAAAAACAACTGATCGCCAATGAAACCTTTGTCGCGCTGGGCGAGATGTCCTCAGCGGTGGCGCACAGTTTGCGCAATCCGTTGGCGACCATCCGCTCCAGCGCCGAACTGGCGCTGGAGTTCGATGCCGGCCCGGCCGAAAAGAACATCAAGGACATCATCGGCCAGGTCGATCGCATGTCGAAATGGGTGCGCGAACTGTTGCAATCGCTGCGTCCACTCAACGATGACCCGGAACCGGTGAATCTGGTGGCTGCGCTGCACGAAAGCCTCGTCGCCTTCGAACAGCAGATCGCCAGGGCCGGGGTGACAGTGATGTTTCATCCGCAGCACACGCCGATGGTGCTCAGTCAGCCGGTGCAGTTGGCGCAGATCCTCAACAGCCTGTTGGCCAATGCTCTGGAGGCGATGGACAAGGGGGGCACGTTGACCGTCAGCCTGGAACCGAGCGGCGACGGCGGCGTGTGTGTGGTGCTCAGCGACACCGGCAAAGGCATGAACGAAGAACAACGGACCATGGCGTTCCGGCCGTTTTTCACCACCAAATCGGGTGGCTTGGGCGTCGGCCTGGTGCTGGTCAAACGCATCATGGAACGTTTCGGCGGCGGCGTAACCCTCGACAGCCGCGAAGGCGAGGGCACCACCGTTCGCCTGGCCTTTCAACTGGTCCCCTGATTCACACCTTCCCCCTGTAGGAGCTGCCGAAGGCTGCGATCTTTTGATCTTGATCTTAAAAACCAAGATCAAAAGATCGCAGCCTTCGGCAGCTCCTGCACAGGTTTATAAACGCTGCAAAAACTTATGAACTTCCCCCACCAATGGGTGTCAAGCCCCGGTCACCGGGGAGTGGGGAAACCCACAGGCCTTCCAAGTCCCTGTAACAACTGGAAATAAATTCTTGGCGCACTAGTTGCAAAACACCATCACCCCTTCCTTGATGAGGCGGCTGGTGATGGACAGAGCAACGCGTGACCCAAGCAATACCTTCCGGTTGACGCCACTGAGCGTCTTTCTGATGTTGACCCTCGGCACCATGGCCGGCGTTCATGCCAGTCCGATCGATGACGAGCGCCAGCCAGAAACCTCCGACCCGTCGGCGTACTACGACGAGCCGGCGGATGAACCGACCGCACTCAACGCCATCCTGAGCATGCCCGAGGCCAACGAAGATTCCTTCGACCTGCCCGACGGGGTCAAAGGCACACGGGACTCGACCCGCACGGAAAACGTTCTGCCGCCCACCGTGCAGACCAGTTTCAACTACCCCACCAATGGCAAACCCAGCCCGCTTTATGGCGCACAGCCGTTCAGCCAGCAGTTACTGCTGTTCGAGGAATTCGGCCCGGAAAAACTCGACCCGACCACACCGGCAGCGCCATTGCCCTTTCCGCCCGCCGCGATTGGCCCGGCACCTGCGCAGGACCCGAACAACATCGCCCGCAGCGCGCCACCCGGCACAGCGCTGGATGCGTTCTTGCGCCAACCGGGGCTGACGCCGTTTCCCAGTCAGTTTTCCAACGTGGTCGACCGCAACCCGTGGCAGGCGCAGATTGAAGTGTTCCTCAACCGTCACATCGGCTCCTCCGCGGAAGGACGGCCACCTGGAAAAGGCTGGTCGCATCAGCGCTGGAACGAGTTCTACCCGCAAGTCGCCTACAAAACCGTGCAGACCGGTGCGCGCCTCAACGGCGGCCTGCGTGACAGCCGACAAATGCACGGCTACGCCATGGGCGAATTCGGCCCCGGCGGTCTGTACCACAACGTCGCCGGCGTACCGGCGACCGATGGCACCGCCAAAGGCGTCGACCCGCGCTTCCACCCGAACATGCCCGTGCAAAACCACAACGCGGTGTGGACCTTCGACGGCACGCTGCCGCCAAAACTGTTAATGGTGCGCTACGGCCAACCGGTGATGATGCGGCACTACAACGGCTTACCGATCGACCCGTCGGCCAACCGTGGTTTCGGTCTGCACACCATCAGCACCCACGAGCACAACGGTCACGCGCCGGCAGAAAGCGACGGTTATGCCAACGCGTTCTTCTTCCCCGGCCAGTACTACGATTATCGCTGGCCGATCCAGCTCGCCGGTTACGACAGCATCAACACCAAAGCCGAAGACCCACGCGCTGCGTTCCCCTGCGCGCCGGGTGAAACCCTGTGGGTCAATGACATGGCTCCGGCGAAGAAGACCTGTGATAACGGCACCATCAAGATCCGGGGCGACTGGCGCGAAACCATGAGCACCCACTGGTTCCACGACCACATGCTCGATTTCACCGCGCAGAACGTCTACAAGGGCAACGCGGCGATGATGAACTATTACAGCGCGCTGGATCGCGGCAACGAGTCGGTCAACGACGGCGTCAACCTGCGCTTCCCCAGCGGCAGCGCCTTGCCGTGGGGTAACCGCGACTATGACGTCAACCTGGTGTTTGCCGACAAGGCCTGGGATCAACAAGGCCAATTGTGGTTCAACCCGTTCAATACCGACGGCTTCATCGGCGATCAGGTGCTGGTCAACTGGCAGTGGAAACCGGCCCTCGACGTGCGCGCACGCAGCTATCGCTTTCGCATCCTCAACGGCTCGGTGTCGCGCTACTTCAAACTGGCGCTGGTGCGGGAGATCAAAGGCAGTGGCGGTGAATTCCAAGGGCCGAAAAACTCCGGTGTGACGTACAGCCGCGTGCCGTTCCACATGATCGCCAACGACGGCAACATCATGGAACACAGCGTGCCGTTCGACGGCAGCATGGACCTCGACGCCGATGGCGATAAACAGAACCACAACGCGATCCTGCCGACCCAGGGCATCGCTGAGCGTTTCGACATCATCGTCAACTTCGCAAAAAACGGCATCAAGCCCGGCGACAAACTGTTTTTCCTCAACCTGCAGGCGCAGGACGACGGCAAAGGCCCGAAAGAAGTGATCCCGCTGGCGGACGTGCTCTCGGAGAAATACCTGCCGGTCATCAAGCAGACCAGCAACGGTCCGCAGTGGGACAGAGGGGACCCGGCGGTGGGCAAGGTCTTGCAGCTCAACGTCAAGGCCTACACCGGTCAGGATCTGGCGATGAACCCGGCGGCTTACGAACCGGCCAAACCGGGCAAGGCTGAAGGGCTGGTGATGATCCCGCTGAAGATCCATCGCGACAATGCTGCCGACAAGGCACTGCTGGCCAAGGCCCGTCACCGCACCTTCACCTTTGGCCGTACCGACGGCACCGATGAGGCGCCGTGGACGGTCAAGACCGATGGCGGTTTCGGCTACCACATGGACCCACGGCGCCTGAACGCCTCGACTCAATTGTCCAGCGGCCCGACCGATGCCGGTGTCACCGGGTTCGGTACGCTGGAGGTATGGAACATCAAGGCCGGCGGCAAGGGCTGGAGCCATCCGGTGCACGTGCACTTCGAAGAGGGGATCATCCTCAGTCGCGGCGGCAAGGCACCGCCGGAATGGGAAAAATGGGCGCGCAAGGACGTCTATCGCATCGGTTCGGAAATCGATGGGCTGGACAGCGTCGAGATGGCGATCAACTTCCGCGAATTCGCCGGGACGTACATGGAGCATTGTCACAACACCCAGCACGAAGACAACTCGATGCTGCTGCGTTGGGACCTTGAGAAACCCGGGCAACTGCAGTTGATGCCGACGCCTCTGCCAAGCTGGGACGGCGTGCGCTACGTCAACTCCGCCGCGCTGCCTACCTTCCGCAACGGTGACGGCATGGGCCCACAAGTGGTGGTCAAGCCATGAACCACCGCCACGGTGACAGCCAACCGCTGCATACCCCGCGCTCCCGGGCGCTGGGTATGCACCTGGTGCTGGTGCTGGTGGCCTGCGTGCTCGGCAGCCGTGTGCTGCTGGCACACCAGGCGGGCGTCGACGCAGCGGCAGCTGCCAGCGAATCTGCCACCCCGTGGGGTAGCGACTATTTCCCCAACACCCTGCTGACCGATCAGGACGGTCGGCAGGTGCATTTTTTCGATGATCTGATCAAAGACAAAGTGGTGGTGATCAATTTCATCTTCACCTCGTGCAGCGACTCTTGCCCACTGGAAACCGCGCGCCTGCGCCAGGTGCAGAAACTGCTCGGTGATCGGGTCGGCCAGGACATTTTCTTCTACTCGATCAGCATCGACCCACTCAGCGACACCCCCGAAGTGCTCAAGGCCTATGCGCAGCGCTTCAAGGTCGGCCCGGGCTGGAGGTTTCTCACTGGCGAATTCGCCGACGTCACTGACTTGCGCAAAAAACTCGGGCTGTTCATCGAAGGCGTCGACAACGGTCGCAACAAGGATCACAACCTTAGCCTGATCGTCGGCAACCAGACCACCGGGCGCTGGATGAAAGCCTCGCCGTTCGAAAATCCGTGGATCCTCGCCGATCAACTGGCCAACACCTTGCAGAACTGGAAACAGCCGAGCATCGAAGAGAGTTACGCCAACGCCCCGGACATTCGCCCGCCGAGCAATGGCGAAGAACTGTTCCGCACGCGCTGCGCCTCGTGCCACAGCCTCGGCCCCCTGGACGGCCAGGGCCTTGGCATGCGCAGCATCGGCCCGGACCTGATCGGCGTGACCCGCAACCGCGATCCGCAGTGGCTGAATCGCTGGATCCGCGAACCGGATCGCCTGCTCGCGGAAAAAGACCCGATTGCCCTGCAACTCTACGAACAATTCGAGCGAATTCCGATGCCCAACCTGCGCCTCGACGAGCCATCCGCGCAAGCGATCATCGACTTCCTCAGCGACGAAACCGAGCGCCAGCAACCGTCCGCCAATGCCGTCGCCGGCGGTGCATTGACGCCAGTAAAACCGGGCGATCCAGCCGCGACGGTGAGTCAGATGCGGTAGCGGCGAAATAGCATCATTGAACCGTGTGTCGCGGTCAGAGCCACCTACACTGATGGCAGTAACTGGCTCGATACAAAACCTCCAGGGCACTCCCATGCAGCGACTGGAAGCACAACAAACACCTGCGCCGGACACCCCGGCGGCAATGGGCAAGAGCTGGCGCGAACAGTTCAATTTGCTGCGCTGGTTCTCGCTCGCGAGTTTTTTCATCATCGCCGCCGTGGCGGTGGGCCTTGGCTATATCTCAACGCGCTTCGTGGTCACCGAAAGCGTCGAGCGCGATGCGTTGCTAACCGCCCAATTTGTTCAGGCCATCGGCGCGGCGGAAATACGCCATGCCGGCATCACCCCGGCGCGGACAATGGGCGAAATGCTCGATCCGCGTCAGGACGGCAACTTTCCTGATGTCGACCCTGTGTTACAGGCTTCGGCGCGTATCGAATTTCTCGACCATGTCGAACACCTGCCGGACATTCTGCTGGCCACGGTGTACGCCTTGGATCGCACGGTGATCTGGTCAACCAACGCTGAGCTTATCGGCGTGCACATCAAGGATGACGACGAACTCGACGAGTCGTTCGAGATGAAAGTGCCAGTGTCCTCCAGCTACCACAAGATCGACGATGAGAAACCCGAGCAGCAGTTGCTGCGCGAACCGAAATACCTGTTCATCGAGAACTACATCCCGATGTTCAACGCCGACAAAAGCAAAGTCGTCGCCATGGTTGAGGTCTACAAGGAGCCGGCGGATCTGGTCGACCGCATCGACCGTGGATTCGCCTCGATCTGGGCCGCCACGTGTTTCGGCGGTGCGGCGATCTTTCTCGCGTTGTTCTGGATCGTCCGCCGCGCGGCGCAACTGCTGCAGAGCCAGCAGCAACAGTTGATCAGCAACGAAACCTTCGTCGCCCTCGGCGAAATGTCCTCGGCGGTGGCGCACAGCCTGCGCAATCCGCTGGCGACCATCCGTTCCAGCGCCGAACTGGCCCAGGAAGTCGCCAGCCCCGGCGCGCAACGCAACATCGGCGACATCATCAGCCAGGTTGATCGCATGTCGCGCTGGGTCCGAGAGTTGCTGGTGTCGCTGCGGCCGATGAACGACGACGGCGAGGCGGTGGACCTGGTGATGGCGGTCGAAGACACCGTTGGCGCCTTCGAAGCATTGATCAAACGCTGCAACGTCGAAGTGCGCTTCACACCGCAGAATTGCGCGCTGGTGGTCAGCCAGAAGGTGTTGCTCACGCAAATCCTCAATAGCCTGTTTGCCAATGCCCTGGAAGCCATGCCCAAGGGCGGTGTGCTCAGCGTCGAATTCGAATCGCCGCAGCCTGACAGCGTGCGCCTGACCGTGAGTGACACCGGCAAGGGCATGAGCGCGCAGCAGCAACTGTTGGTGTTCAAACCGTTTTTCACCACCAAACAGGGCGGCCTCGGGGTTGGCCTGGCGTTGGTCAAACGCATCATGGAGCGTTTCGAAGGTTCGGTCGTGCTGACCAGCCGCGAGCAGGAAGGAACCCGCGTCAGTCTCAACTTCAAAGTGGCATCGGGAGGGGAATATGGAACACAGCATTCTGCTGGTCGAGGATGACGAACTGCTGGCCGAAAATATTCAGACCTACCTGGAGCGCAAGGACTTCGAGGTGACGGTCTGCCATTCGGCCGAAGACGCGTTGGGGCAACTGGAAACCTTCATGCCGGACATCGTGCTGACCGACAACTCGCTGCCGGGCATGAGTGGTCACGACCTGATCCAGAAGCTGCGCATCAGCGCGCCGGATCTCAAAGTGATCATGATGACTGGCTACGGCAACGTCGAAGATGCCGTGGTGGCGATGAAGGAGGGCGCCTTTCATTACGTCACCAAACCGGTGGCGCTGCCGGAGCTGAAACTGCTGCTCGACAAGGCCCTGGCCACCGAGCGCATGGAACGCACACTGTCGTTCTATCAGGAACGCGAGGCGCTGAAATCCGGGGTGCAGGCGCTGATCGGCGACTCGGCACCGATGCAGTATCTGAAAAACACCATCGGCCAGTTGCTCGACGCCGAGCGGCGCATGGCCAACACCGATCTGCCGCCGGTTTTGGTCGAAGGCGAGACCGGCACCGGCAAGGAACTGGTGGCGCGTGCGCTGCATTTCGATGGGCCGCGTAGCAAAGGCCCGTTTATTGAATTCAACTGCGCGTCGATCCCGTCGAATCTGGTCGAGTCAGAGCTGTTCGGGCATGAGAAGGGCGCGTTTACCGATGCCAAGGATCGTCGTGTCGGGCTGGTGGAAGCGGCGGACGGCGGCACGCTGTTTCTTGATGAGGTCGGCGAGATGGATCTGCTTTTGCAGGCCAAGCTTTTGAAGCTTCTGGAAGACCGCACCATTCGCCGGGTTGGCTCGGTGAAGGAGCGCAAGGTCAATCTGCGGGTGATCAGTGCGACCAATTGCAACCTTGAACAAATGGTCCAGCAGGGCAAATTCCGTCGTGATCTGTTTTTCCGTCTGCGGATCATTTCGATCAAGGTGCCGCGCCTGTACGCGCGGGGTGACGATATTTTGTTGTTGGCCCGGCACTTCCTCGCCAGTCACGGCAAACGCTATGGCAAACCGAATCTGCATTTCAGTCAGCAGGCCGAAGAGCTGCTGCTCAGTTACACCTGGCCGGGCAATGTGCGCGAACTGCGCAATATGCTTGAGCAGACCGTGCTGCTGGCGCCGAGCGACACCATCGCTGCGCATCAGCTCAACGTGTGCATGAGCCTGGTCGACGAGCCGCCGCTGCATATTCATGAAGCACCGATGCACTACGAACCACGGCCGGCGAGCAACACCGAATCGATGAACCTGCCGGAAGTCGAGCGCGACATGGTGCGCAAGATGCTCGACAAGACCGACTGGAACGTCACCAAATCTGCACGCCTGCTGGGCCTGAGCCGCGACATGCTGCGCTATCGCATCGAAAAACTCGGCCTCGCCCGGCCGGATAAACGGCAGTGGTAGCGGCCGTACACAATAAATGTAGGAGCTGCCGCAGGCTGCGATCTTTTGATCTTGTTTTAAGATCAAGATCAAAAGATCGCAGCCTGCGGCAGCTCCTACAGTAGGCGTTCGGTATTCAGTGTTGTTGTCGGCTCAAACACTCCAGCACACAACTCGGATCCAGCACCTCGTCATTCACATAAATCCCGCGCTCGGCATCGTACGTGCGGATAAACACCCGCACCGTCGCATCCGCCACGGTCGGCAACTGCGAATCGTAGAATTCATGGTCACCCGGAAGCACCACAAAATCCTGCGGCGCCGTATCGTCGTAAGGCTTGGGCGGTGTGGAACTCAGTGAATACGGAGCAGGGTGGGCGAAGGGCTGGTTGGGCCCGTAATAATTGAAATTGCTGTCCAGCGCTTGCGCCTGAGTGGCAGCGAGCAGACAGCCGGTCAACAACAGCCGATCGAGCATATGCATGGCGGCACCTGCGAGTGCGGTTTTCCCCAAGGCTATTAACTATAGCTGCCCGACATTCAAACAGACGGGTGATTGATCGCACGCATGCCCCGGTTGTGCACAGGCCTTGAGCGCATAGCCGATTGCGCGAAGAAACTCTTCGTTATCCCCGTCTGCAAGAACCTGGGACAGGTATTCGCTGATGGCTTCGTCACTGTTCAGCAATGCTGCCACGTCGAAAATCGTTAACGTCTGGCTCATGGTTAAACCTCCTTAGCCATTTTTTGTGCGCGTCGGATGTCTGCGCTTTGTGAGGATATCCATGTGAGCAGAGTTGAATAGTCAGCCGTGTCCTCTATCTGTTTTGATAATTTGCCGACACTTGTAGGCATGAACACTCAGATATGTAGGAGCTACCGCAGGCTGCGATCTTTTGATCTTGGTCTTTAAAAACAAGATCAAAAGATCGCAGCCTGCGGTAGCTCCTACACGAATTGGCTTACAAGTTTGCAACAACCGCAATTGAAGAGCTGATCTAGACTCGGATCCGCTCAATCACGAGCATCGTCCGGAGTGCGCCATGGAAGTGCCCAACAATAAAACCGCCATCGAGAGTAATCGACAGGCGTGGAACGATTCCGCCCGCCATCATCAGGATTCGCCTGACTGGCAGGCCTTGCTCGGCGAGGTCGCGCAGGCGGATTTCTCCTGCCTCGATGAGACCTTGAGCGGGTTGCTGGAGGTCGACGGTAAGGATGTGATTCAACTGGGCTGCAACAACGGCCGTGAGAGTCTCTCTCTGTTTGCGCTCGGTGCCAGAAGCGTGGTCGGTGTCGATCAATCGACGGCGTTTCTCGATCAGGCGCGCGAGCTGAACCAGCGTTCACCGCACAACGCCGAGTTCATCGAAAGCGATATCCATCATTTGCCGGCGTCCTTGCAGAACCGCTTCGATGTGGCGCTGATCACCATTGGTGTTTTGAACTGGATGCCGGACATCGGCGAGTTTTTCCGCCACGTCGCCTCGACGCTGAAACCGGGCGGCAAACTGGTGATCTACGAAACCCATCCGTTCCTGGAAATGGTTGATCCGGATGCGGAAGATCCGTATCGCCTCGCCAGTTCCTACTTCCGCGCTGAGCCGTTTGTGCAGGAAGAGCCGATTGTCTATGTCGGCAAGGTTGAGCAGCCGGCGGCGAAGTCGTATTGGTTTGTGCATACGCTGGGGGCGATTTTCAGTGGTGCCATTGCGGCGGGGCTGAACATTGCGCACTTCAAGGAATACCCGCATTCGAATCGGGAAGAGGTGTATGACCGGTATCTGAATCGAGAGGCGCAGATGCCGATGTGTTTTACCCTCATCGCCACCAAGGCCTGATATTTATCGTTGCTGCCACTGGCCTCATCGCTGGCAAGCCAGCTCCCACAGGATTTTGTGTCGTACACAAATAAGCGGTACACCGCAAAACCCTGTGGGAGCTGGCTTGCCAGCGATGGCGGCCTTAAACACGCCACACATCTCAGAACTGGATCAAGCCTGCGCCGCCGCGCTCACCACCGGCCGCCCCGGTTTACGCAGCGGCTCCAGCCGTGACCCGTCATAGCGTGTTTCCCGGAAAAACTTCCAGCGGCCAAACAGGCAATACACGTGCATCACACGCCCCTGCTCGTGATAACCCATGCGGATATGCAGCTTCAGCGCCGGAATATTGTGCGTCTCGCACACGTCCACCACCTTGTCGCAGCCCTGCGCTGCCATGGCTTCCCACAGCGCCACCTGCACATCCACGGACAGGCTGCTGCCGAAATAAGCGCGGGTCATCTCACCGCCAAACTCAAAGAACTCACCGGGTTTGACCGGGAAGGTGCAGCCGTAATAGTGGCGGTCGTGATAATCACGAATGCTGCCCCAGATAAACCCGACCGCATGCCCGTCAGCATCGAGGTACATGTGCCCGGTGTGGCCCTCGGTCGCCAGCTCCGCCATGGTCTCCACGCGGTCACCAAAATGCTTGGCGAAGGCAATGGCGTTCTCCGGCGTGATGTCGACTTTGCGCAATCCGTCGTAAGGCCGCAGCTTGTGCGGCGGCACCGGGCTGACCAGGTCGCGCTCCATCCACAGCAGCTCCCAGTGGAAGAACACGTAGCGTTTCCACAACGTGCCGAAGGTGCGGCCGAGGCCTTTTTGCCGGATGCGTTCTTGTAGTTTTTCGATGATGCTCATACTGCCCTCCGTGGCCGAAGCCCGGGTGTTGTGGATGGTGCTTTTGTGGGTATAGATCAGCCTTGCCAATTCATTTCAAAGTGCCATCTTGGAAAGTATTGCAAGGTATGTAAGTCAATCGAGCGCCGTGGCACCGCGTAGAAAATCCTTGTTCAGATCAGCGTATGAAACCCGAGCGATGCCCATCAGCCGCTGCTCTAGTACGCGGCTCAGGGACTCATCCGGATTGAGATAGGCGTCACCAAAGTCGGCGCCGAGTTGCGTCGGGTGGGCGACGATTTCCAGCACGCCGTCGGTCGGCGCGCTATCGTTGCGCAGGTCTATCGGCGTGCACACATAGTCAGCGGTAACCCCCGCCAGACGCTGCAAACGCCAATTGAGCAAACCCTTGAACACGCGCTTGGGCAGATTGAGGTTTTGCCCCAGATTGCGCGCCAACCGAATCGGCACCCCTTGATGCGCGGCAAATCGCGCGACGATCTCGCCGATCGGCCAGATGTTGTGCACGTGCTGATGCGAATCGATGTGGCTGGGACGCAGGCCGTGATCGACGCAGCCCTGCCACTGCGCCTGCAACTCTTCGCGCACCGCCTCGCGATCCTCGCGGCCCAGCCAGAAACTGTGGCGCGGCAGGCTGAGGTCGAACACGCCGAAGTCATCGCAGAAAGTACGGCGGGCCAGAATTGCCTGGCTCAGCGGTCGTCCGTAAGTCAGGTTGAAGTGCAGGCCCACCCGGCCTTGCAGGGTCGCATGCCGCGCCATGGCACACGCCGCTTCAAACGCCGGCATGTTGGCCATCGCCGTGGCAGAACTGATGACCCCAGCCTGAAACGCGGCGAAGATCACCGAATTTTCGTTCGGGCTGAGGCCGAAATCGTCAGCGTTGACTATGACTTGGCGAGGCATGTTCGCCCTCCGTGGTGATCGCGACAGGTTTCAGTGGTGGTTTCGCTGGCTCGGCACGTCGTGCCCGCCATGCTTGCACATGCGGTTTGAGTCGATGCCACAGACGCAAACCCAGACCGAGGAGGAGGCCACTCGGGCGCCAGGAATAAAAACTCCAGCGCCAGTGCTCCAGTTGTCCGGTCATGCGTTCGTGCAATTGATGGCTGGAGTTTTCCAGACTGACCCGCGAGGCATCGATCCAGCGCCAGTTGTCGTCCAGGCCCCAGCGAATCCATTCCTCCAGCAACACCCGGCCGCTGCCCAGATCGGCGTATTGCGGCAGGAACGCGAGGTTGTAATCGTAGAGCCGACCCTGTTCGAGCAGGCCGAGGCGATAGCTGATGCAGCGGCCGTTCAGTTCCAGCGTCACCACCCGCACCAGGCCTTGGCCGGCGAGGGCAGTGAAGGCACGTTCGATCAACTGGCGGCTGCGTTCGCCGGCGAAAATCCCCACACCTTCATCACCTTTCCAGCTCACCGCTTCGACTTCGCTGATGACCTGCAGCAGCGGCCCCATGCTCAGCGCATCGGGAATGATCCGCCGCACTTCGGCACCGCACGCGGCAATCCGTTTTCGCGCCCGGCGCAGCTTGTAACGCGGATCGCCGGAGACTTCCTGATGATCCGCCTCGCTGATCAGATGCACCGGCACCCGACAACTCAAGCGTCGCTCACCGGTGGAGCTGCGCGCAATCCATTCGGTCAGCGTGCTTTCTTCACCGGTAGTTTCGGACAATTCATTGAGTTGCAGCAGCGCATGGGGCACTCGTTGACGAATCAGTAGCAAGGCTTTGCGCATGTCTTCGCCGCCAAGCAAAGACAACAGCGCCAAGCGATCCGCCAGCGGATAACCCAAGTGATGCAACACCCGAAAGGGCACACCGGCAAAGCGCTCGTGACTCGCCACCAATGGCAGGCACAGACGCAATTCGTCCGCCTCCCACCCCAGCAGGATGTGCAAATGCTCACTCTCGCCAAGGGCCTGCTCGGCCGCGCACAACCAACCAAGGTGGTTGAACGGCGTGTGATCCGTCACCCGCAGGCGCAGCGTTTCATAGGCTGCTTCCGGGAAATTGGCGGCGCACAATGAAGTGCGCCATTCAAATCGCGTCACCATAGGCTCAGGTCGCCGTTGCTGTTACGGGTGGACGGGAAGGTTTGCGCAGCGCTTCCAGACGCGAACCGCTGTAACGGCTTTCGCGATAGAAACGCCAGCGACCGAACAGGGTGTACACATTCATGATTCGGTTTTGCTCGGTGTAGCCCATGCGCAGGTGCAGTTTGAGCGCCGGGATATTGTGGAACTCGCAGACGTCGACAACCTTGTCGCAGCCTTGCGCAGCCATGGCTTTCCACAGCTCCAGTTGCAGATCCACCGACAGTTCGGTGCCCCAATAGGCGCGGGTCAGTTCGCCGCCGAACTCGAAGAACTCGCCGGGTTTCACCGGGAACAGGCAGCCGTAATAGTGCCGGTCGAAATAGTCCCGCGAACTGCCCCAGATAAACGCCACCGCGTCGCCCTGATCGTCCAGGTGCATGTGCCCGGTGTGACCCTCATTGGCGAGTTCGGCCATGGTGCCGACGCGATCGCCGAAGTAGCGGGCGAAGGCGCTGGCGTTGTCCGCCGTGATCTTCACCACCCGCAGCAGCGGGTAGGGCTTGAGACTGTGTGGCGGTACCGGGCTGACGAGGTCGCGCTCCATCCACAGCAGTTCCTGATGGGAAAAGATGTAGTGCTTCCATGCCTTCTTGACGGTGGCAGTGAGTCCTTTCTGCCGCAGGTGTCCAGTCAGTTTATTGAGCATGTTCATGGTGTTCACTCCTGATGACGAGGCATCGCGCGGCCACAGGCCTGCGCGGCTGAACATCAACGGACGGTTCATGAAGCGCTCCAGCTAAGGGAGAAGAGGGTCTGCCCCGGCAGCTCGAAACGCACGCGCCCGTTCTCGCAGGCAAACGGCGCGTCGCGGCTGCGGTTGTCGGCACCGAAGTAGCGCAGGGCGCCGTTGTTCAGCGGGCACTTGGCACCGGCCAGGTCCACATGTTGTAGCCGGTTGCCTTTGTTTACCCCAAGCAGGCCGCGCTGATCGTCGCCGGCCATCGCCAGCACATCGACTTCAAAGGCATCGTTCTCGAGCCACAGCACCCGATGCAGCCAGTGTTGGGCTATGAATTGCTGGGCCAGGCCCACCGGTTTCAATTCGAAGCGTTGCTCATCCGCCGAGACGCGCAGCATGCCCTTGGGATACTGCGGTTCATCGGCCGCCTGGAACCAGTTGAGCATGCTCAGCAAACCGTCCTGCGAGGCGTTGATCACCACCGACGCCCACCACAGCGAAGCGTAGTGGGTTTCCTGATCGTAGGGGCTGAGGCTGGACCCGCTGGACAGGTTGGTCTGGTCGAGCAGCAAGGCCTTGCGTGGCTGACCCTTATCGTCGAAGCCGACCAGCTCGGCCGCGCGCCGCACGCTGTCGCGATACACGCGGGTGGCGAGCAAATCGCGGATCATCCATTCGTGCCACGCCAGCGCGTCGACCTGATCGCCCGATTCGCTGAGCAGACGCCGTGCCCAATCGATGCCGCGCTTGTCCGCCGCGTTATTGGCGAATGGCCCGTTGACCAGTCGCGAACTGGCCGGCATGGCAATGCGTACGCCAGCCTTGGCATTCTCCGGATCACTGAGCACCTGGCGGGCCATGCTGGCGAAAATCGCCTGATACTGCGCGTAACTGGAGTAGTTGAGGTTCGGCTCGTCGGCAAAACCGATGTAGTGCGTGCCTTTGCCACCGAGCGCGCGGGTGCCGGCCAGCCACGCATCAAGCCCACCGTTGCTTTGCACATCGGCGCGCAGATCGGCCTGGCGCTGACTGCCGGCCAGCAGGGTGATGTCCTGCCTGATGCCGAAACGCTCCTGATACACCTGACGGAAAGCATCTTCGAACTGCGGATTCTTCGCCGTCACGTCGACAAAACTGTAGTAACTCGCCGCCGTCGGTTTCAGCGCATCCAGCGCGGCATGACTGGCGGGCGGCGGCATCACGTAGGGCAGGGCGATACCAAGATCCGGCGTGCGTCCGAGGACTTTGTCGTGCAACACCAGACGCGTCTGGCCAGCGTCTTCACGCAGCGGTTTCAATTGCTGTGGTGTCTGGGCGAAAAGATTGGCCGTGCCATCGAGCCAGAAAGCTGCCTTGCCGCTGCCTTGCAGAAGCAAGCGCCAGACTTGCTCGCGCTCGCTGACCGGCAGGGCAACCTGATCGAACTGCCAATAGGCACGATAGGGTTTCAGCGCCAGCGTCAGTTGCTGCTCATCACTGACCCGCTGCGCCTGCAAGCCGCTGACGCCGCCATGAAACTTGCCGGCCAGCACCGCGTGTTCACCCGGCGCGACTTTGAAATACAACTCGTCGCCATTGCGGGTGTCGACGCTGAAATGCACTTTCGCTGGGGCGAATAAAGCGACCGTGCGCTCGTCATGTTCGACGCGATAATTGCGAAAGCTGTAGCCGGGAATTTCCAGCCGATAACTGCTCGCGCCGGGCAGCAATGGCCAGCTCTGACTGCCGCGAATTTCGCTGGCCGTGATGAACCGATCGCCCGCCAGTTTGCCTTTACCGTCGAGCAGGTACAGATGTTCTTCGTTGGCATCGGCCTGCCACGCCGGCGTCCAGCGCACAGTCACCGTATCCGAGCGATCGGCTTGCAGATACAGACTGCCGTCGCGGATCTCGCCCCAACGCATGGACGCGGCAAAGGCGTCCAGCGACAGGCCGAGACCGAGCAGCATGGCCAGGCCTTTCATGCGGTTTTCCGGCGTTGCAACATCAGCCACATCGGCGTGAAGTCGCGGGGCAAGATGATCAGCGTTTGCCAGAACGGCACGCCGCTCAAACGGCAGTAAAGCACCAGCATCGCCACAGTCACTGCCAGATAGGCAATCGACGACGCCGCCGCTGCGCCGACGATGCCGTAGGCGGGAATCATCACCAGGTTCAATGCCAGATTGAGCAGCGCACCCAGGCCCATCAGTAACGACACCGTGCCGGGACGATTCTTGCCGAGCAGATCCAGGCGCAAGATACTCGCGTAGCACAGGCCCAACAGCCCCGGCAGCAATGCCAGCAGCGCCGGATACGCCGGTTGGTACACCGCACCAAACAAGGTGACGATCAGCCATTCGCCAATCACCGCCATGGTCAGGCACGCGCCGAGCATCACCGTGGCGGTCAGGCGCAGGGCCAGCGGTGTGACCTTGTCCATGCCTTCGTCTTGCTGCAGCAGACGTTTCATCAGCGGTGTGGTGACCGCTTCCGGGACGATCAGCAGCAGTTCGGCGGCAGCACTGGCCATCGCGTAATGACCGAGCGCGGTACTGCCGAGCAGGGCGCCGATAAACAGGTAATCCGAGCGCAGAATCACTTGCTGGAACAGCAAATCCGGATGACTGCGCGCACTGTAGCGCAGCAGTTCTTTCTGGCTGGCGCGGTCCCATTGCAACTGTAACGGTTGCGCACGTTTGAGCCAGACCCAACCGACCAGCACCACCAGACTGATACCGGCCAGCCAACTGATCAGCGCCGCTTCGAGGGCGGCGCTTTGCCACATCCAGAACAATGCGAGAAACAGCAACAGCGGAGCCAACGACTCGACCAGACGCAAGGCGTTGAACGCGACCACGCCACCGGAGGCGTTGTGCAGCGTTAGCAAGCCACTTTTCAGTACGGTCAGCGGCACCGCCAGCAGCAACAACCAGGCAAGCAAACCGAGCTGCATCGTCACATCCAGTTCACTGCCAAACTCACGCACCAGCGCCACCACCAGCAAGGTCAACAACGCTGCGAGTAAACAGCCGAACACCAACACCTGACTGAGCAGCAAGCCCATCGGCCGTTGCTTGGCAGCCTGATAACCCACCGCCGAATTCAAGCCGCCGCTGGTCGCCGCGCTGATCAAGTCCGGCAGGGTGCTGAGCAACGCAAACAGCCCGCGCTCACTGGGTCCGAGAATCCGCGCCAGCAGCACATTGCGCAGCAAACGCAGGGCGATCATCGCCAGCTTGGTGCCCATGCTCAGCGCTAGATGCTTGATGTAGTTGCTTCGGCTCATGGCCGTGCCCCGCGATAGATCCGCCACGACAGCAGTTCTGGATTGCGCGCGCTGCGCTGACTGACGCCGAAACGTGGCAGGTTCAGCGGATCACCTTCGCCGCGATAAATACCGGTGCCGGTGCCGAGCGCGAAAGGGTAATCATGATTGGCAATCTGTTCGCGCACGCGCTCATCGTTGTCGCCATTGGGGTAGCAATACACCGGCAGGGGGCGGTTGCAGCCGTTGTGCAGGGCATCGCGACTGCGGCTGATTTCTTCGCTCAGGCGCACATCGTCCAAGCCAGTGAGGATCGCGTGACTGGCGCCGTGGGGGCCGAAACGCACCAGCCCGGAAGCCTCGAGTGCGCGCACCTGATGCCAGTCCAGCGCTTGCGGTAGCGAGTCTTGCGGACACTCATCGGTCAGGCGCTCCAGCTCCTGCGGGTCAATCGACTTCAGCCCTTGCAGGTAATGCAGCAGCGCCAGGCTGCGGCGCTCGACATCGATGTCATCCAGCAGCACCGGCAACGGGTGACGCATGGCGTGCAGACATTCGATCAAATGCATCCGCGCCTTGTCGCCGTGGCTGCCCCACAGGGTTTCGCCGAGGCTTTCCCACCAGAAGCGCTGACGGCTGCCGATGAAATCGGTTGAGAGGAAAATGCTCGCCGGCACCTGATGTTTCTGCAGCAACGGGAAGGCGTTGACCGCGTTGTCGCGCCAACCGTCATCGAAGGTCAGCGCCACCCGTGGGCGCTCTGTGCGCAGCGAGTTGGGCTGGAGGATTTCCATCAGCGGTACGCAATCGAAATGTTTGCGCAGCCATACCAGCAAATGCTCGAAAGCTTTCGGCCCGACGCACAGTTCGTTGCGGTGCGGCAGATCGGCGGCGCGGTCGTTCGACAGCACCCGGTGCAGCATCAGAATCACCCCGGCGCCGTGCAGCTGGTTGCGGCCCATGGACGAGTTGAGATAGAGCCAGCCACTGGTGCGTTTGAATAATTGTTTGATCGCCATGGCTTCAGTCCTCTTAACGGTTCTGTTCAGGATTCCACTGGGCATACCGCTGACCGCGCAGGAACTGCCACAGGCCGAGACTCATTCCGGCGAGGGTGACCAGCAGAAACGCGGCGAGGCGAAAGGGCTTGGGCAAGCGGTGTTGCGAATCGAGCAGGCCGGCGATCGCGATGGCGTAGCCGAACAACTGCGCTATCAAGGCCAGGCGATAGAAACCATGGTCGTCCCACAGCCAGAAATTGCTCAGCAACAACGGCAGCAACAGGATCGGCGCGAGACGGCGGATCAGTTTGTGGCTGATCAACGCGATCGAATACAGGCCATATTTCAGCGGATTGAGCAGTTCGCGGCGCTGGGCGAGGCTTTGCAGACCGCCGACGGTGACGCGCTGACGGCGGCGGAACTGCTTGTCCGCCTCATCGACCCCGTGGTCGATCACTTGCGCTTGCGGCACGTAAACGATGCGTTTGTGCGCCACCGGCGCGCAGGTGCTGATAAAGAAATCGTCATTGACCTCGGCCGGCACGTTCTGGAACAACTCGCGACGCAGGGCGAGCAGGGCGCCGTCGGCGGAAACCATGCAGCCGGTGCGGTTTTCCACGCGGCGCAGCCAGCCTTCGTAATGCCGATAGAGGCTGTCGCCAACGCTCAACCCGCCGCCGGTGACCGGAATCACCATGTGCCCGGCACAGCCGCCGACTTGCGGATCATTCAGCGGCGCAAGCAAGTAGCCGAGGGTTTCGCGCGACCATTGGTTGTCGGCATCGGTGAACACCAGAATGTCACCGGTACTCAGCGCCACGCCGGCATTCAGCGTCGCCGCTTTGCCTTGACGTGGCAGGTCGAGCACGGTGATGCGCGGGTCAACGATTTTGTGCGCACAGGCCACGGTGTCATCGGTCGAACCGTCACTGGCCAGAATGATCTGCAGAGAGGCCGGCTGATAATCCTGGGCCAGCAGCGTGCGCAATTTGTGCTCGATGTGCCGCGCCTCGTTGTGCGCGGCAATCACGATGCTGACGTTCAACGGCGGTGCTGGCGTGTGCCGCCAGGCTGGAAACAGTGGCGCCACGATCGTTAATAGCAGCGGGTAGCCCACGTAGGCGTAGACCGGCAGCAACAGGCACATCCAGAAAATGAATTCAGCCACGGGCAGGCCTCCTGGCGTTCCAATGACACAGACTCAAAATGAACGCGGCCCCGGCCAGGTGCAGACGCACCCAGTGCAGGCCCCACAGTTGCAGGGTCAGACCGATGTTCCGATGTTTGAAGCTTTGGCGCAGGCTGAGCACCAGCCCTGGCAGCAATGTCAGGCTGACCATGATGATCGCGTGATGCGGAAAGCCGTCGAGCAGCGCTGAAATCGCCAGAAAATCCAGCAACCACACCAGCAGCGACAGCATCGGAAAACGCAGCAGGCGAAGGCTGAAACCGTGGGTGCGCAGCAATTGCAGATGGCTGCCCTGACGCCACAGTTCCTTACCCATCCACTCGCGCCAGTTCATTTCGTAACCCCAGTGCAGGGCGACGTTGTCATTGATCGACAGCAACCGCGCACCCTGTTCGTGCAGGCGCAGGGTGAATTCCTTGTCCTCGCCGGTGCGCAGGCTTTCGTTGAAACCGCCGACCTTGTCGAACCAGCGTCGGCGCATCAGCAGGTTGGCACTGGGCAGCCAGTCAACGACGTGTGAGGTCTGCGACGACACGCGCAAGGTGCGGCGTTGCCAGGCGGTGGCGTACCACGGCGCTTCGGTAGGAGTGTGCAGATCAAGGCCGAAGACATCGGCCTGGCCGCTGCCTTCAATGTCGAATAACGGCTTGAGCCAGCTCTCCGGCAGTTCAATGTCGGCATCGATAAACGCCAGCCATTCACCCGTGGCGACGGCCGTGCCGCGATTGCGCAACGCGCCGATCAATAACCCCGGCAGCACCAACACCTGCGCGCCGAACTGGCGGGCGATCTGCGGACCCTGATCGCTCGAGCCGTTGTCGACCACAATCAGTTCGCACTCGACATTGGCCGCGTGTGCCGCTTTTTGCGCGGCGAGCAAGGTGCGGCCAATGTGCCGGGCCTCGTTGAACATCGGAATGACGATACTGATGCGACTCATGCCCTGGCCTCCGTGGTCAGTGGCGCCTGCTCGGCTTTCAGGCGCAGGACGCTGGTCATGGCAAGCATGATCCACACGTATTTCTGGTTCGGTGCACTGAGGAACATCAGGAACAGCGTCAGCGACAGAAAGCTCACACCGAGGTGGGTCATCATGTCGGCCTGATGCCATTCGCGACGCAGCATCCACGCCGCCCGTGCGCGGATCAGGTTATACAGGCCGAGGCCGAGCATACCGACGAACAACAGCCCGGCAGGCACGCCAAGTTCACTGAATATTTCCAGATACGTGTTGTGCGCCCGGCGATAGAGGTCGCCGATCTTGCGGTTGGCCGAAAACGCCTTGGCGTAACCGGTGGTTGCGTAGTGCAGCGGGAAGGTGCCGGGACCGGAGCCGAGCAGCGGGTTCTCGCGGATCATCTGGCTGCCAACCACGATGTACGAAGCGCGGCGGCCGAGGGATTCGTCCTGAGCCTTGGAACCGGCGCTGAGGATACTCAGGGACTGGATGCGCGCCATATAACCGGCCGGCATTGCGTAGATCGCCAGCGGAATCACGATCGCCGCGCCGAGCATGGCGAAGCCCAGATGCCGAGGGCGAATCCGTGTCAGTTGCGTGCGGTAATGCCAGCAGCCGATCAGCAGGCTCAGCGCCAATACCACCAGACCGGAGCGCGATTCGGTTTTGGTCATGCCGCCCAACAGCAGCAGACAGCAACCGCCCCAGAACAACCGGTGCAGCAGGTTCGGGCTGCGGATCACCAGTAGCAGCCCCATCGGAATGGCAAAGGCTATCAGCATGGCGAACGCGTTGGGGTCTTCGAGCAGACCGGCGGCGCGCCCCTGATCCTGGAATTTGGCCGAGAACATCGCCATCGCACAGGTGGTGCTGACGGCGAGGGTGACGAGGCGGGCGAACAGGTCAAGGTTCAGCTCACGGCCGATCAGCAAGGTGATGACAAACAGGATCAAACCGACGCTCAGTTCGCGCAGATGGCCGAGCGACATGCCCAGGTCATCGGTATTGAGCAGGCTCAGAAAGTACAGAACCATGAACCACACGAGGTAGCGCCAGATATTACTGCGCAGGCGCTCCGAGGGAATCTGGTGCAACGCCAGTTGCAGCATCAGGATCACCGCCAGCGAAGCACCGATCAGCTTGCTGCCGGAGAACGACGTGTCCTTGAAAAAACCTTCGAACGGCACCAGTGCGGCAATGCCGAGCAGGCCCCAGGTCGGTTTGCGGTACAACACCGCAAAACCCACCAGGCCCAGCACCGCCCCCGGCGCCAGAAACGGATAAGGGCTGGCCAGCAAACCGATGCAGACCAGACCGAGCAGACTGACGATCGAGAGCGGGAAAATCATACGCGTGCCTCCCGTGCAGTGCGGATGTACAGCTGCGACCAGCGTTCGGCCAAAGCCTTGAGGTCGTAGCGATCCTGTTGCGTGCGTTTTGCGTTGTCGCGCAGTTGTCGGGCCAGTTTCGGCTCGCTCAGCAACGTGTCGAGCTGACGTGCGAGGGCGGCGCAGTCGGCCGGTGTGGCGAGTAAGCCGTTGTGCCGGTGTTCGAGCACATCGGGAATGCCGCCAACGCCGAACGCCACCACCGGCACCCCGGCCTGCATTGCTTCGAGCAAAATCATTGGTGTCCCTTCGGTGCGCGAGCTGATCACCAGCGCATCGAGTTGCTGCCACCACGGTTGCATGGCGATCTGGTAACCGGGCAAACGGATGCGTTGCGACAAACCGGCGTTGTCGATCCGCGCCTGCAACGCCTCGCGTTCCGGGCCATCGCCGAGCATCACCGCATCCAGTTGCGGATGCTGATGACACAGGGGGATCAAGGCATCGAGAAACAGATCCGGGCCTTTCTCGCTGCTCAACCGGCCGACATAACCAGCCAGCCAGCGTTGCCGATCCGCGTCCGGCACCAGCGACGCAGCGGCCGGCAAACCGTTAGGGATCACTTGCAATTTATCTGCCCGTACGCTGGCCTGACGGTGCAGCGTGGCGATGCTTTCCGCCACGCATACCACCCGGTCCACCGACGCCGTGCGGCACAGTTGCAGGCTCAGCCAGGTGTAGAACTTCTGCTTGCGACTGCGCGGCGTGAAACCGTGCTGGGTGATCACCAGCGGCAGGCGCAACAGGGTTGCGCTGACCCAACCGAACAACAGCCCTTTGAAGTTGTGCGTATTGATCAGCGGTTTGTCCCCGCGACGCTGACGCAAGTGGCGCAGCAACTCCCCAAGCCCGGCACAACCGCGACAGTCGACCCCGGCCGCGCGAAAGCGTTGGATCAGTTCTGGCGGCGCGTCGAGAAACAGCACCTGATGCTGCCCCGGCGTCGCCAGACAATGATCCAGCAACATGCGCTCGGCCCCATAGAAGCCGCCGCTGCTGAGCAAATGAATGATCGGCAGCGCGGCAGTCGGGGAGGATGCGGTGCTCAATTGCGCACCCAGTGCAGGAAGCTTGGCACTGTCCAGTTCTTGTGCGGATTGCTCGGCAGCGCGTTCTGGTCGTTGATCACCAACAGCACCGGCAGACCCAGTTCGTGGCTGATTTGCGCCGGGTGTTTGAAGCGATGATCGAAGAACTCACGTACGTAGACCAGAGCAATCGCCAGCAGCAACCCGGTGAACAAACCGAACGGAATGATCAGGCCCGGTTTCGGGAACGCCGCTTCGGTCGGTTCGAACGGCGGGCTGAGCACCCGGGCATTGGACAGATCGTCGTTGAGCGCGCCGGTGGTGCTGCTTTCGGCGAAACGCTGGGCGTAGGTCGAGAACGCGGCATGCAGCGCATCGATTTCGGTGTCCATCTGCCGCAGCTTGCTTTGGGTCTGCTGCAACTCGTGGATGCGGTTCTTGAACTCGGCAATGCGCGCGGTTTTCTGCTCGATCACCTGCTTGACCACGGCCAGATCGGCGGTGCGTTCCTGGATGCGGTTGCTCACCACTTTGAGGAACTGCTGACGGGTGCGGGCGATCTGCTCGCGGGTCAGCAGCATCGGTTCGCTGCCGGGCTGGAACACCGCCAGGTCATTCATGTAGCGGCTGACCTGAGTGGTCAGTTGCTCGCCCATCTGTTTGATTTCCCGATCCTCGAACGCCACGTTGTCGACGGTGGTGGTGAAGGTGAATGGGAAGGTGTAGTCGTTGAGCTTGCTGTTGGTGGCCGCCGCCATCGCGGTTTTCAGGTATTCGAGCCAGCGCTGGCTCTGCAACAGGCGATCCTGATACAGGTTCAGGGCTTGCTCTTCGGTGTTGATCGCGTTGAGGCGGAAGGTGATTTCTTCTTTCGGATCCGACGAGCCGACGCTTTCCAGCAATGCCTGACGGTTACCTTCCAGGCCATCGAGGCGCACTTGATAGAGGTGCTTCTTCGACTCGTAGAAGGACTGCGGGAGGTCGATCGACTGCAAGGCCTGACGGCTGACAAGATAGTTCTGCAGCAAGGCTGCGACAAACGTCGTGCCTTGGTGCGGATCGGGGAAGCTGTAGACGATCGAGATCACGTTGGAACCGGGCAACGTCTCGATTTTCAGGCTGTCGATGGCTTGCTGGGTGAAGGCGTCGAGCGCGGTGTCACGCACCGGATCGGTTTCCAGTCCGAGCACGTTGCGCACCGGGTTGATCACGTACTGACGCAGCGGCGAGCTGATGTAGCGCTTGAACGGCTCGGCCACCAGTTTGCTGAAGATGCCCGGCGAAGGTGTGTATTCACCTTTATCGCGCAGTTCGCTGATGGTCTGGCGGATCAGTGCCGGCGAACGGAGGATGTTGCTTTCCGTTTCCATATCCGCCAGCGACGGCGGAATGAACGTGGCGTTGTCCACCGTGAGCGACGTGGTGGCGTCACCCTGGGAGAGTTTTTTCGACTGCACGATCACCTGCGCGGTGATATCGAAGCTCTGTTTGAGCACCAGCGGCAGGAGCAGGGCGATGACTGCAAAGATCAGGAAGACCCGTTTCACCAGTTGCTTGTTGGCGAAGAAGATCCTGAAGAACTCATGCAGGTAGTTTTCCTTTGGATTCATGTCGGTCACCTGAGAGTCAGTTGTTGTTGCTGTCTTTGTTGTCGACGCGGTAGCCGAAGCTGAACCCGACGCCCTGGAACAGCACCACGTCAGCCAATTGGCGGGCGAGTTCGCCGGCGCTGGCCAGTTTGGTTTTCGGCACGTAGAGCATGTCGTCCGGTTGCAGATACGCGATCTGCGAAGCATCGCCGGACAAGGCCTTCTCGACGTCGTAGCGCACTGCCTGCACCTGATTGCCGTTGCGGCGCATGATCACCACCGAATCCAGGCGAGCCTTGACGTTGGTACCACGGGCCAGGGTCAGTGCTTCAAGCACCGATACCGGCCGGCGGATCGGGTAGGAACCCGGCTGGCCGACTTCGCCGAGCACGTAGATCTCGTTGCCGGCGGTGGATTTCAGCAGTACGTCCACGGTCATGCGGCCGGGCAGTTGCGCGTACTTCTTGTTGAGGAAGGTTTCCAGTTGATTGACGGTCATGCCTTGCAGCGGCACGGCGCCGATTTCCGGGAAACTCGCGTAGCCGTCGGTGCCGACAGTGATCTCACGGCTCATGCCGGTGGCCGGGTGGTTCAGCGCGCTTTTCAGATTCTGCTCGTTGGTCAGCGGGCTGATGATCTGCACGGTCAACTGATTGCGGTTTGGCTGGAACAGCTGCTTGCGTTGATAGGCACGCTGGATTTCTTCGCGCGCCTGATCACTGGTCAGCCCGGCGATTTTCACCGAGGTGTTGGCGCCCGGCAGTTCGATGGTGCCGTCGGGCAGCACCAGCTGATTGCCGTTGAGCTGGCTGGCGGCGGTGAAGTTCAGACCGATCTGGTCACCCGATTGCACGCGGTAGGCGTCCGAGCCGCTGGTGCTGATATGGAAGATCACGTCGAGCACATCCTGCGGGCGCAGAGTCTGCTCGATCTTCGGCATATCAGTCGCCTGGGCGTTGGCCGGGGTGGCGGTGAGGATATTCACCGGCATGTTCTGGGTTTCGGAGGTGCTCGAGCAGCCTGCAAGCGGCAGCATCAGCAGCACAAGAATCTTGGCGTTCATGGCGTCATCCTTCGCGTTCGCTTAGAGGTTTTGGTAAAGCCATTTGGGCATGTAGTACTTGCGTCGGTTGAACACGCTGCCAACCACTTTTGCCCCGGCCTGGGTCAGGCGTTGCACGGCGGCCTGGGCGACTTCCCAGCGGGTGTCTTCGGCGCGCACGACAAACACCACGCCATCGACCTGAGTGCTGATGACCAGGGTGTCGGCGGCGGAATACACCGCGTCGCCGTCGATCACCACGAAGCGGTACTGACTGCCCAATTGATCGAGCAACGGGCTCAGGCGCTCGGCGGTCAGGTGTTCCATGGTGCGGATTGGCCGGCCATTGGGCAGCACGTGGAACGGCAGGCTCGACACCTGCACCACACAGTCCTGCAACAGCGGCGGGTTGTCCGGGTTGAACAGCAAGTCGCGCAGGCCGCGTTCCTTGCTCAGGTTCAGTTGCTGCGTGAGGTTGCTCGCCGACTGGCTGGCGTCGACCAGCAGCACCTGGCCGCTGCTCATTTGCGCCAGTTGGCTGGCCAGCGCCAGCGCACTGGTGGTGGTGCCGGCGCCGGGGTTGGCGGCGGTCAGGAACAGGATCCGCAGATCGAGATCCAGCACGGTCGAGGTCAGGTTCGATTCGCTGGGGTTGGCGATGCTCAGGCTTTTGTTGGTTGAACCGTCCATTAGCTTGCTCCGTGGCCGCTGAATACTTTGAAGGGGGTTTTCAACAGAATCTTCAGATCAAGCAGAAGGCTCTGCTCGGCGATGTAGCTGAGGTCCAACTCAACGCGCTGGTCGAAGTCGATATTGCTGCGTCCGGAGATCTGCCACAGGCCGGTCATGCCGGGGTAGATCGCCAGACGGGCAAGGTGGTTGTCCTTGTAGCGGTAGGCGTTGAACGAGGTCGGACGCGGGCCGACCAGGCGCATGTCGCCGGTCACTACGTTGATCAGGTTGGGCAATTCATCGAGGCTGGTGCGCCGCAGGAAACCGCCAATGCGGGTGATGCGCGGGTCCCGGTCAATCTTGAAGTCGATGGCGTCGGCACCGTGTTTGTTCAGGTGACGCAGCGACTCTTTCAATTCTTCGGCGTTGGCCACCATGGTGCGAAATTTGTACATGCCGAACTTGCGGCCGCGATAGCCGGTGCGTTTCTGCACGAACATCACCGGCCCGGGGCTGCTGAACTTGATGGCCAGTGCCAGCCCCAGCAACAGCGGCGAGATCAGCACGAGGATCAGCAACGCGCCAAGGCAGGCGACCACGCGGTTGGTGCGTGACAGTTGCCAAGGACGACCGCCATCGCGGCCGGTGAACCAACCGCGACCCTGGCGATGGATCGCCGCGTCGAGACGCATTCGGTGCTCGGGGTCAACGCGCTTGTCACGGCGCATTTCCTGGATCGGCACACCTTTCTCATGTCCAGTCATGGAGTCCTCCGCATTAATTCAGCCGCGAGCGGCGCGTGGGCGATAGGCAGTGGGGTAGTAGTCGCGGAACCAGGCGATGAAACGTCCCAGTCCCTCATCCAACTCAATCCGGGGCTGAAATCCGGTGGCCTGGGCCAGATCGCTGGCCTCGGCGCAGGTGTTGAGCACGTCGCCCGGTTGCAGCGGCAGCAGCTCGACAATGGCTTTCTGGCCAAGGTGTTTTTCCATCAGCGCCAGATAGGTTTTCAGCGCCACCGGGTGCTGCCCGCCGATGTTGAACAGGCGCCACGGCGCCATGCTGCTGGCCGGGTCGGGCTGCTCGCGATCCCAGTGCGGGTCGGCGTGCGGTGGGCGTTCGGTGAGGCGGGCGATGCTTTCGATGATGTCGTCGATGTAGGTGAAATCGCGCTGGTGCTCGCCATAATTGAACAGCTTCAGCGGCTCGCCTTCGCTGATCGCCCGGGCAAACTGGATCGGCGACATGTCCGGCCGCCCCCATGGCCCGTACACAGTGAAAAAACGCAGGCCGGTGCAGGGAATGCCGAACAGGTGGCTGTAACTGTGCGCCATCAGCTCGTTGGCTTTCTTGGTTGCGGCGTACAGCGACAGCGGGTGATTGACGCCGTCTTTCACGGAGTAGGGCGTGTGCTGATTAGCGCCGTACACCGAACTCGATGACGCGTAGATCAGATGCTCGACCGGGTGATGCCGGCAGCTCTCGAGAATGTTGAGGAAACCGTTGAGGTTGCTGTCCAGATACGCCTTGGGATTGTCCAGCGAGTAACGCACCCCGGCTTGCGCGGCGAGGTGGATCACCACTTGCGGGCGTTCGCGGACAAACAGCGCGTCGATGGCCGCTGCATCGGCCAGGTCAACCGTGGCGACCTGGAAATCGCCGGCCTGCTCGCGCACCCACTGCACGCGGTCGCGCTTGAGTTGCGGGTCGTAGTAGGCGTTGAAATTGTCCAGACCGACCACCGAATGCCCGTCACGCATTAACCGCAACACGCAATGGGCACCAATGAAACCGGCCGCACCGGTGACCAGGACCTTCACGGCCGCAGTCCTTCGGGAGCGATGTGACGCAGACCGATGCCGCTGTAGTGCAGGCCGGCGGCCGCCACTTGTTCCGGGTTGTACAGATTGCGACCGTCGATGATCACCTTGGAGCGCAGCTTATCGGCGAGCAGTTCGAAATCGACCACGCGGAAGTTTTTCCACTCGGTGCAGATCACCAGCGCATCGGCGTCTTCCAGGGTGTCGTCGCGAGTGGCGCACAGGTGCAGATCGTTGCGGTAACCATAGAGGCGACGGCATTCGGACATCGCTTCCGGGTCGTAGGCCTGCACGCTGGCGCCTTCGGCCCACAGTGCATCCATCAGATAACGGCTCGGTGCTTCACGCATGTCATCGGTATTGGGCTTGAAGGCCAGGCCCCAGATCGCGATGGATTTGCCAGCCAGACCTTGCGGGAACTGTGCTTTGAGTTTGCTGAAGAGGATGTGCCGCTGCAGGTCGTTGACGTCGGTGACGCTGCGCAACAATTTCAACGGCATGCCGTTGTGTTCGGCGGTGTGCAGCAGGGCGCGCAGATCCTTGGGAAAGCACGAGCCACCGAAGCCGCAGCCCGGATAGATGAAGTGGTAACCGATGCGCGGATCAGAACCGATGCCTTTGCGCACCGCTTCGATGTCGGCGCCGAGCAGTTCAGTGAGATTGGCCAGTTCGTTCATGAAGCTGATGCGCGTGGCGAGCATCGCGTTGGCGGCGTACTTGGTCAGTTCGGCGCTGCGGTTGTCCATGAACATCAGTTTTTCGTGGTTGCGGCAGAATGGCGCGTACAGCTCGCTCATTTGTTCGCGGGCGGCGTCGTCGCGAGTGCCGACGATGATCCGGTCCGGGCGCATGCAGTCGGCGAGGGCGCTGCCTTCCTTGAGGAATTCCGGGTTGGAGACCACCCGTACGGTCAGCCCGGTCTTGTCGCGGCGCTGCAATTCGCTGTTGGCGGTCGCCAGCACCTGATCCGCCGTGCCCACCGGCACCGTGGATTTGATGATCAGCGTGCGGTCGGCCTCCATGTGCGAGGCGATTTGCCGGGCGACGTTGAGCACGTGGCTGAGATCGGCAGAGCCGTCCTCATCGGCGGGGGTGCCGACGGCGATGAAGATCAGCTCGGCATGCTCGACCGCATCACTGGCTTGGGTGCTGAACAGCAGACGGCCGGCCTTGATGTTCTCTTCAAGAGTACTGGACAAACCTGGCTCGCTAATTGGCGGCACCGCTTGTTGCAGTTGTTTAATCTTGTTTGGGTCAATATCTACGCATAAAACGCGATGACCTACATCTGCAAGTGCGGCGGCTTGTATTAATCCAACATAGCCCGTGCCAAATACGCTCACGTCCATCTGCGCACCCTCGATAGAGCGAAAAGAAGAAGTTCGGAAGAAAACTGTAAATGGGGTATAGCGCAGGGTTCGCAAAGCGTGTCAGCAAAATGACATGTTGCATCTGTATAACACTTGAGCATTTTTTGGCGATTGGCCATCAAGTCATTGCTACCATTGAGATTGTTGCTTCTTTGCAGATTTGTTCAGATTCAAAATAAGCGATAAGCGGTCGTAAGCCTTTAATTTAAAGGCTTCTGGCGGCGCAGGTGTGTCAGATTTGAGTCACCGTTTTTTTGACGCTTTATCCAAAAAGCAGTCAATTCTTGCGCTTTGATAGCCGGGTGCTAGTGTCAGGTTCTGACTGACAAACCTTTGACTTCCAGCCGTTTTGCACGACCGGTATCGCCATGTTCAGATATGCGAAAGAATTGTTTTTAATTATTTATTTACTGCTTTATGCCCAATATTACATAGAGCGGTTAAATGCTATCGGCCTCGGTTTTGCTGTACTTCTTTTTGGCGCGATGTTTTTGGCGCTTACTTTAGCGTTATATCTAACAGCGTATATACGGCAGACTCTCATCCGGCATGCATTCGCATTGGTGATGTTCGCCTCTGCGGTGTTTTTCGATGTCTACACCCGGGTCACGGCGGATTACCTGAGCTACAGCAGCTTCGTCTCGCTGGTGTATTCCGGCGGTTTCATCCAGGAAGCGGCGTACCAGTACCGGGACGCCATCCTGCATGGCGTGCTTAGCGGTTTACTGTTGTTGTTCGGCATCGGTCTGAAACCCCGCCACGGCCTGGCGATTCCCAACGCGTTGCGTGTGGCGGCGCCGCTGTGCGGCGTGTTGCTGCTCAGTGCGGTGTTGTTTTTGCGTGCGGGTGAGGGCGCCCGGGGTTTGCCGATCATGTACACGCCGCTGGCCTACCTCAACCTGTTTGCCTACGAAGCGCTGCACAACACCGTCGGCCCGCGTGAACCGGTGACACTGGCGCGCACTTCGCAAGCGGTCGGCCATGACATCGTGCTGATCATCGACGAAAGCATTTCCGGCAACTATCTGGATATCAACGCGCCGTTCGGTGTGCACAGCAACCTCAAGCAGGCGCATGCCGGTGTCGACATCTTCAATTACGGCTACGCCGCGTCCATCGCCAATTGCAGCGCCGACACCAACGTGACCCTGCGCTACGGCGGCACCCGCGCCGACTATATGCGCATCAACACGACGTTGCCGTCGATCTGGCAGTACGCGAAAAAGGCCGGGCTGCGCACGGTATACATCGATGCCCAGCGCACCGCTGGCAATCTACAGAACCTGATGACTGACACCGAGAAGAAGGACATCGACCAGTTCGTGCAATTCGACCAGACCAGCGTGCGCGATCGCGACATGGCAGCAGCGGCGAAGCTGATCGAACTGCTCAACGACGACAAGCCGGAGCTGGTGGTGATCAACAAGGTCGGCGCGCACTTTCCGGTGCATGACAAATACCCGGATGCGTTCATGGCCTACCGCCCGACCCTGCCGCGCGGGCAGTTCACCGAGGTGGCCGATACCGGCGAACGCAACGGCTTCAATGGTCAGCCGGATGACTGGGTGCTGTACCGCAATGCCTACAAGAACACGCTGTTGTGGAACGTCGGCGAGTTTTTCGCGCGAGTGTTCGCCCAAGGCAATCTGAACAATGCGCTGCTGATCTACACGTCTGATCATGGCCAGGATCTACACGAACGCGGTAATCCGGGCTTGAACACCCATTGCGGTGGCGATCCGGTGGAGGAGGAAGGGCTGGTGCCGCTGGTGGTGATTCAGGGCAGCGGGTTGAAGACGCTGGACTGGTCTGCGTACCTTGCGGCGAACAAGGATCACTCCAGCCACTACAACATCTTCCCGACACTGCTGCAGGTGATGGGCTATGACCTGGCGGGGATCGAGGCTGTTTATGGCAAGCCACTGAGTGTCGCGACGGCGGATGAATTCACCTTCAACTACCGCTTCAATGCGCGGTTGGGGGCCAAGCCTGAGTGGAAGTACATTGATCTGGGCAGTATTGTCACGCCAGCGCAGGCGCAGACGCGTGTGGCGGCCGGTCAATAAGTGTTGGGCTGGTTTACTGGCCTGATCGCTGGCAAGCCAGCTCCCACAGTGTTCTAGAGTGAATTCAATATCGTGAACAACCTCAATTCCTGTGGGAGCTGGCTTGCCAGCGATGAGGCCGTTTACTTCAACGCGAGATTCAAGTCTGTCATCGCCATCCGCTATCCTTGCCCCACACTGACCGATCAGGTGGCGGCATGCTTCGTGTTGAAAACGTCTTCAAAAGCTATCTCACCCCGCAAGGTTCATTGCCGGTGCTGCAAGGCGTCGACCTGACGCTGGAGTCCGGCAGCAGTCTGGCGCTGATGGGCGAATCCGGCAGCGGCAAAAGCACTTTGCTGCACCTGGTGGCCGGCCTCGACAAAGTCGACAGCGGCAGCATTCGCAGCGGCGAGCATCGGCTGGAAAACATGAACGAAGCGCAACTGGCGAACTGGCGGCGGACGGAAATCGGTCTGGTTTTCCAGCAGTTCAACCTGATCGGCAGTTTGCGCGTCGAGGACAACCTGGCGTTTCAGGCACGCCTGGCCGGGCGCCATGAGCCGCGTTGGCAGGCACATCTGGTGCAGCGTCTGGGCCTGGGTGATTTGCTCAAGCGTTATCCCGAGC
The DNA here is from genome assembly GCF_031931925.1 of Pseudomonas sp. rhizo66. Taxonomy (NCBI): domain Bacteria; kingdom Pseudomonadati; phylum Pseudomonadota; class Gammaproteobacteria; order Pseudomonadales; family Pseudomonadaceae; genus Pseudomonas; species Pseudomonas sp. rhizo66. Next base: position 252,426 of record NZ_JAUJWZ010000008.1, read on the forward strand.
AACTTTCCGGTGGCCAGCAGCAGCGGGTCGCCTTGGGCCGGGCATTGGCCTCGCAGCCGAAATTGCTGCTGGCCGACGAACCCACCGGCAGCCTCGACGAAGCGACCAGTGATGAAGTGCTGCGCCTGTTGTTGGAATTGCTTGATGACACCCCGACCACCTTGTTGATGGTCACTCACAGCCCGCGCGTCGCGGCGCGCCTGGCGCAGCGAGTGGTGTTGTCCAGCGGGCGGCTGACGTGAGCGTTTTCCGGCAGACCCTGCATGCGCTGCTCAGCCATTGGCGGCGTCATCCGGTGCAGTTCTTCAGCGTGCTGACCGGCTTGTGGCTGGCCACCAGTCTGCTCACCGGCGTCGAAGCGTTGAACAGTCAGGCGCGTGACAGCTACGCACGGGCCAGTCAGTTGATCGGCGGCGAACCCCAGGCCAGTCTCAGTACGCCGAACGGTGCGACGTTCGCGCAGCAATGGTTCGTTGACCTGCGCCGACAAGGCTGGCCGGTGTCACCGCTGCTGCAGGGCCGGTTGTTGCTCAAGGACCATGAAGAGCAGCGCTTGCAACTGATGGGCATCGAGCCGGTGTCATTACCGGCCGATTCTGCGGTGGCCGGACAGGCGTTGCCGATTGAGCGTGTCGTCGAGTTCTTCACGCCACCGGGCAGTACGTGGGTTTCACCGGAAACCCTGCAGGCGCTGAACCTGCGTGAAGGCGACACACCGCAAACACTCAACGGCTTAAAACTGCCACCGTTGCTCGCGCAAAAGGACATGGCCCCCGGCGTATTGCTGGTCGACATCGGCGTCGCGCAAACCCTGCTGGAACAACCCGGACAATTGTCGCGGCTATTGCTGCCCAAGGATTTTCACGCCGAGTTGCCCGCCGCGTTCAAAGGTCAGTTGCAGCTCAAAAGCAGCGGCGAGGAAAACAATCTGGCGCGACTGACCGAGAGCTTTCACCTGAATCTCGATGCCTTGGGTTTTTTGTCATTCGTGGTGGGCTTGTTCATCGTCCACGCCGCGATTGGCCTGGCTCTTGAGCAACGGCGCGGACTGCTGCGTACGTTGCGCGCTTGCGGGGTCAGCGCGCGGATGTTGATCGTGTGCCTGATCGTTGAACTGGGTGTGCTGGCGCTGATCGGCGGATTGTTCGGTGTGCTCAGCGGCTATTGGCTGGCGAGTGTCTTGCTGCCGGACGTCGCCGCCAGCCTGCGCGGTTTATATGGCGCGGAAGTGGCGGGGCAGTTACGCCTCAGTCCCTGGTGGTGGTTCAGCGGCATCGGTTTGAGCCTGCTCGGCGCCTTGCTCGCCGGGTCCAACAGTCTGCTGCGCGCTGCCCGTTTGCCGTTGTTGGCCGTGGCGGACCCGCAAGCCTGGCATCAGCAATACGCGCGCTGGTTGCGCCGGCAGGGTTGGCTGGCAGCGCTGCTGGGTTTGCTGGCCTTGGTGGCGTTGATCTGGGGTGACAGTCTGGCCAGCGGTTTTGTCCTGATGGCCGGGTTGCTGATCGGCGCCGCATTGGCGCTGCCGGTGTTGCTCAGCGCGCTGTTGAATCAGTTGCTCGGGCGCAGTCGTTCGGTGCTGGGGCAATGGTTTCTCGCCGACTGCCGTCAGCAATTGCCGGCACTCAGCCTGGCGCTGATGGCATTGCTTCTGGCGCTCGCCGCCAACATCGGTGCCGGCAGCATGACCGCCGGTTTTCGCCAGACCTTCGATGACTGGCTCGAACAACGCCTGAGCGCCGAGCTGTATATCAACCCGAGCAATCCGGCACAGTCGCGGGAAATGTACAGCTGGCTGAAGCAGCAGCCGAACATCGCGGCGATCCTGCCCAACTGGCAGGTCGCGGTGACGTTGCAGGGCTGGCCTGCGGAGGTGTTCGGCATCATCGATCACGCCCATTATCGTCAGCACTGGCCGCTGCTCGATGCGATTGCCGGCGACCCGTGGGCGCATCTGGCCACGGACGATGCGGTGATGCTCAGCGAGCAAATCGCCCGGCGCCTGAAATTGCACGTGGGTGAACACGTGGCAATTGCGACACCCAACGGCCCATGGTCGCCGCGCATCGTTGGCATCTACGCCGACTACGGCAATCCCAAGGGGCACTTGCTGGTTAGCATCCACCACCTGTTGCGCGGCTGGCCGCAACTGACGCCGAACCGTTTCAATCTGCGCATCGATCCGGCGAACATCCCGACCTTGTTGAACACCTTGCAGGCGCGCTTTCAACTGGATGACAGCCGCATTGTCGAGCAGGCGCGGCTCAAGGGCTGGTCGGTGCAGGTCTTCGAACGCACCTTTGCGGCGACGGCGGCGTTGAACAGCCTGACCCTGGCGGTGGCGGGTGTGGCGCTGTTCATCAGCCTGCTGACGCAAAGCCAGAGTCGCCTCGGCCAACTCGCACCGCTGTGGGCGTTGGGCGTCACGCGGCGGCAATTGATGCTGCTCAATCTCGGTCAGACCTGGCTGTTGGCGGTGCTGACATTAGTGTTGGCGTTGCCGCTGGGAATCGCATTGGCGTGGTGTCTGGACGCGGTGATCAACGTTCAGGCGTTTGGCTGGCGGTTGCCCTTGCGGTTGTTTCCGTGGCAACTGCTGCAACTGATGGGGCTGGCACTGCTGGCGACGTTACTGGCGTCGGCATGGCCGCTGTATTCGCTGTACCGCACGCAACCGGCGGACCTGTTGAGGACGTTTGCCCATGAGGATTAACCTCGTTTTGCTCACGGTTTTGCTGCTGCTCGGCGGTTGCGATCAATCGGCACCGGAGCAGAAGGGCTTCGCCGGAATGGGCGATCAGGCGTTGGCGTTTACGCCGGTGGTGCCGGGGCGGGTGTTCAGCTTCCCGGCAGATCACGCTGCCCACGCGGGTTTTCGCATCGAGTGGTGGTACGTCACCGCCAATCTTGAGGATCAGCAGGGCAACGAGTTCGGCGTGCAGTGGACGCTGTTCCGCAGCGCGCTGAAACCCGTGGCGGAGCAGGCCGGGTGGGCTGATCAGACAATCTGGCTGGGGCATGCGGCGGTGACTTCCAGCACGGTGCATCACGCCGCCGAACGTTACGCCCGAGGCGGGGTGGGGCAGGCGGGCGTGCGGCTGGCGCCGTTCGAGGCGTGGATTGATGACTGGCGGTTCGCCAGTCAGGCGCAGGATCCCTTGAGCGATATGCAACTCAGCGCTCGCGACAAGGACTTCGCCTATCAATTGCACCTCACCTCCAGTCGTCCATTGGTATTGCAGGGCGACAAGGGCTTCAGCCAGAAATCCGAAGAAGGTCAGGCGTCGTACTACTACAGTCAGCCGTTTTTTCAGGCCAGCGGAACGTTGCAGATCGACGGCCAGACCTACACCGTCAGCGGCCCGGCATGGCTTGATCGCGAATGGAGCAGCCAGCCGCTGACCGCCAATCAAACCGGTTGGGACTGGTTTTCCCTGCATCTGGACAGCGGCGAACACGTGATGCTCTACCGCATGCGCCAGAAGGACGGCGCGCCGTATCTCACTGGCACGTGGATCGCTGCCGACGGTCAGACGCAAACCCTGAGCAGCTCGCAGATCCGGCTCACCCCGCAAACCACGGCCAAGGTCGCCGGCCGGGCGATGCCGGTCAAATGGTCGATCAGCATCCCCGACAAACACCTCGACATCACCCTCGACGCGCTCAATCCCAATGCCTGGATGAACCTGCGCATTCCGTACTGGGAAGGCCCGGTGCACATCAGCGGCAGCCATCCCGGCCAAGGTTATCTGGAAATGACCGGGTACTGAAAAGTACCCACGAATCCCCGTAGGAGCTGCCGAAGGCTGCGATCTTTTGATCTTGTTTTTTAAAAGCAAAATCAAAAGATCGCAGCCTTCGGCAGCTCCTGCAATGGATCGGTTTGAACTTGGGTTGGTGTGTTGTCCTCTACAGAAAAATCTGCCGAGGATTAGCCATGAGCGACGACCTGCAACCCCCGGACATGACCACCTGGCAGCGCCTGTTCGATGACCAGACCTACTGGCAGCAATCCCCCGATGCGCATTACTTCGATCTGCAACGTATTGCCGACGACCTGCTCGGCCAAGGCGTTATCGACCTGGAGCAATGGCAGATCCTGCGCGCCAAAGCCGATGACCTGCACAAGGATTCACCCGCGATCAACGTCGCCCGTGAACTCGACGACCCCGAAGCCTGAGGAAAACCCCATGAAACCCGTCAGCTCCAGCGAACACCCCGACGAACCCCGTCCAGCGGGCGAGACCGAACGCGATAACGACGCCCTGCGCCCCACCGACCCGAAACAGCGTGAACAGACGGGCAAAGGCACGCCCAGTGGCGAATCCACCGCGCAGGACACCGCCAGGCAACAAACCTCGCCGTCACAAACCAAAGCCAAGCCCTGAACAGCGTCTATGCTCAGTGGCACGCTCGTCGCCGAAGTCGCTTCGGCGTCGGGCGCTGCCATTCATCACAGGGAAAGTATTGATTATGAAGCTCGACGCACTGGCCAAAGCCATCACCCTCGCAACCGTATTGTCCGCCACCAGCTTCGGGGCATTTGCCGCTGATATTCCGCTGTCCGCCACCATCGAAGCGGATCAGGTCACCACAAAAGTGCTCTCCGTCGATGCCGCCAACCATCAGGTCGTGCTTGAAGGCGCCGAAGGTCGTCAGGTCCACGTTCAGCTCAGCGACAAGGCAAAAAACCTCGCAAATCTGAAGGTCGGCGATCTGGTTAAAGTCGAAGTGCAGCGCTCCGTCGCCGCTTACCTCGATACCGATGTGGATAAAGGTCTGCCTGGCACCACCGAACGTACCGGTGAGTTGCGTAAGGCCCCGGGCAGCGATAACCCCGGCGGCGAGGCGTATCGTCAGGTTCAGGTGCAGTTGAAAATCACCAAAATTGATTTGAAAACAAATCAGGTGACCCTGCAAAACCCGGCGGGCGTGTCGAAAGTTCTCGACGTGAAAAAGCCTGAAATTCAAGCCAGGCTGAAAGATCTGAAAGAAGGGCAGAGCGTTATTGTCACTTACACCGATATCTTAAAAGTGACCAGTCAACACGAAAGTTGAGCTTTAACTCTACAAGTTGGCTGCTCCTGTACAGTTTTTGTATGAGAGTAGTCATACTATTAGTGTGATCTACCTTCGTTGAAAGTTTCATGAAAGGAATCGTCGATAAATATCTATTAACGTTTCCGTACATAAATTTCATATTCAAGAATGAGGACATAAGCGCCAGGTTCTATTAAAATCCACCCGTTCGCCCAGTGTCAGGGCTCTTTACCGGTGCATGGATTGCCAGGCCATTACACTGGGCGAACACCTCTTCGGAGTGGATGTATACAATTTCGGCAAACAAAAAGGGCGACTTTATAGTCGCCCTTTTTGTTTGCCGTGAATTAAACCGAGGCGTGCGCTTCAGCTTTCTCTTGCTGCCCTTGAAAGCGCTTCAGCGTGGCCTGATACATTTTTGTCCTGCGGTGATTTTTCCCGTAGGTGCCTGCTGCGGCGACGGTTCCTGACTGGATGTGATCCAGATAACTGAAAATCTTGCGTGGCGACAGGAACTTGATGCCATAGCCCAAACCGCTCATTCGATCTTGCAGCGTATAACCGGGCACGCGGTCATCCATACAGAAGTGCAGGCCATGTGACTTCATCAAACGCGCATTCCACAAAGTGCAAAAACTTTTAAGATGAGTTTCCTTGTACGGCCTTGGCATTTTCGAACGCAGACCAAGACGCACTTTTGCTTTGCGAACATAGTGCTTGCAGAACCGCGAAGTTAAACGCCAGGTGTCACGCACAATCCCGCGATTGAGTTGCTCGACACAACCGACTGCGGCCATGTTCGCGGTTTTCGTGCATTCGCGCATCATCATGGCAAACACTTCTTTGTCATAGACAAAGGTGTCGGTGTGCAACAGAAACAGATAATCGGTGTCGACTTTTTCCAGCGCCAGATCCAGTGCCTTGCCATGCGCAATATGGCCGACTTCCTTGCCCGGGGAAGGGCGCTCGATCAAGTTGATCCAGTCGAGCGAGCGCAAGTAATCAAGACTGGCATCCGCCGAATCGTTATCCACCACCCACACCGGAATGCGTTGTTCCTGGACATGCTCACGCAAGAGCTCAAGGCACATACGGGTGATGTCCGGGGTTTTGTAATTTACCAAGACAAGGCTGAAATTCGACGCTGGCTGGGCTGGTAAATCAAACGCTTTCATGTCGGGAGGACTCATCTGCGATTCAAGGGCGACAGGGTTTCGTGGCTGCGATCGTAGCGAGGCAACCTTAGTCGAACCTTAATTTACGTATGTGACGGTAAATGTGTGCCGAAGAGAGGCTGCTGGTCTTATGAAATGCATGGGGTGCTGCCGGTCATAAGCGGATAAAATGCGCGCCCCTCTCACGATTCAAGGAAGAAACGGCGGACGCCGTTGTGTCACGGATGAAACCACTTTCCCTCTACCACCCGGCCTTGTACTGGCTGCGCGTGTGGCAAAAAAGACTGTTCCGCCAGATCGCCTGGCGCTGTTCCAGCAAACGCTATGCACGCCCCGTCGCCACGGCCGAGCGCCTGCCTTATCGCTACCTCAAACACACCTCGAAACTCATCCGCAAACTCGGCGACTCCGACCTCGCCCTGCAACACAACAAAGTCATCAACCTCAAACTCGCCGTCGCCGCCATCGACGGCGTCATCATCGCCCCCGGCGAACACTTCTCCTTCTGCCGCCTCGTCGGCCGCCCGACTGTGAAGCGCGGCTACGTTGAAGGCATGGAACTGTCCTTCGGCGAGGCACGACGCGGGGTAGGCGGTGGCATTTGCCAACTGAGCAACCTGATTCACTGGATGGCCATTCATTCACCGCTGGTGGTGGTCGAACGCTCCAACCACAGCTTCGACCCGTTTCCGGATGAGGGGCGGGTACTGCCGTTCGGGTCAGGGGCAGCGATTTTCTATAACTACGTTGATCTGGTGCTGCACAACCCGACGGATCGGCACTTTCAACTGAAGTTGAACGTCGGCGAGACGCAACTCGAAGGGGAGTTGTTGTGTGATCGGGTGAGGGAATATCGCTATCACGTGTTTCAAGAGGCGCATCGGTTTGTGCGGGAGGGTGTGCGGGTGTATCGGGAGAATGAGATTTGGCGGGAGGTGCGGGAGAAGGGGCAGGTTGGGGAGTTGGTGGAGAGGGTGAGGTTGTATCGGAATCGGGTGGTGGTTAAGTACGACGTGGACGAGCGGATGTTCGAAGCGAGCTAGTATTTTGCGCAAGGTTTTCGTTGGATTTTTTAAGCTACAAGGAAGTAACAAATGATCAAGCGTTTCAAAACTGTCGGTACGGCAAGCACTGCACTTTTTTCAATGTTCATCGCCTGTAATACGTGGGCACAAGCGCCGCGTGATTACTACGACGGCATGAAGGCAGGGAAGTGTGCGCCAAATTCTGAGCGGCTGCATGAACAAGCGATCGCAGGTGATCTTGACGCACAGACGCAGTTTGGCAAAGCCATTCAAGAGAACCTCTGCGGGGTGGTTGAGCAGTGGTCACCGGGCATGCCGGAAGTGTGGTTTCGCAAAGCTGCAGAGCAAGGTAATGCTGAAGCGCAAGTCGGATTGGCTGAGGAACTTCGTTGGGATCGAAGCGTTGAGGGTGAAGACGCAAGTGTTTACTGGGATTTGAAAGCTGCGGAGCAGGGGAACGCCAAGGCCCAGTTCAGTTTGGCGCAGATTTACCATCGCGGTGGCCGATCGATCAAAAATCTCAAGGACATGGACAAAGCATTAGCGTACTACCACCAATCCGCCGAAGGCGGATATCCCTCAGCCTACATGCTGCTGGCAAGCCTTTATGAGAAAGGGGACGGAGTTACACAGGATGATGTTGTTGCCGCTCAGTGGTATCGCAAACTGGCTGAAACCGGTGACGACTACGGTCAGCTTCATCTCGCGGAAATGATCGCCGCTGGACGAGGTGTGGACAAGGATGAAGCTCTGGCATTTTCCTGGTTTGGCAAGTCGGCTGCGCTCGGCAATAAGTACGCGCAGTATGAAATGGCGCAAATGCTTGAACAGGGGCGAGGCACCGTAAAAAACCAACGTGAAGCGGCCAAGCTTTACCGCAAGTCTGCGGATGCCGATTTTGGCAACGCGCAGTTGGCGCTTGGGAAAATGTACGCGCAAGGATGTGGCGGTTTGCCAAAAAGCAAATCCAAGGCCGAGTACTGGATGCTCAAAGCAATTGATCGCGGTGCTCCGGAAGCTAAAGAAGAGCTGCAAAAGCTTTGATTTAAACGGGGAGAACATATTGATTTGAAAGAGGGCGATTATGGGGTCGCCCACTTTTTATACTAGAAAAGGGGACAGATTTATTTTCAGTTTGTAGAAAATAAATCTGTCCCCTTTTTGGTCACCTTTTTACAGTGGGTTCCGTCGAAAGAATTAGAGGCTCTCTATATTGGTTGGGCCGCCGTCATCAATGAGTTTTCTCATGCGGCGATTATAGAGTTCAAGGTCTTGAACATCATTGTTGGCTTCGATTGTTTTTCTCAGAAAGGTCATGATATGTGAAATTTTCTGTTTCTCACTATCAGTAGCGTCGCGTACAAGATCAAATCCATCTTTTGACAAGAAAGGATGTTTATTTCTTAGGTAGTAATAGCAGCCAATGTTTTCAAGCAGGTCGCTGGCGTCATTTTTTGTAAACTCAACCGAGTTTAAGTATACGCTAAATGCATTCCTCAATATTTCGATCGAGCTTTCTAGCGATTTTAAATAGCCGCATAGTCCTTGCCAATTTATGATATGCAACTGGGTTCCCCAGTCGGGGTCTCTTGTGAAATATTGGCCATTACCTCTGAAGTAGTCAGGGAGTTCATTTTTTTTCAAAGCTATTTCAAAGTTGGTTGTCATTGAAGTTGTTCCCAGTCGTCAAATTGGCTTAGAAGCTTGTTCATGTCGGCGCCGTGGTCGATTTTTTCAGAGCCAATAAGAAAAGGGGACAGATTTATTTTCTTCAGTTTGTAGAAAATAAATCTGTCCCCTTTTTTCCGTTTTCCGAACTCGAGTTAGTCAAAATAATATTGTATCTACGTTGCCAATGTGTGCTGTTAATTTTTCACGGAAATCCGTTTCGCTGGTGAAGCTAGTGTTGTCAATCATGTTGAGGAACCAAGTCACATCTAGATCTGTGAATATTTCAAGCCATTCTGGTCTTTTAGCTTTCGATTCAGGCATGTCGTTCGCGGCAAAGCCGTTGCCTTTGCCTTCGGATAAGTAAAAATAGTTATCTGCGAAGGAATAGCCTATAACCTTTGGCCAGTTTGAGCTATGCAGGAGGTTTGGCTCCATATCTTTATTAGCAATCACATAAAAAGTTCTCATTTTTTTCCGGAAGTACGTCGAATGAAGAAAAGAGACAGATTTATTTTCAGTGGGTAGAAAATAAATCTGTCTCTTTTTAGTCCATTTTTTGTATTCCCCCCTTCTTTCACGGTTGAAAGTTAAGTTCTGAGTTTGACGTATTCCTCAAAGAATGAATAGAAGTTTTCCGCTATTTTCTTAGACGGTTTGCGCTTAAATAGATCGTAGCTAATGACCTGTCCATTTCCCGTGGGACCGCAATCAATTGCCCAGCAAACTTCGTCGTCTTTTAAATAAATGACGGCAAAGTGACTAGGTAGCTCAAACTCCGAACGGCAGTACATGGTGCTGTAATTTACAGTTCCGCCATTATCTAGAGTTGCATCATTGTTTTCAACTCCGCATATTTCTGAGTCTGCTGCACCACCACCACCGCATACACTCAAGAAGTCAACGAAATCTTCAGGTAGCTTTATGCCTAGAATATTCTCGAGTTTTTTAACTTGCTCGGCAGTGGCGCGGCCGAGCCAAAATGTTTCTTCGTCGGAGTTATCGAGTTTCGTTATCAAGTCTTGGTATTTATGCAAGGTTCTGCTCACTCAAAGTCTTTGGCTCGTTCTTTTCAATATGCTTTCCTAAATTTGAGAAAAGGAGGCGGATTTATTTTTAGTTTGTAGAAAATAAATCTGTCCCTTTTGTCTAACCATCATGCTTTGTAATAATGATCAGTAGAGGACTGAAGAATCCTCCATTGAGGATAAACTACCTCCGATAGGTGACACGATCCTAAGCTGACTATTTTTGCGCGTTGTTTTACTCAGTCCACAAATTAACAAAATCATCAAAATTGTTAACGGCGAAGTCGGTTTTACTTGAGTTTTGATCAAATATTTCAACAGCAACCGAGGGTGTGTTGAAATTTAGGCAAATCAGATAACCACCCGCATCCCTTGCTATAGGGATCATTTGTTTGGGAAGCCCTGAGGGGGTTCCCGCCCCTGAGTACCATGAGATGGTATACGGGGCCACATCAGGCGAGAAAGAAAAGAATTCGCTTATGCAAGTCACTTCGTTGCCATATGGAACTGAAGATATCTCTGGAGATGCCTCATCGGAATATGTGACCAAGTCCAAATATGACTTTGGAAAACTTACGCTAAGTAGTTTTTCCACTTGGAAAATCGTATTGGTATCCACCGAGGATCCCTGTTCAATCCCAAAAGAACTCCAGTCAAATTTTATATCAGGCATACATAGCGAAAAGGGGATAGATTTGTTTCAATTACTTTTGGATCATGTGTGGAAAATACATCTGCCCCATTTATCGCTGCGCGACTTTAACTTTAATGTTTCTGACTCTTTGATCAAGCTGCGCCGATGGCGTCTTAATGCCAGGGCTTAAACGGTTTATGGATAAGAAGTGGGGAAAATTTATTTTTAGCGTGTAGAAAATAAATCTGTCCCCTTTTTAGTCCCCTTTTTAGTTCGTGCCCTATTTAGCCCATCAGGAAAGCAGACGCGTGGCCTGCCCCGGCTTGATTGGGAGTGATGATTAAGAAGATGATTCGCTAAAATCAATTTCTCCTTCGCTACTAATGCAGCCGATGAAGCTTAGGCTTTCCGAGAAGAAGTAAGTATGTTGAGGGATGTCCGCGAAAATCGCTAGAGCGCATTCTAAATTTGCTGTGCTTATTTTGTATGCTTTATCTGTAAGAGAGTCGCCAATGAATATAATCTCGGAAGCGTTGAGGGTCGTTATTCTTTTTGAAATGTCAATAAAAGCTTGGTTGGCCTCTTTTTTTACGTAATTCATGCTGTTGGGGAGGGTGTTCCAAGTTATTTTAGATCCACTAAATGGAAATTTTTTATTGATGCTAGATACAAAGCTATCATGTACTTCGGGTTTCAATTTTTCGAAAGTAATGTTGGAGTTTGATAGGTCTTTTTCAAGCTCGTCGTCGAAATAACTCATTTTTTAAATGCCCTGAGTAGTTTTAATACTGTTTTTTCACTTGCGTTGAAGAGGTAATGTGGGGCAGGTTTTTTTCCTGACCAGACGTTTATGTGAGCGCCACTTCTTTCATCGTATTCTATTCGGTAACCAGTCTTTCCATCAGCAGTTTGCATACCTACGTTCTTTCCTGCGTTTGTACCAAACTTGCCAATCGTTGGCTTCTCAGCCTTGAATCCATTGCTTTCAAGCCACTCAAGTGCTTTATTGCGAGCTTGCTCGAAGTGTTCGAACTCTAATGTTTCTCCCACTTCAGGAGGTGCTGTTTTCTGCGGAGGTTTTTTTGGGGTAGAACCGTTTGTTTGCTTGCAAACCAACCCTAAGGGGTCTATCCAGCCCGTGGGATTTGGCACGTACTGGTAGTTGTTCAAGCCACCCGCAAGCCTGATCGGATCTGACGTTAGAAAACGTCCAGTGCTCGGATTGTAGTAGCGATGCCGGTTGTAGTGTAGGCCTGTCTCCGTATCGAAGTACTGTCCCTGGAAGCGCAGCGGATTATTGATTCCGCTGACGTCCAGTGCAACAAGGTTGCCGTAGGCGCGGTATTTGGCCGACCACATGATCTCGCCGCTGTAATCAGTGAGTTCCTGCGGTGTGCCGAGGTGGTCGAGTTGGTAGTAGAACGGCGTGGCTTTGCGCGGGCCTTCTCCGTCGAGCATAGCCAGCGGGCGGAAGCTGCCGGGCTCGTAAATGTAGCTGCGATAATGATTGTCGGCGCTTTCTGCGATCAGACGTTCGCCTTGCCACAGAAATTCGGTGGTATGGCCGTCTACGGTTTTTTCGATTCGGCGGCCGAAGGCGTCGTACTTGTAGCTGGCGTTGCTGCCGCCGGGCAGGCTAACGCCGATGAGGCGGTGCTGGCAGTCGTAGCGGTATTCGGTGACCAGTTTCTGGCCGGCGCCACGGCGTTCGCGAATGAGGTTGCCATAGGCATCGTAGTCATAGTGGCGGTCGCCCTGCATGAGCAGGCGGTTGCCTTTGACGTTGGCGAGGTTTGCCGTACCTTCGTTATTCTGACCCAGTAGGTTGCCCGCCGGGTCGTGGGCGAAGCTTTCCGGTGTGGCGCCGCGTACGCTGATCAGGCGATCGAGTGGATCGTAGTGATAGCTACGGCTACCTTTGCGGCTGTCGTCGATACCGGCAAGGTTGCCGTTGGCGTCGTAGTTGTAACGGCGCTGGAGCAGATTCTTGTCTCGTTGACCGACGGTGTGTGCTTGCAGGCGGCCCTGTTCGTCGTACTGGTATTGGCTGAGCAACAGGCCTTGTTGGCGTTGTTGCTCGCGACCGGCGCTGAATTGATGCGAAGTCAGGCGTGACCCATTGAGGTCAATGCTGCTCAGACGTCCGCCGGACAGGTGACGGTAATCGAGCGTACTGCCATCCGGCAGGCGGCAGTGATTCAATTGGCCGACGGTGTCGTACTCATAGCGCGTCGTACCCCAGCCTTGGTGCTCGGTGATCAAGCGGTCCTGCACGTCGTATTCGTAAGCAAGTGGCCAGTTACCGTCGTCGACGTTGACAAGGCGACCTAGAGCGTCGTAGCTGTAGTGGATTTCCTCGCCGTCGGGCAAGGTCTTCACCAACAGACGACCGTAGGCATCGCGCTGGTACTCGCTGACCAGTTCACTGCCGTCATCGCCGAACTCGGTTTTCTTCAGCAACTGACCGTTGAGGTCGTACTCATACGCGGTGCGGCGACCGTCAAAACCAGTTTCCTGCTGGATCAGGCCATTCGAGTAGTAGTCGAGTTGGTAGCGTTCGCCGCGCTCGTTCTCGATTTCGGTGAGGTTGAGTTGCGAGTTGTCGTAGCGATAACGCAGTTGGCTGCCGTCAGGATTAATGCGGCGGCTGACCAGGTGCAGGTTGTCGGCGTACTCGTAACGAGTGATTCGCCCAAGCTCGTCGCGTTCGGCGGTGACGCGGCCATATGGGTTGTAGCTGAAGGCGCGGGTGGCGCCGCCGGGCAGGGTTACTTGGGTCAGACGATCAACTGCATCCCATTGGTATTGGGTGATAGCACCGAATTCGTCCTGACGGGTAATTTGTCGACCGAGCGCGTCATAGCGGTATTTGCGCTGACCGCCATCTGGCAGGCGCTCTTCCAGCAACTGACCCAGGTTGTTCCAGCCGAGTTGACATCGGCTGCCGTCTGAGTGGTGAGTCTCTAACAGACGCTGTTGTCGATCATAGCTGTAAAGCGTGGTGTTGCAGTCCGAAGAAAGGGGACAAATTTATTTTCTAAAAAAAGGGCTGGTTTCTCTTGAGTGCAGCAAATGAAACTGTCCAATTTTCAGTTGAGCTTTTATAATTTTTATTATTGTAACGATAAGCGGTAAATAGGCCTAAAGTTTTCGGGAGTGGTGTTTTTTACGAAAGGTCTATTTTACGCCTGCGTAAAGATTAAGGTTTTTTTATTTTATTCAGAGTGTGATCTAACGCTCTTTCAAGTTCAGTCCAAGTTTTCGCGCTTTCGCTGTGCGTGGGCGACTCCCAGTTTTGATCTGAAATTAGCGAGATTCTAAAGGAGCCATTTTCGCTGAATTCTGGGTACCATCCAATATCAATTATTTGTTCGAGTGGCAGTGATGCCTGTAATAGATCTTCTTTTAAATCGTCGGTAATAAGTTTGATGTCGCTTCCAACTAATGTGGAGAGATCATCGAAAGTAATTGTTCCGCCGAGCGTTATTATTTTATCAATGTTCATCGATTATTTTTTCTTCTTGGTTAGTTTTTTGAAGGCTTCTTCAGATATCGGATGTCCATGTATGGTGTTCGCACTCAATTCCACCCTCATGTACCGGGTTTCTTTTCCGTCGTTAGCACCGATAGTTTTTCCCATATCAATGACTTTCCATGGTTTTCCATTATTGACATCTTGTCCGTTTGCAAACGCGTGCCGTTCTAATGCTTCTATATCTGTGCCCGGCACATATTTCGCTGCACCTCCATTGGCAGTGGATTTTACGACAGAAGGCCAAGGAGCCTTAGGGGCCACATGTTTATTTCCATGGTTTGTCCACTGAACGTCTGGAGGAGGCGGGGATCCATCGCTAACCTTGGCTTTTTGCTCTGGAGGCTCGGCACCTTGGCCAGGAATGCATTTATCCCCACCAGGGCAAGTGTTTAGACCAAGCGGATCCACCCACCCCGTAGGGTTAGGCACGTACTGGTAGCTGTTCAACCCACCCGCAAGCTTGATCGGATCCGGCGTCAAAAACCGTCCAGTTCCCGGATTGTAGTAGCGGTGCCGGTTGTAATGTAACCCTGTCTCGGCATCGAAATACTGACCTTGGAAGCGCAACGGGTTATCGATTTCGCTGACGTCCAACGCCGCGAGGTTGCCGTAGGCTCGGTACTTCGCCGACCACATTATTTCACCGCTGTAGTCGGTAAGCTCTTGCGGGGTGCCGAGGTGGTCGAGTTGGTAGTAGAACGGTGTGGCCTTGCGTGGGCCTTCGCCGTCGAGCATTGCCAACGGGCGGAAGGTGCCCGGTTCGTAGATATAGCTGCGGTAGCGGTTCTCAGCGCTCTCGGCAATCAGTCTTTCGCCTTGCCAGAGGAATTCGGTGATGTGGCCGTCGACGGTTTTTTCTATACGTCGACCGAAGGCGTCGTACTTGTAGGTTGCAATGCTGCCGCCCGGCAAGCTGACGCCGATCAGGCGGTGCTGGCAGTCGTAGCGATATTCGGTGACGAGTTTCTGTCCTGTGCCACGGCGTTCGCGACTCAGGTTGCCGTACGCGTCGTACTCGTAGTGACGATCACCCTGCATCAGCAGGCGGTTGCCTTTGACGTTGGCGAGGTTTGCTGTGCCTTCATTGCTTTGGCCCAGCAGGTTGCCCGCCGGGTCATGGGCGAAGCTTTCCGGAGTAGCACCGCGCACGCTGATGAGTCGATCGAGCGGGTCGTAGTGGTAGCTGCGGTTGCCTTTGCGGCTGTCGTCGATACCGGCGAGGTTGCCGTTGGCATCGTAGTTATAACGACGCTGAAACAGGCTCTTGTCTCGCTGGCCGACGGTGTGTGCTTGCAGGCGGCCTTGTTCGTCGTACTGGTATTGGCTGAGCAGCAGACCTTGCTGACGCTGTTGTTCGCTACCGGCGCTGAACTGGTGAGAGGTCAGATGTGAGCCGTTAAGATCGATGCTGCTAAGTTGCCCGCCGGGTTGGTGACGGTAGTCGAGTTTGCTGCCGTCAGGCAGGCGGCAGTGTTTGAGCTGGCCGACGCTGTCGTACTCATAGCGCAGGGTGCCCCAACCTTGGTGTTCTTCGATGAGGCGGTCTTGCAGGTCGTATTTGTAGGCGAGCGGCCAGTTGCCGTCATCGACGTTTACGAGGCGACCGAGGGCGTCGTAGCTGTAGTGGATTTCTTCGCCATCGGCCAGGGTTTTCACCAGCAGCCGGCCAGCAGCATCGCGCTGATACTCAGTGACCAGTTCGCTGCCATCGTCGCCGAACTCGGTTTTCTTCAGCAGTTGCCCGTTGAGGTCATACTCGTAAGCCGTGCGACGACCGTCGAAGCCTGTTTCCTGCTGGATCAGGCCGTTTGCGTAGTAGTCGAGGTGGTATTGCTCGCCGCGCTCGTTTTCGATTTCAGTCAGCAGCAGACGAGAGTTGTCATAGCGATAGCGAAGTTGGCTGCCGTCCGGATTGATGCGGCGGCTGACCAGATGCAGGTTGTCGGCGTATTCGTACCGAGTGATGCGGCCGAGTTCATCGCGTTCAGCGGTGACATTACCGTAAGCGTTATAGGTAAACGCACGGGTAGCGCCGCCCGGCAGTGTGACTTGGGCGAGACGATTAGCGGCGTCCCACTGGTATTGGGTAACGGCGCCGGACTCTTCCTGGCGGGTGATCTGCCGACCCAAAGCATCGTAGCGATACTTGCGCTGGCCGCCATCGGGCAGGCGCTCTTCCAGCAACTGGCCGAGGTTGTTCCAGCCGAGTTGATGACGGCTGCCGTCCGGGTGGCGAATCTCTAGCAGACGCCCTTGGCCGTCGTAGCTGTATAGCGTGGTATTGCCGTCCGGATCGATTTGCTGGGTGATATCGCCCTGTCGGTTGCGTTGGTACTTCCAACTGGCTTTGCCGCGATGAACATCACTCACGAAGCCGTTGATGTATTCGTACGTTGTGGCTTCTTCTTCCGGCGGGATAACGGCAGTCATCAAGCCGTTGTCGTTGTAGCGGTACTCGGTGACGGCACCCAACGGATCCTTTTCCGCGATCAATTGGCCTTTGTCGTTGTAGGCCTTGAGATGCTCGGCACCGTCCGGGTCGATCTTGCTGATCAGTCGTGCCTGATCATCGTGGGTGTACACCTCTTCGCTGCCGTCGGCATTGGTGACGGTCACGCTGCCTTTGTCATCCCAGGCGTAGTGCGCTTCCATCTGCGAGAAGTTGGCCCAGTGATGAGTGCAACGAGACAGTTTGCCTTCGTTCTCCCACTCCCAGTAGAACGCAGCGCCGCCCGCCAGTTGCCGCTCGAGAATGACGTGCTGTTCGTTGTAGCGATAATGTTCGGCTTCGCCGGCTGCGTTCTTTGCTTCGATCAGACGATGCTGGGCGTCGTAGGTGTAGGTGACCAGCGTCTGGACCGTATTCCAGGCGTCCTCCAGATTGTCCGCGGGCAGGAACTGCTGATAGTCGACCGCGATAATGTGTTTGCGGTCGTAACGTAGAAGCAGGGCGCGACCGGCGCCGTTGTCGAGGCGTTTGATACGACCATGGATATCGCGTGTGACGTGCAGTCGATTGCCATAGCTGTCGCTAATGGCAATCAGGGTGGCGCCTTTGCTGTTAAAGCGGAAGTGGTAGAACGATGGACGCTTGCCGGCTTGGGCGAGAATCAGTTCCGATGGATCGTCACCGAGGAAAATGGCGGCTTTTGAAAGGCTATTGGTGATGGCTGGACGTTGCTCACTTGGCACAGGGAAAGGCGTTGCGCGGTTTTCGTGGTCGGTCCAGATGACTTCATCGCCATTGATTTCGATGCGATGAGCCAAGGCATGGCTCCAGCCATAACCCAAGCCGCAGTCGATTTCCACCGCGCTGGTTCTGTAGAGACGTGTCCATTCAAAGGGCAACAGGCCGTCGAGTTGACCATCGGTCAGCGTCAAAAGTTCTTCACCGGTCACCATTGAAACCGGGCAACCGTTAGTGCAAGTATCGGCGGCGGGCTCTGCACTTTTGTCGGCAGGTGTCTTCGCCTGTTTGGAAGCGTCGTCAGCTATTTTGCCTTCAGCGAGTTTGGCGTTTTTCTTCCCATCAAAACGCAACTCGGAAATACCGTTTCTAACTTTGGCCGTCACACCACGCGCCGCAACAGCGGTGTATTTCGCGACGTATTCCATAAAGCCATTGATGATCTTGAACAGCGACTTTACAAAGCCGATGACGGCGTTGAGGACAAGCTCACCGTACTTCTTCAGACGGGCGGCGAGGTAGATAACCCCGGTACCTTCAGCCGCGATGGTCAATACCACACCAATCACGATATCGATGGCGATACCAACGACCATTGCCGTGGTGGTTTTCGCTATGTCGCCCGCCATCTTCATCGGCGGCAAGCCCGCCAGCCAGATCACGGCGCTGCGTACCAACAGGAACAAAGCAGCTTCGTCACTGGCCAGCAACATGGCCTTTTTCATGACGTCCGGCGAGCTTTTGGCAACTTTGATCAGTTCATCCGCACCGGCGCCAAGATCTTTCGCAAATTTGCCCGGATCCTGCAGGATGTCGAGCACCTGATTGATGCCATCCCACACACCCTTGATGGCCTCCCAGCCACCTTCAAGAATGCCGGTGCCAATCGCCATTGCAGTGCCCGAGGTGGAAAGGTTCGACCATTGCGGTTTGAAACCTGCCCACTCCTTACGCAGAAAACCTTCCAGGTCAGCTGTCACGCCGCTGTAGGAGCTGAACAGCGCATCGATCTGCGCCGGCGTCACTTCGTTATGAACGCGGATCTCGTAGAACTTGCCCGGGACGCCACCGGTCCAGGCGGCTTTGCCTTGTGCGTCGAGTTTGACCTTGCTGACGGCACCACCTTCCACAGCGACGATTTCGACTTCGATATCGCCTACCGGAATGTCGTACACCGACTCGAATTTACTCTCGATCAGCAACGGTCCCTTGAGCGGGCACTGAGCCACGTTCGAAGTGAAATTACCGTCGGTCATGCTCACCGCTTTGCTGGTGTCGCCAACTTTGATCACTCGCTCCATACCCAGCAGAGAGGGCAGGTCAGCGGCGCGACTGGCCTTGTCGGCAGCCCTTGCATACCAGGTTTTGGTTTGTTCCTGATACAGCTTCAGACTGTCCTTGAAGGTGTTCAGTTGGTTGTCAACAAAGGCAACGCGATCCATCAGCCTTGCTCCAGAATCAGGTGGTTTAACAGTGCTTCTTTAAGGTTTTTCGGTGCGTCCGGACGGCGCACGAAACGGCTGATTTTCAGCTTCAGGTTGTTTTCGGGCCAAGCGGTGTAAATGTCCGGACGGTCTTCTTCCAGCCACTGCATCAAGTTGCTGATTAGCGTCGTCGGACTTTCCTTGGCCAAGCCATCCAGCAACGGCTTCGGCACCTCCCACCACGGCCAATCCTTCACCCTCGGCACAACCCGAGTCCCAACCTCCAGCGACTGCCCATTAATCAGATAACGCTCAAACACCGGCATCACTTCCCCGGCCTTCTCCCCCAGCCCATGCAGAATCGGGTAGATATGCCGCCCATCCCAAAACCGGAAAAACACCTCGGTCCCGTCCGGCATCTTCACCTGTGTCAGGCTGCGCAAGTGCTCGAACACGTCGTTCGGCTCCGAGCGCGACACCGCCAGCCAGCCCCAATCGAGGGCGTCGGTTTCAGCGATCCACGGCAGGAACGCGGAATTGGCTTTGAGTTCGGTGACGTAGGGCATCACCGGTTGCCAGGTGGAGTAGGGCGTGCCGCCCCAGATCGGGATGAGCTGGGCGGTGGGTTCGGTGAGGTACAGGTTTTTCAGCGCGTCGGAATCACTCGCCGCGCTAATGACCAGATACAAGCGCTCGTCAGTCTGCAACGGCTGTTGCGCCAGCCAATCCTTGGGCGTAATTCGATCAGATGGCACAGGCACCTGCCTTGCATTTTTCGCATTCTTCGCAGAATGGCGCGTTACGTTTGAGGGTGTTGATCTGGGCCGGGGTGAGGACCTGGCCGGCCTTGTCGGCGTCGGCTTGTTTCAGCACGCCGGGCATCAGCGGGGCGGCGCCCGTGCCGCTCCCCGGACTACCCCCCGAGTTCATATTGATCACCGGCCCACTCATCGTCACGCCACCAGCATCAATCTTGATAAAGCTGCCGCCGCCGATCAGGGTCAGCTCTGCGCCTGCTTCCATCACCACTTTCATGCCGCTGCTGAGGTGGATTTCCTGGCCTGCGTCGATGAACTGGCCGGTCCCGATCTTGATGTGTTGGTTCACACCGACGGTGAGGTGGTCGTTGGCGCGGGTT
>NZ_JAUJWZ010000009.1:0-224533 GCF_031931925.1 Pseudomonas sp. rhizo66
AACGGAATCGGCGGTGAATGCGCCGGCAGTGATCAGGCCTTGTTTTTCGCCGGTAACCGACATGTACGCTGGTGTTGCCATGGGATGCTCTCCTTGCTTGAAAGACATACCTCTCAGGCACCATTGCCTGAAAAGGATGGCTATGCGCTATCAAACTTCATGCCAGCTTTTATGCAACCCATACAGATCAAGGCCCCGAGCTCATCGACTGATCTTTTCCTGTGATCAAGCCAATGAAAAACAAGGGAAAGTGCGCAACTTCTTGCGCAGTGGTGTGCAAGAAGTTGCGCACCTGGCTGGAGGCCACGAGCTACGCGGCCTGTAGAGACTTATCCGGGTCAAAACAGGCGAGGCACTGCGCAACTTCTTGCGCACTTGTACGTGGATGGATAAAGAAGAGCGCCAGATCAAAAGATCGCAGCCTTCGGCAGCTCCTGCATGGGAAACCGGTACCCATAAGGAAAGCGCTGCCGAAGGCCGCGATCTCTTTGCTTATTGAACCCCTGCGCTATCCTGCTGCCCACTAAAAGGTATCGACACATTCAGCAAGGAGGTTTGCATGCGTACCCTCGAATTGGCCGGCGTCCAGGTTCCAGTCATCGGTCAGGGCACTTGGCGCATGGGCGAAGACCGCTCGGCGCACAAGCGTGAAGTGGCGGCGCTGCGCACGGGTATAGAGCTGGGCATGACCCTGATCGACAGCGCCGAAATGTACGCCGAGGGCGGTGCCGAAACTGTGGTCGGCGAGGCCATCGCCGGCCTGCGCGACCAGGTGTTTCTGGTGAGCAAGGTCTACCCGCACAACGCCAGCCGCAAGGGCATCCCGCAGGCCTGCGAGCGCAGTCTGCGGCGGCTCGGCACCGATTACATCGACCTCTATCTGTTGCACTGGCGCGGCCAGTATCCGCTGGAGGAAACCGTCGAAGCCTTCGAACGCCTGCGCGAGGACGGCAAGATCGGCCGTTGGGGCGTGTCGAATTTCGATGTCGACGATCTTGAAGAACTGTCGAGTTCGGCCTGTGCCACCAATCAGGTGCTCTACAACCTTGAAGAGCGCGGCATCGAATTTGATCTGCTGCCGTGGTGCCAACATCAGCGCATGCCGCTGATGGCCTACTGTCCGATCGGCCAGGGCGGCGCGATGCTTGCCGAGCCGGTGTTGAAAGACATTGCCGCTCGTCATGGCGTGACCCCGGCACAGGTTTCGCTGGCGTGGATTCTGCGTCAGGATGGTGTGATTGCGATTCCCAAGGCTGTGCGACCGGAACACGTGCAACTCAATGCACTCGCCGCGCAACTGCAACTGGAAGCCGGGGATCTGGCGGCGCTGGACCAGGTGTTTAAAGCGCCACAACGCAAGCAACGGCTGGCCATGGTCTGAGCCACCAACTGGCGAGGGCTTCGCGATGAGAAGCACTGATCGGTACGACCCGTTCAACCTGCAACGTTTTATCCAGGCCCAGGATCCGGTGTTCGAGCGCGTACAGCGCGAACTCGATGAGGGCCGCAAACGCAGCCACTGGATGTGGTTTGTGTTTCCGCAGCTCGCCGGTCTGGGCGGCAGTGAAATGTCCCGGCGCTACGCCATCGGTTCGGCCGAGGAAGCCCGGGCGTATCTGGCTCACGAACTGCTCGGCGCGCGCCTGCGTACGTGCACGCAGTTAGTGTTGAAGGTGCGCCAGCGTTCGATTGCGGAGATTTTCGGCCATCCCGATGACCTGAAATTTCATTCCTCGATGACCCTGTTCGCGCAGTTTGCCGCTGCAGACAGCGTGTTCAATCAGGCGCTGGAGCGCTACTTCCACGGCATCCTCGATGAATGGACGTTGCAGTTGCTCGACTCAAAACAGTCCCAGTTGCCCACCGATCAGAGTTGAGAAATCGTCGTCGACAAACGGCAGAATCGCATCCGCCACCGGTTGCAGTTGCCGGGTGATGTAGTGGTCGTAGTCGATGGCGGCGCGGCGCACTTCCAGCGGTTCGGGACCGGCCAGGGTGATGACGTAGCTGATCCAGCCACCGTTCTGGTATTGGCGGGGGCGCCCGTGTTGCGCGTTGTAATCGTCTGCAAGCCGCGCCGCGCGCACGTGGGGCGGTACGTTGCGCTCGTAATCGTCGAGGGTGCGGCGCAGGCGCTTGCGGTAGACCAGGCGATCGTCGAATTCGCCGGCGAGGGTTTTGCGCACGTAGTCGCGCACGTAATCCTGATAGGGCTTGCGCTGGAAAATCCGCTCGTAGAGTTCCTGCTGAAATTGCCGGGCCAATAGCGACCAGTCGGTGCGCACGGTTTCCAGGCCTTTGTAGACCATTTCATCGTTGCCATCGGCACGGGTGACGAGGCCGGCGTAGCGCTTCTTGCTGCCCTCCTCCGCGCCACGAATGGTCGGCATCAGAAAGCGTTTGTAGTGAATCTCAAATTGCAGCTCGAGGGCGCTTTCCAGGCCATATTCGTCCCGCACATGCGCGCGCCACCAATCGTTGACGTGCTTGACCAGCGCATGACCGATGTTCGCCGCCTCTTCCTGCCCGTGTGGGCGACGCAGCCAGACGAAGGTCGAGTCGGTGTCGCCGTAGATCACCGCGTGGCCCTGCTCTTCGATCAGCTTGCGCGTGCGCAACATGATCTCGTGACCGCGCAGGGTGATCGATGAGGCCAGCCGCGTATCGAAGAAGCGGCAGCCACTGGAGCCGAGCACACCGTAGAAGGCGTTCATGATGATTTTCAGTGCCTGCGACAATGGAGCGTTGTGCTCGCGTTTGGCAGTCTCCCGCCCCTCGGCCACCCGCGCGACGATCGCCGGCAGGCAATGCCGGGTGCGCGAGAACCGCGCTCCTCGGAAACCCGGCACCGAATCGGCATCGTCCGGGTGCTGCAAACCTTCGATCAGCCCCACGGGATCGATCAGAAACGTGCGGATGATCGACGGATACAGACTCTTGTAATCGAGCACCAGCACCGACTCGTAAAGCCCCGGTTGCGAGTCCATGACAAACCCGCCGGGGCTGGCTTGTGGCGGGTTGGTACCGAGGTTCGGCGCAACGAAACCCTGGCGGTGCATCAATGGCATGTACAAATGCGTGAACGCCGCCACCGAGCCGCCGCTTCTGTCCGCCGGCAGTCCGGTGACACTGGCGCGTTCGAGTAAAAAGGTCAGCAACTCGGTCTTGGCGAAGATCCGCGTGACCAGCTCGCAGTCCTTGAGGTTGTACTTGGCCAGCGCCGGTTTGTCCTCGGCGAACATACGGTTGATTTCGTCCATGCGCTGGTACGGGTTGTCGATGGACTTGCCTTCGCCGAGCAACGTCTGGGCGACGTTTTCCAGACTGAACGACGGAAAGCTCCAGGTCGCCGAACGCAGCGATTCGATGCCATCGATGATCAGCCGCCCCGCCGCCGAGGCGAAGTAGTGATTGCGGCTGCCGTGTTCGCGCCATTGCATCTCTTCGCCGCCACGGCCGAGCTTCAGCGGCACACCGAGACGCCGCGCGTGTTCGTGGAGGATGCGCAAATCGAACTGCACGACGTTCCAGCCGATGATCGCGTCAGGGTCGTGGCGGGCGAACCAGTCGTTGAGTTTCTTCAGAATGATGGTGCGTGAGTCGCAATATTCGAGGTCGAAGTCGACGATGCTGTCGTCACCGTTGGGCGCACCGAGCATGTACACCTGACGCTGGCCGCAGCCTTCGAGGGCGATGGAGTACAACTCGCCGGTTTCGGTGGTTTCGATGTCCAGCGAGACCAGCCGCAGTTTGGGTCGGTAATCCGGGTCAGGTTTGAGGTGGGCGTTAAGCAACACTCCGTCAGTATCGGACGTGCCGCTGAACCGCACCGGCGCGGTGATGAAACGCTCCATCAGATAGCGTTCCGGCGGGCGCACGTCGGCTTCGAAGACGTCGACCCCGTTGCGGTTGAGCGCGGTTTCCAGACGCATCAACTGGCCGTGTTGCTGGCAATACAGACCGAGCACCGGGCGATGCTCGAAATCCTGCAGCGCCAGCGGGCGCAGTTCTACGTTCTTTTCGTCATGCAGCAGGCGTTCGGCCGCATCGCGCTGCTCAGCGGGGATAAATGCCACCGACGGCTGATGCGGCAGACGCACACGGCGCGGCCCGGCGTCGGTCGCCAGCCAGAACTCGACTTCGGTGCCAGCAGCGGTATCGCGCCAATGTCGGGTCAGGACGAAGCCCTGCGGTAAATCCACCACTGCAACCTCAGAAATTGAATCAGAGGGGCATTCTACGCTGCCCTTCCTGAGATAACCCCCTCGCCACAGGTTCATCTTTCGCAGGCGGACTGGGTGTTTTTTCCGCAAATGACGTTTTTTGCGTGTTATCTGCCGCTTTGCCACCTTGCCCTGCGCGCTTGCGTCTACGATGCTTGGAGAACAACGACAACACCTGAGTAACCGCCATGAAGACCGTCGCCCAACTGCTCAAGCTCAAAGATCAGAAAAATCAGGAAGTGCACCAGATCAAACCTGATCACATGGTGCTCGAAGCACTGATGAAGATGGCCGAAAAAAACGTCGGCGCCTTGCTGGTGGTCGAAGACGAAAAAGTGGTCGGCATCATCAGCGAACGGGACTACGCGCGCAAACTGGTGCTGCATGGCCGCTCATCCGTGGGCACGCCGGTGCGCGACATCATGGTGGCGAACGTGATCACCGTCGACACCCATCAAACCGTCGACACCTGCCTGGGCATCATGTCGGACAAACGCCTGCGGCACTTGCCGGTGGTGGAGAACGGCAAGTTGATCGGCTTGCTGTCGATCGGTGACCTGGTCAAGGAAGCGATTGCCGAACAGGCGGAGCTGATCAAGCAACTGGAGCAGTACATTCGCGGGGAATAATCCCCCTCCTCCTGATCGTTCCCACGCTCCGCGTGGGAATGCCTCCTGTGACGCTCTGCGTCACGCATTGGGACGCGGAGCGTCCCGGGCTGCGTTACCACGCAGAGCGTGGGAACGATCATCGTCGATCACGACGGCCAATGCCGGGCGAATACCGGCGCCAGCACCGGATGCCGGTCAATCCGCTGCAACCACGCATAAAACCCCGGTCGTGTCTGGCGCAAATGCTCGCGGCTGCCCGCCCAACGTGTCACCACTGCCGCGAGCACATCCAGCGCTCCCGGCGTTTCGTCATCCAGATACAGCTCGGCGGAAAACTGATCGGCAAACACCTCCCAACTCCAGTGCAAACGCGCACGCGCACCAGCGATCAGATTCTGCCGCGAGGCTTCGTCGGGCATCTGCAGCCAGCGCTCCGGATAATCGATGACACCGATTGTCGCGTAGCAGTTGCTGACGATGTAGACCAGACCGCGAATGGCCTGGTCGCGATCCTCCGCCCTGGCAGGCAGCAGGCCGGACTTGGGAAACGCCAGGCCCAGATGAATCAGGATCGCCGCGCTTTCGGTGATGGCGCTGCCGTCGGGCAGTTGCAGGGTCGGTATCTGCTTCAGTGGATTGAGCTGGGCCAGCGCCTCGGCCGCTTCGGCGCTGGCTTCGATATCAATGAAGCGGTAAGCGATCTGGCACAGTTCCAGTGCCGCTTCGATGGCGGCTGCGCCTGAGTTTCTGTGCCCGTAGAGCTGGTACATATCCAATCCCCCCGAAAAGACCATTGCCACAGGGTAGATGGCTGTAGCGTGGCTGTAGAAAAAATCTGCCTGTGTATCGGTTTTGGCACGGTTTTCCCATGCACTCGCGACTTGCGAATTCAAACTTCGCAAAACAGCGCTGGCGGTGCCCATCCCGCACCAAGAGCAATCATCGAACGCTATCCGCGTTCTTGTAAGGTGCGATACCGAACCAAAAGTTCGCGTATCCGAGCTGGCAACAAGGAGTTCACCGCGTGAATCTTCAAACGCTCTGCCGCATCAGCCTCTGCTTGCTTGTTTGTACAAAACGCCGAGTTCATTCGAACAGTCCCGGCGGCCAACGCCTTTACTTTATTACCTGACTCCATGACCGCGCCCTGTGACCGGCAATGACTTATTCGCCGGCATTGGCGTGCTATTTATTTTTTAAATACAACTGGAAAAGTTACTGCACGACCGCTGCATTAAATGAATGCAGGCGGGATTGTCGAACAATAACTTCCAGCGACTTTACAAGTGCACCAAAACGGCTCCAGCGACTGAAACTATTCAGTACTGCAAACATTGATTTCATTTAAACAAGAACAAGGAACATACGCCGTGACCCGCTAAAACATTGACCCGCACCAAATCTGTCCGCCGCGCACCAGCAAGTGCCCCGGCCGCCAGCCAAGCCGCCGCTCTATCCCGCTGATCAGCGTGATACCGCGTAGAGCCTGACTCGCCTCTGAAAAAGCTCCGCCAAGCGGAGTTACGGGAACGCTTGCGCCAGAGAAAAACCACGGCGATGGCAAAACTTATATAAATGCGACATGGGTAACATCAATGAAATAAGCCACCTACATTCCAGCAACATTTGGCACAGCGGTTGCTAAACAGAGTTCGAGCAATCAATTGCAGGAGCTGCCAAAGGCTGCGATCTTTTGATCTTGATCTTTAAAGACAGAATCAAAAGATCGCAGCCTTCAGCAGCTCCTCCATAGAACAACATCAGGGAATGGCTAATGAATACTCATAGTCGATGGCGCTAAGCCAGTAAGTTTGCACAAGCCTTGTTTACCGGATAGTTGAACTATCGGCTTCTGCACACCTTGAAGAAAGTTGCACCCACCCACTCGAATATCCCCTGGATGTTCGGACGGCACCTTATTGCCCTTCATCAACCCGAGGGAGCTTTAATGAACGATGCGGTAAAGCACAGAACCCTGCCGGGGCCGTTGCGGGAAGCGCCAGTCCCGCCGCCACCGGGCAGGCCGGTATTCAAAGCCAATACCTCGCAACCCGGCGGTCTGAATAAACAGCAGATGGTGTTGCTGGTGGCGGTGTCGGCGCTGATACACGGCGGCGCCTGGTGGTTTCTCCAGCAATCGCGGACGGAACCACTACCGACGCCGCCGCAGATTCCGGAAATGACCGTCGAGCTGACCAGCCCGACGCCACCGGCACCGCCCACCCCGGAACCGCCACCACCGCCTCCTCCGCCACCGCCGGAACCGGAACAACCGGTGGAAGACGAGGACGCGGTCAAGCCACCGCCCAAACCGGTGGAGAAACCCAAGCCGATCGAAAAACCGAAACCGGTCGAGAAGCCGAAACCGGTGAAAAAGGTCGAGCCGCCGAAAGCGCCACCCGCCCCGGCACAACCGGCCGCTCCTGCGGCGCCGACCACACCGAGCGCGCCACCGGCCCCCGCCGCCGCACCCGCTCCGGTCAAGGAATCGGCAGCGATTTCCGGTCTCGCCAGCCTCGGCAACCCACCGCCGGAGTACCCGTCGCTGGCGCTGCGGCGCAACTGGGAGGGCAGCGTGGTGCTGCGCATTCAGGTGCTCGCCAATGGTCGCGCCGGCACGGTGACGGTGACCAAATCCAGCGGCAAGCCGCAACTGGATGACGCGGCCGTCGCCGCCGTGAAGAACTGGAAATTTATTCCGGCCAAACGCGGTGACACGCCGATCGACGGCTTCGCCACCCAGACCATCGATTTCAAATTGCCGCAATAACCGAACGCTCAATCAACGCACAACCGAATAATGCAAGCGAGGTGTCACCATGAACGATTTGTCTTCGATGATTGTCCCCGGCGTGCTCTGGGGCCTGGTGCTGTTTTCCGTGGTCAGCTGGGCGATCCTGCTGGTCAAGTCGGCGCAGTACCTGCGGCAGAAAGCGCAGAACAAACAATTCACCAAGGCCTTCTGGGGCGCACCGGATCTGCTCACCGCCGCCGAACACGCCAGTCAGTATCCGGGCTCGCTGGCGCGTATCGCCAGCAGCGGTTTCGAAGCGCTACTGGTGGAAGATTCGCCGCGCACCACCCAGCAATTGGCGCACACCATCAATCGCTCGGATCGCCTGGAGCGCAACCTGCGCCAGCAGATCCAGAAGGAACGCCGCTCGCTGGAAAACGGCCAGGCGATCCTCGCCAGTATCGGCAGCACCGCGCCGTTCATTGGTTTGTTCGGCACCGTGTGGGGAATCATGGAAGCGCTGAAAAGCATCGGCGAAACCGGCTCGGCCAGCCTGGAAGCGGTGGCTGGGCCGATCGGTCACGCGCTGATCGCCACTGGCGTGGGTATCGCCGTCGCGGTGCCAGCAGTGCTGATTTACAACTTCTTCCTGCGCCGCTTGAAGCTCGCCTCGGCAGACATGGATGACTTCGCCCACGACTTCGACGCCCTCGCCTCGCGCAGTGCGTTTTCCATCAGCCGTCAGGCCATCGCCAGCAAAACCACAGCCGCCGTGCGGGAGGCCATCTGATGTCCTTTTCCACTCAAGACAGCGATGAAGTGCTCAGTGAAATGAACGTCACGCCGCTGGTCGACGTGATGCTCGTGCTGCTGGTGGTGTTCATCGTCACCGCGCCGCTGATGACCAACGCGATCAAAGTGAACCTGCCGAAAACCGACGCCGTCGCCCCCGCCGAAAAGAAGGATCCGGTGGTGGTCAGCGTCGATCAGGACGGCAAGTTCTATCTGGCCAAGACCGAACTGGCGCCGGAATCGCTGGAGGCCAGCCTCAAGGAGGTCAAGGCCAAGGACAGCGAAGTGCGCGTGCAGCTGCAGGCCGACTCCGCCGTCAATTACGGCCAGGTGGCCAAGGCCATGGCGTCCATCGAACGCTCGGGCATTACCAAAATATCGGTGATGACCACCCACTGAGTGCGGTGCCGGGCGCGCCTTGAGAGACGCACCCGGCACCGCTCGCTGACTCCCGTCGCAACCAGCCGACCGAAAAAACGCCACGCGTCTTCGGAGGGGATCGGCTTGCTTGAAGAAAGTGGTTTTCCGCACGCGGTATCACCGAAAGCGGAGCAATGAGGGGCTCACAAGGCCAATTCGATAACGTCTGATAAAGTCGGAAACAACCATGCTGATGAACACTCCACGCTTCACGCTCAAACCATTGGTGGCAACGATTTCTCGTCACCGTTTTGTTCCGCTGTATCTGGTGGCCATGGGGATGGGCGCCGGGACTGTGCAGGCGGCCGAGGACGACAACACCAGCATCCCGGCGGCTGCGGCGGTGGTTGCGCCGACGACGCAACTGCAACGGGTGGAAGTGACCGGTTCGGCGATTCGCCGGGTCGATGCGGAAACGGCGGTGCCGATCACCATTCTCAAGGCCGATGAGCTGCGCAAACAGGGCGTGACCACCACCGCCGAACTGGTGCAGCGCATCACCGGCAGCCAGTCGATCAACAACAGCGCAGGCTCCGTGGGCGCGGCGACTGGCGGCGCCTCGTTCGCCGACATGCGCGGCATCGGCGCGAACAAAACGCTGGTGCTGCTCAACGGCCGACGCCTGGCCAACAACGCCTTGTCCGGGACCAACTCGGCCGGCGGCGCGGTGGATCTGAACATGATCCCGTTTGCCGCCATCGAACGTGTAGAAGTGCTGCGCGACGGCGCCTCGGCCCTGTACGGCACCGACGCCATCGGCGGCGTGATCAACTTCATCACCAAGAAATCTTTGACCGACGGCCAGTTGACCCTCGGCGGCGAAACCCCGACCCACAGCGGCGGCGGCCAGACCAAAGACATGAGCGCCAGTTGGGGCTACGGTGATCTGGAAGAGGACCGCTTCAACGTCCTCGGCGTATTCAACTACAACAAGCAGCAGAACCTCGACGCCAACGACCGCTCCTTCGCCACCGACTACGCCCCCGGCCGTGGTCTCGATCAGACCTCCGGCACCGCGTTTCCCGGCAACTACAGCCAGAACGGCAACGCCACCAACCCACTGGCCAACAGCAATTGCAACGGCCCCAACCTGATCGCCCGCGACGGCTTGTGCCGCTTCAGCACCCGCGAATACATCGATCTGGTGCCGCAGACCGAGAAGACCTCGTTCTTCGGCAAGACCACCGGCAAGCTCGGCGACGATCACAACGTCAACCTCGAATATTTCTGGTCGCGCAACAACAACGCCACGGCGGTTGGCCCGGCGCCACTGACCGGTCTGAGCCTCGACAGCTCATCGCCCTACTACCCCGGCAACGGCATCACCCCGGCACCCACCGATTTCGCCCTCGACCCGACGCAACCGGTCGACGTCAACTGGCGTGAAACCGCTGCCGGCCCACGCGAATCGAAAGACCAGAACACCAGCCAGCGCTTCCTGCTCAGTTTCGATGGTCTGGTCGGCGGCTGGGATTACAACGTCGGCGCCTCGTACAACCAGAACAAAATCGTCTCCAGCGTCACCAGCGGTTATGTCAGCGACCAGGCGATGATCAACGGTTTGGCCAGTGGTTTGCTCAATCCGTTCGGCCCGCAGTCGGCGGCCGGTCAGCAGTACATCGACAACGCGGCGTACCACGGCGCCTATTCCACTGCTGTGGGCCGTGTGGCCGGTTTCGACGGGCGCATCAGCCGTGAAATCGGCGACTGGTTCGGCGCCGGACCTTCCGGTCTGGCCTTGGGTGGCGAGTATCGCAAAGAGAAATTCCACCAGGATTTCGAGTCGTTCGCCGGCGATATCCAGAGCCTCG
Organism: Pseudomonas sp. rhizo66; assembly: GCF_031931925.1. Taxonomy (NCBI): domain Bacteria; kingdom Pseudomonadati; phylum Pseudomonadota; class Gammaproteobacteria; order Pseudomonadales; family Pseudomonadaceae; genus Pseudomonas; species Pseudomonas sp. rhizo66. Next base: position 10,592 of record NZ_JAUJWZ010000009.1, read on the forward strand.
GCATCGACCCGGCTGGCAGCGTCGAAGGCGACCGCAGCGTCAAAGCCGCCTACGCCGAAATCAACGTGCCGGTGCTCGACAGCCTCGAACTCTCCGCCGCCGTGCGTCACGACAAATACAGCGACTTCGGCAGCACCACCAACCCGAAATACTCGTTCCGTTATCAGCCGTTGAAAGAGCTGGTGGTGCGTGGCGCCTATAGCGAAGGTTTCCGTGCGCCGTCGCTGTACGAGCTGTATTCGCCGCGCAGCATCACTTTCACTCAGGGTTACTACAACGACCCGGTGCTGTGTACCGGCGGCGTCGTGCAACCAGGCGGCAACGGCGGCCGCGATTGCGGTCAGCAGTTCCTCAATCAGATTGGCGGCAACGAGGATCTGGCCCCGGAGAAGGCGCGTAACGTCACCCTCGGCTTCGTCTATCAGCCGATCAACAACCTGTCGGTGGGTCTGGATTTCTGGTGGATTCACATTTCCAATCAGATCCAGCCGTTCCCGGAATCCACTGTGTTTGATCAGGCCGGTTCCTACCCGGACCGCTTCGTGCGCAACGCCGACGGCACGCTCAACTACATCGTCACCGGCAACGCCAACCTTGGCATCGTCGAAACCAACGGTGTCGATGTGTCGCTGGATTATCGCTTCCCGAACACGCCGTACGGTCAGTTCGGTCTGGGCCTGCAAGGCACCTATGTTGACGAGTACGACTTCCAGAGCACCATCAAAGGCCCGTTCACCGACAAGGTCGGCGACTTCCAGGGTGACGGCGTGATCGCCCGCTGGAAGCATAATCTCACCGGCAGCTGGACCTTCGGCGCGGCGCGGGCGGCACTGACCAACCGCTTCACCACGGGTTACAACGACTACGACCGCGACACCCACGCGCGCGTGGCGTCGTATTCGGTGTGGGACCTGTCGGCCGGCTACACCTTCAACAAGGTGCTGGATGTCGATGCCGGGATGAAGAACGTGTTCGACCGCAACCCGCCGTTCTCCAACCAGGCCTACAACTTCCAGAGCGGCTATGACCCGCGCTACACCGACCCGCTGGGCCGTACTTTGTTTGCGCGCATGACTTACCACTTCTAAAGAACGAGCACCGCAAAACCCTGTGGGAGCTGGCTTGCCAGCGATGGCGGTGTGTCAGTGAAGTAGATGTCGACTGACACGACGCCATCGCTGGCAAGCCAGCTCCCACAAGGGTTCCGTGACCATTCAGGGATTTTGGGGAGTGACTTCATGAGACTCATGCGCAACATGGCAGGCCTGCTTTTGGGCAGTGCGCTGCTGTGCACCGGCACCTCGGCGCTGGCCGCTGGCAGTTATGCGCTGACGGTGTACGGCGAGGCGCCGAAGTATCCGGCGAACTTCGAGCATTTTGATTTCGTCGATCCCAAGGCGCCGAAGGGCGGCTCGCTCAGCCGTGCGTCGATGGAAATCGGTGGGTTCAACTACATCAGCCCATACGCCGATCAGGGCATTTCCGTGGTGCAGGTCAACGACTGGGTGTATTCGCCATTGGCGTTCCGTTCGCTTGATGAGCCCTACACCGTTTACGCACTGGTCGCGCAGCAGATAGAGCGCGACCCCGATGGACTGTGGGTGCGTTTCACCCTCAATCCAAAAGCACGTTTCGCCGACGGCACGCCGATCACCGCCGAAGACGTGCGCTACACCTTCAACCTGCTGATGACCAAAGGCAGCCTGAGCTATCGCCAGCAGTACGCCGATGTCCAGGACGTGCTGATCGAAGGCCCCCGACAGGTGCGCTTCACCTTCAAGAACAACCTCAACCGCACCCTGGCGCTGGATCTGGCGACGATGCGCATCGTCCCCAAGCACTGGTGGCAAACCCGTGACTTCGCCAATGGCGGCGGTTTCGAGCCACCGCTGGGCAGCGGCCCGTACCGGGTGAGCAAGGTCGACGCCGGGCGCAGCATCAGCTTCCAACGCGATCCGGACTGGTGGGGCAAGGACCTGCCGGTCAGTCGCGGCATGTACAACTTCGACACCCTCACGGTGAATTTCTACGGCGACACCGATGTCGCCCGCCAACTGCTGCAGGCCGGCGCGTTCGACTACAACCGCGAGTTTTCCTCGTCCGGTTACGTGGTCGGCTACGACAGCCCGGCACTGCGTGACGGGCGCTTGCAGCAGTCGATTCTGGCGCCGGAAAAACCCACCGCCGCTCAGGGCTTCGTGTTCAACCTGCAGAACCCGATTTTCCAGGATCGCCGCGTGCGTCAGGCGATCAGCCTGCTGTGGGATTTCGAGTGGACCAACAAGCAGATGATGCGCGGCTTTTACGTGCGCCAGAACAGCTTCTGGCCGAAGAGTGAAATGGCTGCCACCGCCCTGCCCGACGCCGAAGAGTTGAAGATCCTCGAACCACTGCGCGGGCAAATTCCCGACGAGGTCTTCACCACGGTGTATGAAGCGCCGAAAACCGATGGCAGCGGCTATATCCGCGACAAACAACTGCAAGCGCTGAAGCTCCTCGCCGAGGCCGGCTGGACGCCGCAACACAATCGTCTGGTCAACGCTGACGGCGAGCCGCTGGAGTTCACTTTTCTCGACGGTCAGGGCGGCTTCGACCGCATGCTGTTGCCGTTCAAACGCACCCTCGCGCAGATCGGCATCACCCTGAATTTGCGCCGGATCGATTCGGCGCAATACATCAACCGCCTCAACGCCCGCGACTACGACATGATCGTCACCAGTTTCCCGCGCAGCGGCGACCCGATCGTCTCCCCCGGCCGCGAGTTGTACAGCCTGTACGCCTCGCAAAGTGCCACACAGGTCGGCAGTTCCAACTCGATGGTGCTGGCCAACCCGGCGGTCGATCAACTGATCGACGGGCTGGTCCAGGCCAACAGCCGCGATGCCATGGTGCATTACGCCCGCGCCCTCGACCGGGTGCTGCAATGGGGTTACTACATGATTCCCAACTACTACTCCAAAGGCACACCGACGGTGTATCAGAACCGCTTCGGCATGCCAGCCGTGCAACCGGCATACGACGAAGGCCTCAACACCTGGTGGGAGGTGTCGGCCAAGGCGCTGACCACGCAACAGATGCACACTCAGCTTGCGGGAGGCCAGTGACATGCTGCGTTATCTGAGTCGACGTTTGCTGCTGATCATCCCCACGCTGCTGTGCATTCTGGTGGTGAACTTTCTGATTGTGCAGGCCGCGCCGGGCGGGCCGGTGGAGCAAGCCATTGCGCGCTTGCAGGGCTTCGGCGGGCACAGCATGGGCGGCGGTGGCGAAGTCGCTGCAGTTGGCGGTGCCGGACGCAGCAGCCGTGGCCTCGACCCGGCGTTGATCGAGGAGATCAAACACCACTACGGCTTCGACAAACCGCTGCACGAACGCCTGTGGCTGATGCTGAAAAACTACGCGCAGCTGGATCTGGGCAGCAGTTTCTTTCGCGGCGCCAAGGTCACCGATCTGATTGTGCAGAAGCTGCCGGTGTCGCTGTCGCTGGGCTTGTGGGCGACGTTGATCACCTACCTGATTTCGATCCCGCTGGGCATTCGCAAGGCGATCAAGAACGGCAGCGCGTTTGATGTCTGGAGCAGCACGGCGATCATCATCGGCTACGCGATGCCGGCGTTCCTCTTCGCGATTCTGTTGATCGTGGTGTTCGCCGGCGGCAGCTACGTCAACTGGTTTCCGGTGCAGGGGCTGGTCTCGGATAACTTCGACAGCCTCAGCACGTTGGGCAAGGTCGGCGACTACCTCTGGCACCTGGTGTTGCCGGTGACGGCGCTGGTGATTGGCGGCTTCGCCACGCTGACGATTCTGACCAAGAACAGCTTCCTCAACGAGATCAGCCGCCAGTACGTGATCACCGCGCGGGCCAAAGGCCTGACCGAGCGCCGCGTGCTCTACGGCCATGTGTTCCGCAACGCCATGTTGTTGGTGGTGGCCGGTGTGCCGTCGGCGCTGATCGAAGTGTTTTTCGCCGGCTCCCTGCTGATCGAAACCATCTTCAACCTCGACGGCCTCGGGCGCATGAGCTACGAAGCGGCGGTGTCGCGCGATTACCCGGTGGTGTTCGGTGCGTTGTTTCTGTTCACCCTGTTCGGCCTGTTGATCAAGCTGATCGGCGATCTCTGCTACACCCTGCTCGACCCGCGCATCGACTTCTCGGCGAGGACTGCCTGATGTTCACACTTTCTCCTCTCGGCCAGCGTCGTGTTGCGCAGTTCAAGGCCAACCGGCGCGGACGCTGGTCGCTGTGGCTGTTTATCGGACTGTGCCTGATCTGCCTGGGCGGCGAGTTGATCGCCAACGACAAACCGTTGGTGATTCGCTATCACAACGCTTTCTACTTTCCGATCCTCAGCGATTATCTGGAAACCGATTTCGGCGGCGAGCTGCCGTTTCAACCGGATTACGCCAGCAGTTATGTGCACAAGCTGATTGAGGATCAGGGCGGCTGGATGTTGTTTCCGCCGATCCCGTTCAGCTACGACACGGTCAATTACGACCTCAGCGAACCGGCGCCGAGTCCGCCGTCATCGAGCAATTGGCTGGGCACCGATGATCAGGCGCGCGATGTGTTGGCGCGGGTGATTTTCGGCACGCGGATTTCGATTCTGTTTGCGCTGATTCTTACCGGCATCAGTGCACTGATCGGCATCGTTGCCGGTGCGTTGCAGGGTTATTACGGCGGTTGGGTCGACTTGCTCGGGCAACGGCTGCTGGAGATCTGGTCGGGGTTGCCGGTGCTGTACCTGCTGATCATTTTGTCCGGTTTTGTCTCGCCGAGTTTCTGGTGGTTGCTGGGGATCATGGCGCTGTTTTCCTGGCTGGCGCTGGTCGATGTGGTGCGCGCCGAGTTCCTGCGGGGGCGCAATCTCGAGTACGTCAAAGCCGCGCGAGCGCTGGGCCTGACTGACAACGAACTGATGTGCCGGCACATCCTGCCCAACGCGATGACCTCCACCCTCACCTACCTGCCGTTCATTTTGACCGGCGCTATCGCCACGCTGACCGCGCTGGATTTTCTCGGCTTCGGCATGCCCGCCGGCACCGCGTCGCTGGGCGAACTGATCGGTCAGGCCAAGCGCAATCTGCAAGCGCCGTGGCTGGGGCTGACGGCGTTTTTTGCCTTGGCGCTGATTTTGTCTTTGTTGGTTTTCATCGGTGAAGCGTGCCGAGATGCCTTTGATCCGAGGAGCTGACATGAACGACCATTTGATCGAGATCCGCGATCTGCGCGTGGCCTTCGCCGGGCAGGCAGTGGTGCACGGTTTGAACCTGGATATTCGCCGTGGCGAATGCCTGGCGCTGGTCGGTGAATCCGGCTCGGGAAAGTCGGTGACCGCGCATTCGATTCTGCGTTTATTGCCGGGCAAGAACGTCAGCAGCAGCGGCGCGATCCGCTACAACGGCGTGGATTTGCTGCACGCCAGCGAACAGCAGATGCGCGGCTTGCGCGGCAACCGCATTGCGATGATTTTTCAGGAGCCAATGACTTCACTGAATCCCTTGCACACGGTGGAAAAACAGGTCAGCGAAGTGCTGGAAATTCACAAAGGTTTGAAGGGCCGCGCTGCCCGTGAACGGACTCTGGAGCTGCTGGAGCTGGTCGGTATTCGCCAGCCTTTGCTGCGTTTGAAGGCTTATCCGCATCAGCTCTCGGGGGGGCAGCGGCAACGGGTGATGATCGCCATGGCGCTGGCCAACGAGCCGGAACTGTTGATCGCCGACGAGCCAACCACGGCGCTGGACGTGACGGTGCAGCAGAAGATTCTTGAACTGCTGATCGAATTGCAGCAGCGGCTGGGCATGTCGCTGTTGCTGATCAGCCATGACCTCAATCTGGTGCGGCGCATCGCGCAAAGGGTGTGCGTGATGCGCCATGGCGAAATCGTTGAGCAGGCCGATTGCGAAGCGCTGTTTCGGGCGCCGCAGCATCCTTACAGTCGCTTGTTGATCGAGGCGGAACCGAGCGGTGCGCCAGTGCCCAGTGAATACGATCACAACCTGCTTGAGGTTGATGATTTGAAGGTGTGGTTTCCTTTGCCAAAAGGGTTGTTCAGTCGCCAGCAGGATTACATCAAAGCCGTGGACGGCGTGAGTTTCACCCTGCAACGCGGCAAGACCTTGGGCATCGTTGGCGAGTCGGGTTCGGGCAAATCGACGCTGGGTCAGGCGATCCTGCGCCTGGTCGAATCCGAGGGCAATATTCGTTTCGGCAACAAGCAACTGAGCCTGCTCAATCAGCGCTTGATGCGGCCATTGCGACGGCAGATTCAAGTGGTGTTCCAGGATCCGTTCGGCAGCCTCAGCCCACGGATGTCAGTGCAGCAGATCATTGCCGAAGGCTTGCTGACTCACGGTATCGGCACCGAGGCCGAGCGCGAGGCGGCGGTGATCCGAGTGCTGGAGGAAGTCGGCCTCGATCCGCAGAGCCGCCATCGTTATCCCCACGAGTTTTCCGGTGGCCAGCGCCAGCGCATCTCCATCGCCCGCGCACTGGTGCTGGAACCGGCGCTGATTCTGCTCGATGAACCGACGTCGGCACTGGATCGTACGGTGCAGAAACAGGTGGTGGAGTTGTTGCGGCAACTGCAGATCAGGCATGGGCTGACCTATTTGTTCATCAGCCATGATCTGGCGGTGGTGCATGCGCTGGCGCATGACTTGATGGTGATCAAGGATGGCAAGGTGGTTGAGCAGGGTTCCTCGCAGGGCATCTTTGCCGCGCCGCAACATCCCTACACCCAGGAACTCCTGAAAGCTTCCGGCCTCAAGCCCAATAAGGAACCCTGTGGGAGCTGGCTTGCCAGCGATTGCGGTGCATCAGAGAAATCGATGTTGGCTGACACGGCGCCATCGCTGGCAAGCCAGCTCCCACAGGTATAGAGGTGATCCAGAAAAAATATTTTTCAGGCACTGCATCCAAACGCCTCCGTCACGGGTAGTCCCTGTAACAGCCCTCTTCGGCTGTCAGCGGTTTACCCTTTTCGGAGATAACACTGATGAACATCACCCAGCTGATTGGCCTCACCGGTTTGCTCGCCCTGTCCTCGACGACCTTCGCCCAAAGCAGCTATCCCGACGCGATCAAAGTCCCGGACGGCCACAAGATCGCCATGGAAACCACCGGCGTCGGCGAGATCACCTATGAGTGCCGCGACAAGCCCAACGCGGCCGGGCAGACCGAGTGGACGTTCGTCGGCCCGAAGGCAGTGCTCAATGATCGCAGTGGCAAGCAGGTCGGCACCTATTTCGGCCCACCGGCCACCTGGCAGGCCAAGGACGGTTCGAAAGTCACCGGCACGCAACTGGCCGTGGCGCCTTCGAGCCCTGGCAACCTGCCCTATCAATTGGTCAAGGCCAATCCGGCCGAGGGCAAAGGCGCGATGAGCGGTGTGAGTTACATCCAGCGTGTCGCGCTCAAGGGCGGCGTGGCGCCGGGCAGTGAATGCACGACCGCGAACAAGGGCAAGCAGGAAGTGGTGAAGTACCAGGCGGATTACATTTTCTGGGCGGCGAACTGATCTCTCAGGCTCACCCTGCCCCCTGTGGGAGCTGGCTTGCCCGCGATGGCGTCGCGTCAGTCAACATTTATGTCACTGATACACCGCCATCGCGGGCAAGCCCGCTCCCACAGAGTTCTGCGTTGTAATGCAGAAAATGAGCTAGATTGCACGACATGCCTTTAGCCGAATCCGTTTTCGATTACGAAGCCCGCCTCGCTGCCTGTGCCCGTGGCGAGCGTTCGGCCCTGCGCGATTTGTATGTGCAGGAAGGTCCGCGTCTGCTCGGCGTGGCCAAGCGGCTGGTGCGCGACACAGCACTGGCGGAGGACATTGTTCATGAGGCCTTCATCAAGATCTGGAACGGCGCAGCGGGATTCGACCCGGCGCGCGGTTCGGCGCGTGGCTGGATGTTCAGCGTGACCCGGCATCTGGCGCTGAACCTGTTACGTAATCAGGACCGGGAAACGCCGTTCAGCGAAGCCCACGAAACCGCTGCGGACGATGCCAGCTTCGAAGCCCATGCGCATTCGGCGCGCATCCACCATTGTCTTGAACAACTGGAGCCACAACGGCGCAGTTGCGTCCTGCATGCTTACGTCAACGGCTACAGCCACGCGCAGATTGCCGCGCGCCTCGACACGCCGCTGGGCACGGTCAAAGCGTGGATCAAGCGCAGCCTCAATGCCTTGCGGGAGTGCATGGGATGACCAGTGAATCAGCGCAAGAACGGGACGAACTGGCCGGCGAATATGTGCTCGGCACACTGTCGTTCGAACAGCGCAGCGAGGTGCAACGGCGCTTGCCGAATGATCCCGAATTGCGCGCAGCGGTGGATGCCTGGGAACGGCGTCTGCTGGACCTGACGGATCTGGCCGAACCGCAACAACCGTCGGCGCAGTTGTGGCAGCGCATTGAGCGCAGTATCGGGCGCTTGACGCGGGAAGCACCGTCAACGTCATGGTGGAATCTGCTGCCGCTCTGGCGCGGATTGAGTGCTGCCGGACTGGCCGCCACTTTGATTCTGGGCTCGATCCTGCTGACCCAGACCACGCCGAAACCGAGTTATCTGGTGGTGCTGGTCGCGCCGCAGGACAAGGCCCCGGGCTGGGTGATTCAGGCGAGCAATTCGCGGGAGATCCAGCTGATTCCGCTGGGTGTGGTCGAAGTGCCGGCGGACAAGGCGCTGGAATTCTGGACCAAAGCTGACGGCTGGCAGGGGCCGGTTTCGCTGGGTCTGGTCAAACCCGGCGAGGCTTTGTCGGTACCGCTGGACAAGTTACCGCCGCTGCAACCGAACCAGTTGTTCGAACTGACGCTGGAAGGCGCCAATGGCTCGCCAATCGGCAAACCGACCGGGCCGATTCAGGCGATCGGGCGCGCTGTGAAGGTGTTGTAAGGCTCTGATCTGCGGGTTTCGGCAACCATCATCGGCATCGATGTTCACCATCACGGCAATGAAGTTCTCATAAAAAATCTCCGGCGTAACATCAGCTCCATACCAACCAACAACACCCCGGAGCACACCATCATGAAACGCCAGACTCTTCTCGGCATCGCTTTCTCGGTCTTCGCTATCAACGCTTTCGCCGCTACCCCGGCCCACACCATGATCGCTGAAGGCGGTTCGGACAAACTGATCGAAAGCCGTTTGGCTGAAGGTGGCTCGGATCGTCTGATCGAACGCCGCGTCGCTGAAGGTGGCTCGGATCGTCTGATCGAACGCCGCGTCGCTGAAGGTGGCTCGGATCGTCTGATCGAACGCCGCGTTGCTGAAGGTGGTTCGGATCGTCTGATTGAACGCCGCGTCGCTGAAGGCGGTTCGGATCGTCTGATTGAACGCCGCGTCGCTGAAGGTGGTTCGGATCGTCTGATTGAACGCCGCGTTGCCTGATGACTAGCGGCAAGCGCAACACCCCAGAGAAACCCGGCTCCCTCAGCCGGGTTTTTTATGTCTGTGAGTTTTATCCGGCCTTGGCCATGCAGCGCTTGTAACGCTCGTCCACACGCTTGGCAAACCACGCTGTTGTCAGTTTGCGGGTGATCTTCGGACTCTGCAGCACGATCCCCGGCAACACCGCACGCGGCAGTTTTTTCCCCTCCGCTTGCTCCGCCAGTTCGAATACCCGTTGATAGAGCTTGGTCTCTTCGAACTCCAGGGTTTTGCCCTTCTCCAATTGATCGCGAATGGTCGGGTTGCGCATGCCCAGCGACTTGCCGAGCGTGCGCACCGCCAGTTCCGTACCACCGGGCATGATCGAGTCGTAGCGGATCAGGTCGCCATCCAGCGCCAGGGGAATGCCCGAAGCGCGGCTCACCGCATTCTGGAAAGCGGCATTGCGACTGGCGTACCAGCCCGCGTTGAAGTCGGCAAACCGGTACAGCGGCTCGCGATAACTCACCGGATAGCCGAGCAAATGCGCAATGCCGAAATACATACCACCACGGCGACTGAACACTTCACGGCGGATCGTGCCGTCCACCGGATACGGATAATCCTTGGCGTGCTGCTCGGCAAACTCGATGCTGACCTGCATCGGCCCGCCGGTGTGCACCGGGTTGAAGCCACCAAACAGCGTCCGCCCCATCGGCACCCTGCCGATGAAATCGTCGAAAATGCCACTGAGTTCTTTTTCACTGCGCGCCGCGTTCAGGCGTTCGCTGTAGGTTTTGCCGTTGGTTGAGCGCACTTGCAGAGCACCACTGACCAACAGGCTGGGGATGTGCACTTTGGCGGCACGGCGATCAATTTCGTCGCGGGCGATTTTGCCCAGGCCTGGCACCGTGGGGTCGGCCTGAAAGGTGGATTCCTGCTCGGCAACGGCCAGCACCGAACACAGATTCTGCGTGGTCGGGCTGATGTTCTGCGCGGCAAACGCGGCGTAGATATCGGTGGCCCAGCCTTGCCGATCCGCGGTCTTGGCCGGCATCAGCCGCACGATCTCGGCCTTCACCTCAGCGGGCGCACGGGGCACCGGTTCCTGGCCGCGCTGCCCCGCGCAACCGGCGAGCACCAGCAGTGCGGCGAGGGTGATCGGTAATCGAAAGTTGTACATGTAACTTCATCCAGTCCAGTAAGCCAGAACCACCATACACAATCCGTGTAGGAGCTGCCGCAGGCTGCGATCTTTTGACTTTGATTTTAAAAACAAGATCAAAAGATCGCAGCCTGCGGCAGCTCCTACACAGGAATGCGGGTTTTGAAGGAGTGATGACAAACTGATTGCAAACCGTTACTGAGAAAACCTATCATTTGCGCCTGGAGTCGCATTTGCGCAAGGAGTTCCCGCGCCGCCCTTATTTTTCTCACCGGCCGTGCGCCTCCAGGTATCCACATGCCCGCTTCAGCTCGACTCGCCGTCCCGTTTCGCCCGACGCTTCTCGCCCTGCTGTGCTCCCTGACTGTCACCGCTCACGCTGCCGAAAGCGCCAACAAAGCGCTGGTGCTGGACGACGTCAACATCAACGCCCAGGCGCCGACGTCCAACACCCTGCCCCCGGTCTACGCCGGTGGTCAGGTCGCCCGTGGTGGTCAACTCGGCGTGCTGGGTAATCAGGACATGATGGACGTGCCGTTCAGCGCCGCGTCGTACACCGAACAATTGATTCAGGATCAGCAGGCCGAAGACGTCGCCGATGTGCTGCGCAACGATTCGTCGGTACGTCAGGCGTCCGGTTACGGCAACCAGGCGCAAGTCTTCATGATCCGCGGCTTGCCACTGAACGGCGACGACATTTCCTATAACGGCCTGTACGGCGTGCTGCCCCGGCAGATCATTTCCACCGATGCCCTGGAGCGCGTGGAAGTGTTCAAAGGCCCGAATGCCTTTATCAACGGCGTGACCCCGACCGGCTCCGGCATCGGCGGCGGCGTCAACCTGCAACCGAAACGCGCCGGCGACGTGCCGCTGCGGCGTTACACCACCGACATCAACAGCGAAGGCCGCATCGGTCATCACTTCGACATCGGCCAGCGCTTCGGTGAAGACAACCGCTTCGGCGCACGGATCAACCTGTCCCAGCGCGAAGGCGACACCGGTATCGATCACGAGAACCAACGCTCGAAACTGTTTGCCATCGATCTCGACTATCGTGGCGACGCGCTGCGTATCTCCGGCGACTTCGCCTATCAGAAAGAACGCGTCAACGGTGGCCGCAACTCGGTCAACCTCGGCACCGCCACACACATTCCGGACGCCCCCTCGGCCGACACCAACTACGCGCCGAAGTGGGGCTATACCGACATCGAAGACACCTTCGGCATGCTCCGCGCCGAATACGATCTGAACGACAACTGGACCGCTTATGCGGCCGGCGGCGCCAAGCACACCCGCGAAGTCGGGCGCTACAACTCGACCACACTGGTCGGTAACAACGGCGCCTCTTTCACCACCGGCTCGTTCATTCCGCACGACGAAGACAACACCAGCGTGATGGCCGGCCTCAACGGTAAATTCAACACCGGCCCGGTCAGCCATAAGCTCAACTTCGGCCTGACCGGCATCTGGGCCGAACAGCGCAGCGCCTATGATTTCGACCTGACCCGGTACGCCAACAACATCTACCACCCGGTGCAAACGCCGTCGCCGGTGGGCAACTTTGCCGGCGGCGACTTGAATGATCCCGGCATCACCGGCAAGACCTTCAACCGCAGCGTGGCGATTTCCGACACCCTCGGCTTCTTCGACGATCGCCTGTTGGTCACCGCCGGCCTGCGTCGTCAGCAACTGGTGGTGCAAGGCTACAACTACGCCAGTTGGGGCAGCGGCGGCCGCAAGTCGAGCTACGACGAGTCGATTACAACGCCGGTGTACGGCGTGGTGTTCAAGCCGTGGGACCATGTGTCGTTTTACGCCAACCACATCGAAGGCCTGGCCCAAGGCCCGACTTCGCCGACCAGCTCCGGCGGATTCCGCGTGACCAACGGCAACGAAGTCTATGCACCGGCACGCTCCAAGCAGACCGAAGTCGGGGTGAAAGTCGACATGGGCACTTACGGCGCCAGCCTCGGTGTTTATCGCATCGAACAGCCGAGCGACGGTTACTGCGAAATCAACAGTGCGACCACCTGCACCTACGTGCGTGAAGGCGAGCAGATCAACAAAGGCGTGGAAATGAACGTGTTCGGCGAGCCGATCCAGGGCCTGCGCCTGATCAGCGGACTGACCCTGATGGACACCGAACTGAAGAACACCCTCAACGGTGCCAACGACGGCAACCGTGCGATCGGTGTGCCGACCTTCCAGTTCAACGCCGGCGCCGACTGGGACGTGCCGGGCCTGCAAGGCGTAGCGCTGAATGCGCGGATGTTGCGCACTGGCGGTCAATACGCTGACGCGGCGAACAACCTCAGCCTGCCGACCTGGAACCGCTTCGATGCGGGAGCACGTTATGCGTTCAAGGTGTCGGAGAAAGACGTGACCGTGCGTCTGGGTGTAGAGAATCTGGCGAACAAGAAGTACTGGGAATCGGCTCAGGGTGGTTATCTGACCCAGGGTGAACCGCGGGTGGCGAAGTTGTCCGGTACTATCGATTTCTAAGGCTGAAAAGCCCCTCACCCTAACCCTCTCCCGGAGGGAGAGGGGACTGACCGGGGTGTTCTTTCGAGTTACGCCGACGTGTACCACCGAGTCGATCTCAGGTTTTGAAAGGCACCCAAATCGGCTCCCTTTCCCCCTCGTTTTTTAAAGGAGAGGGGACTGACCGGGGTGTTCTTTCGAGTTACGCCGACGTGTGCCACCGAGTCGATCTCAGGTTTTGAAAGGCACCCAAATCGGCTCCCTTTCCCCCTCGTTTTTTAAAGGAGAGGGGACTGACTGGGGTGTTCTTTCGAGTTACGCCGACGTGTACCACCGAGTCGATCTCAGCTTTTGAACGGCCCCAAATCGGCTCCCTTTCCCCCTCGCCCCCTTGGGGGAGAGGGCTGGGGTGAGGGGGTAAATTTCACTCTCACCAAAATCTCCCGCCGAGCACTGAAAACGGCCACACAGCCCCACCACCATGGGGCCGTTTTCCGTCTGGCCGATCAACTGGCCACCCTCTCCTTCTGATCCATACTTGCTGCACAGCAATCGGAGGACAGGCCTATGAACCGCAGCGACGTTCTGATCATCGGCGCCGGCCCCACCGGGCTGGTGCTGGCCCTGTGGCTGAGCAAACTCGGCGTGCGCGTGCGGATCATCGACAAGACCTCTACCCCTGGCACCACGTCGCGGGCGCTGGCAGTGCAGGCGCGCACGCTGGAGTTGTACCGGCAACTGGACCTGGCCGACACCGTGGTGCGCAACGGCCATCGGGTGGCGGCGGCGAATTTCTGGGTCAACGGCAAACCGGTCGCGCAATTGCCGCTGAATCGCATCGGCGAAGGTCTGACGCCCTACGCGTTCGTCGAAATCTTCCCGCAGGATCAACACGAACGGCTGCTGATCGAGCGTCTCGAGGACTACGGCGTCACCGTCGAACGCGACACCACGCTGGAAAGTTTCGAAGAGAACGGCGACGGCCTCACCGCGCATTTGCGCCTGCCCGATGGCGAGCAGGAAATCTGCCAGGCCTGTTATCTGGCCGGCTGTGACGGCGCCCGCTCAGTAGTGCGTAAAACCCTCGACACCGGGTTCCCCGGTGGCACTTATCAGCAGATTTTCTACGTCGCCGACGTCAAGGCCAGCGGCCCGGCGATGAACGGTGAGTTGCATCTGGATCTGGATGAAGCGGACTTTCTCGCCGTGTTTCCACTGGCCGGCGAAGGTCGTGCGCGGTTGATCGGCACGGTACGTGATGAACGCGCGGATCGCGCCGAAAGCCTGGAATTCTCCGATGTCAGCAGCCGCGCCATCGAACACCTGAAAGTACACATCGAAGACGTGCACTGGTTCTCGACCTACCGTGTGCATCACCGCGTGGCCGAACATTTTCGCAGTGGCCGCGCGTTTCTGCTCGGCGATGCCGCACATGTGCACAGCCCGGCGGGCGGTCAGGGCATGAACACCGGCATTGGCGATGCGATCAATCTGGCGTGGAAACTCGCCGCCGTGCTCAGCGGCGGCGCCGAGCCAGGCTTGCTCGACAGCTACGAAACCGAACGCATCGCCTTCGCCCGCCGACTGGTGTCGACCACCGACAAGGTCTTCAGCTTCGTCACCGCCGAAGGACGTATGGCGGACATGCTGCGCATGCGCGTGGCGCCGTTTCTGATCCCGAAAATGGCCTCGTTCGAGGCCAGTCGCGAGTTCCTTTTTCGCACCGTGTCGCAAGTCACCCTCAACTATCGCGGAATGCCGCTGAGCCAGGGCGCGGCCGGCCATGTGCACGGTGGTGACCGCTTGCCGTGGGCGCATGATGGTGAGGGGGATAATTACCAACCGCTACGCCAGCCGTGCTGGCAAGTGCATGTGTATGGCGACACCAGTGACGAGATGATTGCCTGGTGCAATGAACACCACTTGCCGCTGCACGTGTTCGACTGGCGCCCGGCGTTTGAAACCGCAGGATTGGGGCGTAACGGCTTTTATCTGCTGCGCCCGGATACCTATGTGGCGATTGCCGACAACAGCGCCGACCCCAAAGTGATTGAACGCTATTTCCACGATCACGGCATCCGGCCCTACTTCAACTGCCCCTGACCCAAAAACACCACGAGCCCCTGTGGGAGCTGGCTTGCCAGCTCCCACAGGGTTGTGCGGTGGTCTTTAGATCCCGGCCAATGCCAGATCCATCGCAAAATAAGTAAAGATCAGATCCGCCCCCGCCCGTTTGATCGCGCCGAGGCTTTCACGCACCACGCGATCCTCATCAATTGCCCCGGCCTGCGCGCCGAACTTGATCATCGCGTACTCGCCGCTGACCTGATACGCCGCCAGCGGCAGGTTCGAGGCCTCACGGATGTCGCGGATGATGTCGAGGTACGCGCCGGCCGGTTTGACCATCAGCGCATCGGCGCCTTCCTGCTCGTCGAGCAGCGACTCGCGCAGGGCTTCGCGGCGATTCATCGGGTTCATCTGATAGCTTTTGCGGTCGCCTTTCAGCGCACTGCCACCGGCCTCGCGGAACGGGCCGTAGAGTGCCGAAGCAAATTTGGTCGAGTACGCCATGATCGGAATCTGCGTGAAACCGGCCGCGTCCAGCGCCTGGCGAATCGCCCGCACTTGTCCATCCATCGCAGCTGATGGCGCGATCACGTCGGCACCCGCGCGGGCCGCTGCCACAGCTTGTTTGCCGAGGTTGATCAGGGTCTGGTCGTTGTCGACCTCATGGTTGTGCATCACGCCGCAGTGGCCGTGATCGGTGTATTCGCAGAAGCAGGTGTCGGACATCACGATCATTTCCGGCACAGCGTCTTTGGCGATGCGCGACATGCGCGAGACCAGCCCGTCTTCGCGCCAGGTGTCGCTGCCGTTGCTGTCCAGATGATGGGACACGCCGAAGGTCATCACCGACTTGATGCCGGCGCGGGCATAGCGCTCGATTTCGCCGGCCAGTTTGCGCTCGGGAATGCGCATCACCCCGGGCATGCTCTTGATCGGCACGAAGTCATCGATGTCTTCTTCGACGAAAATCGGCAGCACCAGATCGTTCAGGCTGAACTCGGTTTCCTGGAACAGGCTGCGCAGGCTCGCATTGCGGCGCAGACGGCGGGGACGTGCTTCGGGGAACTGACTGGACATGGAGGCCTTTCCTGAAAACGGCAGATGAGACGAAAGTCGTAGGGGGCGAAGCTTATGCCTTGCGGGGGTTGGCGTACAAACCTGGATCAATCAAGAGTGCATTACCGGGGGTGTAACAATCTTTCAGAACACTGTAAATCCCTGTGGGAGCTGGCTTGCCAGCGATGGCGGTGGTTCAGTCAACATAGATGTCGACTGTGCCGGCGTCATCGCTGGCAAGCCAGCTCCCACAGGGTTATGTGTGTAGTCCGAAAATTACGAGGGAATGGTCAGGCCGCGAACCACGGCCGGGCGCGCGAGGAAACGCTCAAGCACACGGGTGACATTCGGGAAGTTGCTGATGCCGACCAGATCACCGGCCTCATAAAACCCGATCAAGTTACGCACCCACGGGAACGTCGCGATATCGGCAATGGTGTAGCGCTCGCCCATGATCCAGTCGCGGCCCTCCAACCGGCCGTCGAGCACCTTGAGCAGGCGTTTGCTTTCGTCGACGTAACGATCGCGCGGACGCTTGTCCTCGTAGTCCTTGCCGGCGAATTTGTTGAAGAAGCCGAGCTGGCCGAACATCGGGCCGATACCGCCCATCTGGAACATCAGCCACTGGAGGGTTTCGTAGCGTTGCGCACCTTCCTGCGCAAGCAACTGGCCGCTTTTGTCCGCCAGATAAATCAGGATCGCCCCCGATTCGAACAGCGCCAGCGGCTTATCTTCGGGACCATGGGGATCAAGGATTGCCGGGATCTTGTTGTTCGGGTTCAGCGAGAGGAATTCCGGGGACAACTGATCGTTGCTGTCGAAAGCGACCTTGTGCGGCTCGTACGGCAGGCCGATTTCTTCGAGCATGATCGAGACTTTGACGCCGTTGGGCGTCGGCAAGGAATAGAGCTGAATCCAGTCAGGGTACTGCGCCGGCCATTTCTGGGTGATCGGGAACGCGGACAGATCGGTCATGGGAAGCATCCAGTCACAAATTAAAGCCAGATCATAATGTAGGCACTGCGCCGGCTGCGATCTTTTGATCTTGAGGCTTTGCAGTCTGCAAAAAGATCGCAGCCTTGGGCAGCGGCTGCACGAACCGTAACATCCTGTCGCTAACCTGCCCCAAGGCCGCTGAACGTTGCCGTTAGAGTGCTGCGCACTCGGACGATCGAACCAAACGGCCCTCAGGGGACTCTGAGCTATGCCTTTGTTGCAGAGGAAGCCGTTCAAGACAGGGAAAACACCCGGTGCTGGGAGCCCGCGGTGTAGAGGTTTGTCAGCCTTAACCGAATTTGCTGAAGAACTTTTTATCTCATGACGATCCTTATGCGATTCGCCAAACGTTTCAAACACCGCGCGTATGTGGCCCTGCCTTCCCTGCTGGCCGTCAGTGCGCTGTTCCTGTCGCTGGAGTCCAGCGAAAGCCGCGCGCAACCGGTGGACGGCACGCAGACGCTGGTGTTCCTGCGCCACGCGGAGAAACCCGAGGGCGGCCTCGGCCAGCTCAACTGTCAGGGTCTGAACCGCGCCATCGACCTGTCGACGCTGCTGCCGGAAAAATTCGGCAAGGCCGATTACGTGTTCGCCGCCAACCCGACGCGCAATGTCGAGGAAGGCGAGCTGGACAACTCCTACAGCTACATTCGCCCGCTGATGACCATCAGCCCCGCCGCGATCAAGCTCGGCCTGCCGGTGAATATCGATTTTTCGGCCAACGACACCAGCGATCTGGCCCGCGAACTGCTGGAAGACAAGTATCACAACTCGACGATCTACACCGCCTGGTCCCACGGCTATCTGCCGGAGCTGATCAACAAAGTGGCGGGCAAAGCGGTCGGCGAGAAACAGAACATCACCGATGACTGGGCGGGCAACGATTTTGACTCGCTGTACGTGCTGACGCTGACCTGGCACAACGGCAAGGCCAGTCTGCAGAGCCACAGCTACAAGCAGGGTCTGGATCATGGCAAGGAAACCTGCCCGACCTGAGTCATCTTCTGTCTGAACCGGCCCCATCGCTGGCAAGCCAGCTCCCACAGGGTTCCAGGGTGTACACAAATTCCATATACATCCGCAATACCTGTGGGAGCTGGCTTGCCAGCGATGAGGCCAGCAAAAGTACTATCAAACCTTCTGATTCACCCGCGCTCGCAAGTACTCAAGCACCGCCCCACGCTCCCCGGCAAACTCGATCCGCCCGCCCTTCTTCTCCCGCTGAAACACATACATCGGGTCGTAATACTCACGCAGTAACCCTTCGATCCAGCCGCGATGCAAGTCCACCGCCCCGCTGCGCCCCTGCTCGATCAACGCGTCCTCCATCAAAATCAGCATCCGTCGATGGCGCTCGCCACCCAGGCGCTTCTGCACGTTGTTCAGGCTTTCCAAGAGGCGTTCCGAGAACAGCGTAAAGCCCTCCTCACCATGTACCGTGGAGAACTCCGCCGACAGATCCACCACGTAATCACGCAGAATCCGCTCCACACGATCGTCAAAACTGTCTTCCAACCACACCATCGGGTACTGCTGCATGCCCTGATACAGCGGCAGTGGCAAGGCGCAACTGCCGACCACCCGGCTCTCGTCCTCCAGCACAAACTGTGCAAACCCCGCGTCACGTTTCTTGAGGATGTCGATGGCCAGGCGGTTTTCAAAATCGATGTTCGACGGCTGCCCGGTGGCGCGTTTGCCGAAGCTGGAGCCGCGATGATTGGCGTGCCCTTCCAGGTCCAGACCATTAGGTAGCTGCACCAGCACTTCGGTCTTGCCGGTGCCGGTCATGCCGCCGAGCAGAACGAAATCACATTGCGCGATGGCCTGCTCAAGGGTGTCGATCAGAAAACTGCGCATCGCCTTGTAACCACCGCCGACGCGCGGATAGTCGATGCCGGCCTCATCACGCAGCCATTGCTGGGTGATCTGCGAGCGCAGGCCGCCGCGAAAACAATAGAGATAACCGTCAGGATGGGCGCGGGCAAAATCGGCCCAGGCCTGGATGCGCTCGGCCTTCACCGCGCCAGACACCAGTTGATGACCCAATTCGATGGCGGCCTGCTGACCCTGCTGTTTGTAGCAGGTGCCGATCTTCTGCCGTTCGACATCGTTCATCAGCGGCAGGTTGATCACGCCGGGGAACGCGCCCTTGTGAAACTCGACCGGCGCACGGGCGTCCATCAGCGGCCGGTCGTTGAGGAAAATGTCTCGGTAGTCAGTGCAGTCGCGGAGCATCAAATCACCTCGACTGCGTTCGTCTGTCGCTCAACCAGTTCGCCGATCGGCGCAAGGTTCAGGCCCAGGTCGGCGGCGACGGCGAGGAATTCTTCATTGCCTTCAGGCGTCACCGCGATCAGCAGACCACCGCTGGTTTGCGGGTCGCAGAGCACGCGTTTGTGCAGCTCCTGCACGCGTCCAACCTTGCTCGCATAGCTGTCAAAATTGCGCAGCGTACCGCCGGGCACACAGCCCTGATCGAGGTAATACTCGACGCTGTCCAGACGCGGCACCCGGTCATAGGCGATGCGTGCGGTCACTTGGCTGCCGTCCGCCATTTCCACCAGATGCCCGAGCAGGCCAAAACCGGTAACGTCGGTCATCGCTGTAACGCCGGCGAGTTTGCCGAAGCGGCTGCCGGGTTTGTTCAGGGTGCACATCCAGTCGCGGGCCACACCGACATCGGCGGCGCGCAATTTGCCCTTCTTCTCGGCGGTGGTGAGGATGCCGATGCCCAGCGGTTTGGTCAGGTACAACAGGCAACCGGCGGTGGCGGTGTCGTTGCGCTTCATGTGGCGCTTCTCGACCAGACCGGTGACGGCGAGGCCGAAGATCGGCTCCGGCGCATCGATCGAATGCCCGCCCGCCAACGGAATCCCCGCCGCATCACACACCGCACGACCACCGCGAATCACTTCGCGTGCCACTTCCGGCGCCAGCACATTGACCGGCCAGCCGAGAATGGCGATGGCCATCAGTGGATCACCGCCCATCGCATAGATGTCGCTGATCGCGTTGGTCGCGGCAATCCGGCCGAAGTCGAACGGGTCATCGACGATCGGCATGAAAAAGTCGGTGGTCGAGACCACACCGCGCTCGGCATCAATTTCGTACACCGCCGCATCATCGCGCGAGGCGTTGCCTACCCACAGTTTCGGATCAAGGTTCTGTGCGCCGCTGCCGGCCAGAATCACTTCCAGCACCTGCGGGGAAATCTTGCAGCCGCAACCGGCGCCGTGGCTGTATTGGGTCAGACGAATCGGCTCGCTCATGGGGGAGTCTCAGGCTGTTGATGGGGGCGATTCTAGCAGAGCGCGGACGGCCGGACCGAAAGCCAACAGATCAAAAGATCGCAGCCTTCGGCAGCTCCTACAGGGAAACGCAAATCCCCACTGTAGGAGCTGCCGAAGGCTGCGATCTTTTGATCTTGAAAAAAAACCGCCCTCGCGGGCGGCTAAAAGTGCTTCGCCCCTAAATCAGAAGCCCAGGCTGAAGCTGATGGTCATCGCATGATCGTTGCTGTCGTTCGACAGTTGCCCCGAGTAGCCGACCCCGAGCTTGCCGGTCGGGCTGATCTGGAAGTCGACACCTGCTTCGACGATGGCACTGTCCTTGGCGATCGGCACGCCTTGGGTGCTGAACGAAGCGCCGCCGTCGATGAAGGTCAGATCAGCGTCAGGCTTGGTGTCACCAAATGCATGGCGCCAGCCGAGCGCCGCGCGCGGGGTGAATTGCCCGCCGTTGGCCAGGGTAATGACTTTGCCGGCGCGCACACCGAGGGTCGAGAAGGTGATGTCTTGATCGGCATCGGCCTCCAGGCGCCCTACTCCGCCTTTCTCCTTGGCTTTGTCGGTGTCGTAGTTGACGTAGGCCAGACCGGCGAACGGTTCAAGTGCAATGCCGCCGGCGTCAATGGTGTACCCGACTTCACCGAACACCTGGGCGCTGCGTGCGTCGTAGTTGGCTTTCAAGCGGTCGTTGTAGCTGCCGACGCTGACGTTGCGTTTGGTTTCGATGTCGTGCCAGCTGTAAGCCGCGCCGAGGCGCACGGCCAGGGCATCGAACTGCGAGTTGAGGTACGCCGCCAGGTGGTAGCTTTCGACGGTGGCATCCGAGCGACGATCATGGGCGTCGAGGTCGCTGCGGGTGTAACCGGCGGCCATGCCCACGCGCCACTGATCATCGAGTTGCTTGTCGGTGCCGAGCATGAAGCCGCTGAGGTTGCGGTCGAGTTTCGCCGCGTTGCTGTCGCCATCCGACTCGCCCCACGCGCCGAGTGCCCGCGCCCAGCCGACCATTTCGCCGTGGCAACCATTGCTGCTCAGTTGGTTGTCACTTGGCGCCAGTGCACGGCGTGGATCATCCGCTGCGCTGCACGACGGTTGGCGCATGCGATCGTTCACCGCGTCACGCACATAACGCGAATCCTCGAGAATGGCGCTGGCGGTGCTGGCGTGGATCTCACCCGACAGACTGTCGAAGGCATTACGCGCACCGGCGACACTGAGGTTGACGATCTCGTTCTGCAACGCCGCGCCTGCCGGGCCGTTGTTCGACAGCGCAGTGGCGGTGCGGAACTGGTTGCCAGTGGCGGCGACATCGGCGAACGAATTGCCGTTGCGGCTGACCACCAGGTTCACCGCGTTGGCGTCATACACCAGTGCGCTGTTGAGGAACGCGTATTGCGGCAGGTCCGCTGCGCTGAAGGTGCCATTCACTCCGCCACCCGCCGTGATCAGCGAGTACGTGGTGTTGCCGGTAAACGGTGCCAGCGAGTTGACCTGCAAGGCGCCACCCAACGTCGCGGTGCCACCGACGGCCAACGGTGTCGCGGTGGGCGAACTGACCGTCAGCACGAGCACACCGCCGCTCGCGTTGGTCAGGTTACCGGCCACGCTGAGGGTTCCGGCTTCGGCGCCGGAAGTCACCACACCCTGGTTGAGCAGCGAGCCGACACTGCCGTTACCGCTCAGCCCTGCGCCGCTGGCGACGGTCACCTGCCCGCCCAGCGACGCCCGCGCCGCACGGCTACCGACTTGCAGCACGCCTTGTTCGACCGCGACCGTGCCGCTGAACGGGTTATCACCGTTCAACAGCAAGGTGCCGGTACCGCGTTTGAGCATCGCGCCAAGTCCGCGCAACGATCCGTTGAACTGGCCACTGAAGTTCTGCACGAAGAGCAGCGAAGCATTGTTGAGAATATTGCCCTGCAAACTCGTGGTGTTACCGACCAGCGTACCGCCGCTGACCGTGGTGCCGCCGCTGTAGGTGTTGGCACCGCTCAAGACCAACGTGCCGGAATCAAGCTTCTCGATGCCACCCGTGCCCACCAGCGGCGCGGAGATTTCCGCACTCCCGCCGGCATTCACGCGCACCGGCGCGAGGCTGCCATCCGCGCCATTGACCGGGGTCAGCGCGCCACCGGCACCCGGCGTCAGGCCGTAGCCATTGGCAAGAAATTGCAGACCGGTGAAGTTCTGGTTGCCCTGTACCGTCACCGTGCCGCCCTGGCCACCGAACACCGCGAACTGTCCGTTCGCAGCGAGCGCCTGCGTGCCATTCGGATCAGTCCAGTTAGTCCCAGGCCCCCACACACCGCTGCCACCACCGATGCTGCCATCCGGATTGGTTTTGCCGCCGTTCCAGAACTGCACCTCACCCGGCGTGCCTTGCACCAGCAGGTTGACCTGATTGGCGATGGCGGTTTGCAGGGTCAGGTTGGCCGCCGACACCGGCAGGCTGCCATACACCATACCGTTGTCGGTCAGGCTGCCGCCGTAGCTGAACAGTTGATAGACCCCGGTGCCGAAACCGCCGGCATTGCTGACGTTGAGCGTACCGTCGAGGGTCAGGTTGCCCGCGACATTGACCACCGTGGTCGAACTGGTTGCGGAGCCGAGGCTGAAGTCCAGGTTAGTCCCCGACGACAGCGCCAGCGAACCCACCGACAACGGAGTTGCCGTGCCGCCACCGGCCAGCGTCGCACCGGCGGCCAGTTGCACAGCGCCGCCGAACTGGCCGCCACCGCCGATGCCCGCGCCGCTGGCGACGTTGACGTTGGCGCTGTTGAGCACGCCGTTGACGATCAGGTTGCCGGCCTGCACCGAGGTGTTGCCGGTGAAGGCGTTGTTGCCCGTCAGCAGCAAATCACCGGTCCCGGTTTTGTTCAGCGTACCGGCGCCAGTGAGGTTGCCGGTGTAGCTGCCATCGGCGTTTTGTTCGAAGGTCAGGGTCGCGTTGTTGACGATTGCACCTTGCAGGCTACTGGTGTCACCACGCGTCGTCCCGCCGTTCAGCGTGGTGCCGCCGCTGTAGGTATTGGCACCGCTGAGCACAAGATCGCCGCTGCCGTTTTTCAGCAGACTGCCGGTGCCGGTCACCGCACCGAGCAGCGTGGTGTTCTGGCTGCCTGCGAGGGTCAGTTGCGCGCCGAGGTTGATGGCATTGGCCAATTGCAGCGCCGAGGTGCTGTCGAGCGTGCCGTTGCCAGTCACATTGAGCGCAGCGCTGCTGAGTGCACTGTTGTTGCCGAGAATCAGCGAACCGCCCGCGAGCTGAGTGCCACCGCTGTAGGTGTTGCTGCCGTTGAGGGTCAGGCTCGATGCGCCAGTCTTGATCAGGCTGCCCGCACCGCTGACCACACCGCCGAGGGTCAAGGCGTTGGAACCGGCAACGGTCAGGCCACCGTTGACGACCACGCCGTTGCCCAGCGTAACGGCGGTATTGCTGTCCAGAACGGTGCCGTCAGCTGCGGTCAACACACCAGTGCCGAGCGCCGCGTTGTTACCGACCACGATCTTGCCACCGTTCAGCGCCGTGCCACCGGTGTAGCCGTTGGCCGC
This sequence comes from Pseudomonas sp. rhizo66, assembly GCF_031931925.1. Classification (NCBI taxonomy): domain Bacteria; kingdom Pseudomonadati; phylum Pseudomonadota; class Gammaproteobacteria; order Pseudomonadales; family Pseudomonadaceae; genus Pseudomonas; species Pseudomonas sp. rhizo66. The sequence continues at coordinate 34,565 of NZ_JAUJWZ010000009.1, forward strand.
GTTGAGCACCAGCGTACCGCTGTCGTATTTGCCCAGCGTGCCGCTGCCATTGAGCGCAACGCCGAGGGTTGCCGTGGCGTTCGGGTCGACCCGCACCGTGGCATTGCCGAGCGAACCGTTGACCAGGTTCAACGAGCCCGCCGTGCCGTTCACCAGGCTGTAGCCGTCGGTGACGAACTGCAGGCCGGTGATGGTTTGCGCGCCGTTGACGGTCACCGTGCCGGCCGCGCCCTGGAACACCGCGAAGCTGTTGCCCCACGCCTGGTTGGTGGTGCCGTTGACGTCGGTCCAGTTAGTGGTGCCGGTGCCCCAAGTGCCGCTGCCGCCCTCTACCGAACCATTGGCCACCAGCTGATTGCCGTCCCAGAACTGCACGGTGACGCCCGGTGCGGTGACCAGCAGGTTGATCTGATTGGCCAGCGCGGTTTGCAGGGTCAGGTCGCCCGGCGTCACGCTGCCCGGCACGGTGCCGATCAACATGCCGTTGTCGGTCAGGCCGCCGGTGTAGTTGATCAGCCGATAGACGCCGCTGCCAAATCCACCGATATCGCTGACGTTGAGCGTGCCGTCGAGGGTCAGGTTACCGCCGACATTGACCAGCGCATTACCGCCACCGGACACCGGTGTGCCGAGGCCGACGTCGAAGTTGGCGTTGCCGTTTAACACCAGCGAATCCACCGACAAGGTGCTGCCGGTGACGCCCGCCAGATGACCGCCATCGGCCACGGTCACCGCGCCGGTCAAGGTGCCGCTGCCGCCGAGGGTGCCGCCGTTGTTGACCAGCACATTGCCGCTGGCCAGTGAGCCGTTGACCTGCAGGGTGCCGGCGTTGACGTTGGTGTCGCCGGTCAGGTCGCTGATACCGCTGAGGGTCAGGGTGCCGCTGCCGAGTTTGCTCAGGCCACCGTCACCGCTGAGGATGCCGGCGAAGGTACTGCTGACGTTGTTGCCACCGAGGCTCAGGGTGTTGCCGGTACCGATCAGTGCAGTACCGCTGCCTGTGAGGCTGGCGAGGCTGCCCGATGCACCGAGATTCAGCGCCGCGCCGCCCGCGAGATTGACCGTGGCGTTGTTGCCCAGCGCCGCACCACTCAGCGTGGTCAGGCTGCCGGACGCCACATCGAAGGTGCCGCTGAAGATGTTGTTGCCGCTAAGGGTCACGTCGGCCAGACCATTTTTGCTCAGCGTGCCGGCGCCGGCGATAACACCGCCGAGGGTCAGATTGTTATTTCCCGCCAGGGCCAGATTCGCGTTGACGTTGACGTTGTTCGCCAGCACCAGTGGCGCTGAGTTATCGAGGCTCGAAGCACCGGCCACGGTCAGCGCACCGCTGCCCAATGCCGAACCGGTGCCGAGGGTCAGCGTACCGGCGTTCAACGTGGTGCCGCCGGTGTAAGTGTTGACGCCGTTGAGCGTCAGGTTCGCCGCGCCGTTCTTGATCAAGCCGCCCGCACCGCTGACCACGCCCGCCAGGGTCAGGTTGTTGCTGCCGGTGTTGCTCAGATTGGCGTTGAGCACGACGTTGTTGCCCAGGCTCAGCGCGCTGTTGCTGTCCAGCGCCGAGGCGCCCGCAACGGTCAGGTTGCCCAGGCCCAGTGCCGAGTTGCTGCCGGCGGTCAGGGTGCCCGCATTAAGGGTGACGCCACCGAGGAAGTTGTTGTTGCCGCTGAGGGTCAGGTTGGCCGCGCCGTTTTTGCTCAGGCTGCCGGCGCCGTTGACCGTGCCGGCCAGGGTCAGATCCGCCGTGCCGCCAATGCCGAGATTGCCCGCGAGGTTGACCGCGTTGTTCAGCGAAACCCCGGTGCTGGCATCCAGCGTGGTGCCGCCCGCTGCATTCAGCGTGCCCGAGCCGAGCGCCGAGTTCGACGCCAGAACCAGTCCGCCGGCATTCAGCGCCACCGGCCCGAGGAAAGCGTTGTTGCCACCAAGGGTCAGGTTTGCCGTGCCGTTTTTGATCAGCCCGCCGGTGCCGCCAATCACCCCGTTGAGGGTCAACGCATTGCTGCCGACCACGGTGAGGTTGCCGTTGAGCGTCGCAGCATTGCCGAGGGTCACGGCAGTGTTGCTGTCCAGTTGCGTACCGGCGTTGGCCGTCAGCGTACCGCTGCCCAGCGCGGTGTTGCTGCCGACGATGATCTTGCCGCCGTCCAGTTGGGTGCCGCCGCTGTAAGTGTTGGTGCCATTGAGCACCAGGGTGCCGGCGTCGAGTTTATTGAGAATGCCGCTGCCATCGATATTGACGCCGATAGTACCGGTGACGCCCGGATCGACCCGCACTGCCGTGGTGCCACCAGTGCCGTTGACCGCCGTCAGTTGCCCCGCCGCGCCGTTGACCAGGTTGTAGCCATCCGTGACGAACTGCAGGCCGGTGAACGCTTGCGTGCCGTTTACCGTCACCGTGCCGGCGCTGCCCTGGAACACCGCGAAGTCGCCGGCCCATGGCTGGTTGACCAGACCGTTGGCATCGGTCCAGTTGGTGCCGACCGCATTCCAGGTGCCGTTGCCGCCATCGACCACGCCGTTGGCAATGGTCTGGCTGCCGTCCCAGTAACGGATGTTGACGTTTGGTGCCGAGACTTGAATGTTGATCTGATTGGCCACGCCGGTTTGCACCAGCAGATCACCGAGGCCGTAACCGACCGGTACGCTGGCGACATCCAGACCGAGGTTGGTCAGGCTGCCGGTGTAGTTGAACAAGCGATACACACCCACACCGAAACCGCCGGCATCGGTGACATTGAGATTGCCATCGAGGGTGAGGTTGCCGCCGACGTTCATCAGCGACGCGGTCGACGGTGTACCCAGTGCCACATCAACGTTGCTTCCGGCCGCGAGCGTCAGAGCACTCGCCGACAAGGTGTTGCCTGACGACAACGCCAGATGCCCACCGTTGTTGATGTTCACCGCGCCGAGCGCCGAGCCGGTACCGGTCAGGGTGCCGCCGGTATTGACGTTGAGTTGTGCACTGCCCAGCGAACCGCTCAGGTTCACGATACCGCCATCGATCGCGGTATTGCCGGTAATGCCGTTGATGCCAGTGAGGTTCAAAGTGCCGGTGCCGACTTTTACCAGGCCGCCGCTGCCGCTGAGATCGCCGTCAAACGTACTGGTGACGTTGCCGCTGCCGACGGTCAGGGTATTGCTGCCGGTCAGTTGCACACTGCCGCTGCCGGTGAGTGCGCCGAGGCTGGCGTCACTGCCCAGATTCAGCCCGGCGCCGGCACTGATGTTGACGCCGGAGGTGTTACCCAACGCGTTGGTATTGAGCGTGGTGACGCTGCCCGAGACGATATTCAGCGCGCCAGTGAAGGTGTTGTTGCCGGCCAGAGTCAGATCAGACAGACCGTTTTTGATCAGGCTGCCGGCACCGTCGATGATGCCGTTCAAGCTCAAATCATTGTTGCCGGCGACGGTCAGTCCGGCATTCAGCGTGATCGCGTTGCCGATGCCAAACGATGCACTGTTATCCAGAGTCGCCGCACCGCCGACGGTCAAGCCGCCGCTGCCCAGACCATTGGCATTGCCCAGGGTCAGGGTGCCGGCATTGAGGGTGGTGCCGCCGCTGAACGTATTGTTGCCATTGAGGGTCAGGTTGGCCGCTCCGTCCTTGATCAGTTGGCCAGTGCCGCTGGTGACGCCGCCGAGGGTCAGGTTCTGCGTACCGCCCACGGTCAGCGCGGCATTCAGGGCGACATCGTTGTTGAGGCTGACCAGCGGCGAATTGCTGTCCAGCGTTGCCGCGCCAGCGACGGTCAGCGCCCCGGAACCCAACGCCGAACTGTTGCCGACAGTCAGCGTACCGGCGTTCAGCGTGGTGCCGCCGAGGTAGTTGTTAGCGGCGTTGAGAATCAGATTGGCCGCGCCGTCCTTCACCAGACTGCCAGCGCCACTGACCAGACCGGTCAGGGTCAGGTCCGCCGTGCCGCCGATGTTCAATGCGCCGGCCAGCGCCACGGCATTGTTCAGGCTGACGGCCGTATTGGCGTCCAGCGTGGTGTTGTTCGCCGCGTTCAACGTACCGGAACCCAGCGCAGTGTTACTGCCGACAATCAGTTTGCCGGTGTTCAACGCGGTGTTGCCAAAATAAGTGTTGGCACCGTTGAGGGTCAGGTCGGCCGCGCCGTTCTTGGTCAGCCCACCGATACCGGCGACCACGCCGCCGAGGGTCAGCGCATTGCTGCCACCGATGGTCAGAGTGCCGCCGAGGTTGACGTTATTGGCGAGCGTCGCCGCCGTGCCGGCATCCAGCGTGGTGCCGTTCGAGGCGTTCAGCGCGCCGGTGCCGAGTGCGCTGTTGGAGCCGACCACCAGCGAACCGGCATTCAGCGCCGTGGTGCCGGTGTAGGTGTTGTTGCCGTTGAGCGTCAGGCTGGATGCGCCGGTCTTGATCAAACCGTTACCACCACTGATCACCCCGCCAAGGGTCAGCGCATTGGCGCCACCCGCGGTGAGGTTGGCGTTGAGGGTGATCGCGTTGTTCAGGGTCACCGCGGTGCTGCTGTTGAGGGTGCTGGCCCCGGCGACGGTCAGTGCGCCACTGCCCAGCGCCGCGGCGTTACCGACAGTCAAGCTGCCGGCATTCAACGTGGTGCCGCCAGCGAAGGTGTTCACCCCATTGAGGGTCAAGTTGGCGGCGCCGTTCTTGATCAGTTGACCGGCGCCGTTGATGACACCGGAGAGGGTCAGACCGCTGCTGCCGCCGAGGGTCAAGGTACTGCTGTTGAGGTTGATGTTGTTGCTCAGGTTGACAGCGGTGTTGCTGTCCAGCGCTGACACATCGATGACATTCAATGCTCCGCTGCCCAACGCGGCCGCGTTGCCCACAGTGAGTGTGCCGCCGGCCAGCGTGGTACCGCCGAGATAAGTGTTGGCGCCGTTGAGAATCAGGTTGGCAAAACCGCGCTTGGTCAACCCGCCACTGCCGCTGATCACACCGCTGAGCGTCAGGTCAGCGCTGCCACGCACTTCCAGATCACCGCCAAGGGTCACCGCATTGGTCAACGCGGCCGTGCTGCTGGCGTCAAGTTTGGTGCCTGCCGCTGCGGCCAGGGCACCGGTACCCAGCGCCGTATTGGAACCGACAATCAGCGTACCGGCATTGAGCGCAGTGCCACCGGAGAAGGTGTTGTTGCCGCTGAGGGTCAGATCCGCCGTGCCATTCTTGATCAGGCTGCCGACGCCGCTGACAACGCCGCTCAGGCCCAATGCCTGAGTGCCGCCGATGGTCACCCCGCCCGCCAGCGCAACGGCGTTGGCCAATGCCACTGCGGCAGTCGCATCCAGCGTAGTGCCCGCTGCCGCGCTCAACGCGCCAGTCCCCAGCGCGGTGGTGCTGCCAACGAACAGGCTACCGGCATTGAGCAGCGTGTTGCCGCTGTTGGTGTTGTTGCCGCTCAGGGTCAGGCTGGCGCTGCCGGATTTGGTAATCCCGCCCGTGCCGGACAACACACCACCGAGGGTCAGGGCATTGCTGCCGAGCACGTTGAGTGCGCCGGTCATCGCGATGTTATTGGCCAGGGTGACGTTGGTGCTGCTGTCCAGGCTGGTACCGGCGGCGGTGTTCAGCGCGCCACTGCCCAGCGAATCGTTGTTGGTCACCAACAGGCTGCCGGCGCTCAGGGTGGTGGTGCCGGTGAAACCGGTGTTGGCGCCACTGACCGTCAGGCTGCCAGTACCGGTCTTGGTCAAACCACTGCTGCCGCTGATCAAACCGCCGAGGGTCAACGCCCCCGTGCCGCCGGCCGTCAAGGTGCCGCCGAGGCTGATGGCGTTGCTCAGGCTGATCGTGCCAGGCGCGCTCAGGGTAGTCGCGCCGGTGACGTTCAGGGTGCCGGTGCTCAGCGCAAGATTGTTGCCCAACTGCACGGTGCCGCCGTTGAGCGTGGTGTTGCCCAGGTAGGTGTTGGCGGCGCTGAGGCTCAGTTGCCCGGAACCGACCTTGGTCAGGCCACCGCTGCCGGAAATGACGCCGCTCAGGGTGGTGGCGTTAGTGCCTTGTACGGTCACGCCGCCCGCGCCGAGGGAAATCAGGTTACTGACGTTCAACCCGGCATTGCTGGCCTGGAGGATCCCGCCGTTGGAGGTCAAGACACCGCTGCCGAATGTGGCGTTGTTGTTGAACTGGGCGACACCGCCATTGAGCGTGGTTGCGCCGCTGACCAATGGCCCCTGCAAGGTCCAGGTGCCGCTGTTGAGGGTCAGGTTGTTGAAGTTGACGTAGGTCGCGCTCGAAGCGGTGCCGACGCCCGTGGTGCCGCCGCCGACGCCGATCGGGTTTTGCAGGATCAGGCTGTTGGTGCCGCCCGCACCGCCATCGACCGTGCCGGTCGGGGCGAAGGTCAGGTTGATGCCGATCAAACCGCCGAGGCCGACGCTGATCTGTACACCGTCACCGACGTTGACGCTGGAACCGGTCACCGCCGTGAAGGTGTTGGTGCTCGCCGCGCCCATCGACACACCGCCGGTAATCGCACCGGCGTTGGTGAAAGTGTTGCCCGCCGCCGAGGTCTCGAACGCGATCCGGCCGTTGATGACGCCGGTGCTGCTGTTGGTCATGTTGACCTGCGAGCCGCCGTAGACGCCGACTACCGGGGTGTCGGCGAGGGTGATGCCGCCGACCGACAAACCGGTCGAGGTGATGGTGCCGTTGTTGGTGATGCTGGTGGTACCGGCAGCGGCGTTGTTCACGCCGATGGCCAGGCCGTCGATGCTGGTCAGGTTGAGGCCAAGCAACATGCCCGTGCCGCGAATGATCCCGCTGGCGTTGTTGAGCACGCTGACCGTACTCGTCGCCCCCGTGCCGATAAATGCACCGCCGCTCAACACTGAAACCAGGCCGAGCAGCGCCGGGTCAATCGTGCCGGAGTTGTTCAGGGAGATGTTCACCCCGGTCAGGTCCATCACATGGCCGCCGAGGGTCGCGTTCATCTGCGCGCCGCTGTTGACGTTGACCGTCAAACCGCTGGTGGCACTGGAGAAGTTGTTGAGAAACAGCGGCAGACTCGGCACGCCGGTGCAGGTCACGGTGGAACCTGCCGTGGAGCATGTGGCCAACGCAGGTGCGCTGACGCCGCCGAACAACAGTCCGGCGACGCTCAGATGCACAGCAAGGGAAAGTGGGGAAAAACGCGAAACGAGGGCGACACCAAACCTTGCTTCCACGGGCTACTCCTTGTCGTGGCCAATTTCTTCCTTGAGGGCGTGCACAATCACCGGGCTTATTCGACACGCGAATCAAGACTGCGACGGTCATCACAAAACCGCGTTATTGGGGACAAAGCTAGTAGACGCCCGGCAATGGGGCACGGATTAAATGGTGTTAATACTTTAATACTAGAGGGGTCTGGAATGAGCGTTTCAGCCAGCCAGCACTGCTCTTGAAGGTGATACAACACCTGTGGGAGCGAGCCTGCTCGCGAAAGCGGTGGGTCAGCTGAGAACTACTTTTCAGATATTCAGCCTTCGCGAGCAGGCTCGCTCCCACAGGGGACTTGGGATGCGCAAAACCGTACCTGACCACCCCATCAACGAATAAGCTGAAACCTTTGAAATTTCAGAGCATTGAGAAAACTGGTACGGCTTGTGCAAACGTTTGCGTAACGTCAATACCAACGTTTTCGTAACAAAACCGTACAAGCCCACGGAACACGGGCCTCGATCCGCAAAAAAAGGACTTTGAATGCACGCCGCCTCATCTTTTCGCGCACCTTTTGCGCGCACGCTTGCTGTTTCCCTGCTACTGACCGGCGTTACCGGACTTCTCAGCCATAGCGCACTGGCGCAGCCGGCAACCAAAGAGGAATCCGCCCAGGGCGAAGCCCTCAGCCCCGAAGCCAGTCCGCCGAAAAAAGGCGCGTACCTCTCAGACTGGTACAACCAGGACCTGACCCTGATCGGCAGCAAAGACATCAGCTTCGGCCCGCAACCGGCCGACGACATCTACCTGGAATACGAGTACTTCGGCCGCAAAGGTCCGTTCGAGCTGTACGGCTACATCGACATTCCGAAGATCTTCAACATCGGCAACAGCCACGACAAAGGCGTGTGGGATCACGGCTCGCCGGTGTTCATGGAGCACGAACCGCGCATCTCCATCGACTATCTCGCCGGCCGCAGCCTGGCCATCGGTCCGTTCAAGGAATGGTATGTGGCGTTCGACTGGATCTACGACCACGGCAGCCGCAAGGAGAACCGCGCCAACACCCTCTACAGCGGTTTCGGCACCGACATCGACACCCATTCGCGGGTCAATCTGTCGGCCAACCTGTACGGGCGCTATCAGTGGGAAAACTATGGCGCCAGCAATGAATACTCGTGGGACGGCTACCGCGCCCAGCTCAAGTACATCGTGCCGATCGACACTTTCAGCAACGGCGCCTCGCTGACCTACATCGGTTTCACCAACTTCGATTTCGGCTCGGACATGCACAAGGACAACCCGGCGCGCACCGCCAATGCGACGGTGGCGACTAACGTGTTGCTCTACTCGTTCACCCATTTGCGCTTCACCCTGGTCGGCCGTTATTTCCACAACGGCGGCAACTGGGAAGACGGCAGCGAGCTGAATTTTGGCGACGGCAATTTCCGCGCACGTTCCAACGGCTGGGGTTACTACGCCGGCGTCGGTTATCAGTTCTGAATCAAGGAGTTTTCCATGCAAGCAATGATGCGTTTGACCCTGGCCGGTGCGGCCCTGCTCTCCTCCACCGCATGGGCGGTCGAGGCGCCAATTCAACCGAAAGTCATGCTGATCACCATGTTCGCCCCCGAGGCGCAGCATTGGATCGATCGCCTGGAACTGAAGCAGGAAGTCCGTGTGCCGGGCCTGTCCGCCGAGTACCCGAGCATCCGCTGCAATGCGCAGCAGGTGTGCCTGCTGACCACTGGCATGGGCCAGACCAACGCCGCCGCCTCGACTCTGGCGTTGGCCTTGTCGCCGAAATTCGACCTGCGCAAAAGTTACTTCCTGATCGCCGGTATCGCCGGCATCAGCCCGAAACACGGGACCATCGGCACCGCCGCGTGGGCGCATTATCTGGTGGAATTCGGCACGCAATGGGAGATCGATTCGCGCGATGCGCCATCGAGTTGGCCGACCGGTTATCTGGGCATCAACACCAAGGGCCCGAACGAAAAACCGCCGCTGGACTACAAGACCGAGGTCTTCGAACTCAACCCGAAACTGCAGGCCAAAGCCTTCGCCCTGAGCCACAAGGTCGAGCTGAGCGAAAGCAAGGAGTCGGCGGCGTGGCGTCTGAAATATCCGTCGGCGCCAGCGAATCAACCACCGGTGGTGACACGCTGCGACACATTGGCGGGCAACACCTGGTTTTCCGGCACGCGCCTGAGCGAACGGGCCGAGGTCTGGACCAAATTGTTGACCGATAACAAAGGCGAATATTGCACGACGCAGCAGGAAGACAACTCCACCTATGAGGCCTTGCTGCGCGCCAGTCGCGAAGGTCTGGTCGACGTGCAACGTCTGGCCGTGGTGCGTGCCGGCTCCGATTTCGATCGCCCTGAGCCGGGCGGCAGTGAAGTGGACAACCTGCTCAAATACGCTGATCAGGGCGGTTTCGTGCCAGCGCTGGAGAACCTCTATCGCGCGGGGAATCCGTTGGTGCAGGACATCCTGAAAAACTGGTCGGCGTGGGAAAACGGCGTCCCTGCTTCTTAAGACCAACATAGATCCCTGTGGGAGCTGGCTTGCCAGCGATGACGGCGGAACAGGCGAGGAAGAACTAACCTGAACTGACGCTATCGCTGGCAAGCCAGCTCCCACAGGTTGCCGGGTGTCAATGAGATTTAAGGTGTATCAGGGAATAAGGATGATCTTATCGCCGCCGCCCTGATTGACGTTGGCGTAGCGCGTCAGGCCTTCGGCCAACGGCGCCTCGACCAACCCCTGCGGCAGCGGCAGCAAGCCTTCATCGAAGAACCGACCGAACTGCTCCAGCATCGCCGCACAGGCTTCAACGCCATACAGCAAAGAATTGATCCCGACCACCGAACCGCCCTTGCGATACAAGGCCAGCGCCGGCAATTGCACATGCCCGTCCACCGGTGCGGCGATAATCGCGATCCGGCCGAAAGTGGCCAGTGCCGCCACCGACGCCGGCAGCCAGAAGCCGGTGGTGTCAAAGATCACATCGGCACCGCCGCGATACACCGCGTTGACCTGCGCGCCGAGGTCTTCAGGGTTATCCAGCTGGAGTGTCTGATAACCCTGCGCCTGCAATTGCGCCACCTGCTCCGGGCGTCGCGCCGCTGCCAGCAACTGCGCACCACGCACTTTCGCCAGGGCCAATGCTGCCGTCGCCACCGCACCGCCGCCGATCACCAGCAAGCGTGTTTCGGTGGTTACCAGGCTACGTTCCAGCGCATCCCACGCCGTGGTGTAGGGCACGCCAAGGCTGGCGGCCTGGGTGAAACTCAAGTGCGAAGGTTTGTGTGCCACGCCATTGGCCGGCAGTTTGACGAACTGCGCGTGGGAGCCATCAGCAAAAAAGCCCAACTCACGACCAGTGCCCCAGACTTCCTGGCCGATCAGCGCCTGCGGTCCTTCGACGACGACCCCGGCGAAATCCCGACCGGGAATCCGTGGCAGCGTGGTGTACGGAAAACGCCCGAGAACATTTTTCACATCGCTGGGGTTCAGACCGGCAGCCTTGATCTGCACCAGCACTTCGCCTGCGCCGGGTAGCGGGGTTGGCACCTCTACATAACGCAGGGCAGACAGGTCGCCGGTTTTATCGAATTGCAGTGCTTTCATGAGGACATCCACCGAAGGAGAAAAAGAATTCAGGACAACCAACCCGCGACCAGCTGCCGGCCCATCGGCCACAACTGCTCACCCGCGAGCATGCCGAGCAGACCGACCAGCGCAATGGCCGGTGGCGCGGGGGAACGAAAATCCAGCGCGCCGTACAACAGGCCGACGCCCAGACCGATGGCCAGCGAAATCAGGTAGTTCATGGAGAGGAACTCTGCCGTTTGAAGGGAATGGGCAAAGTCTAGGGAATCGGCCGGGATGGCATCGGCCAAGGACTTCTGAATTTCGGACAAACCTGGCGCAGTCGCCACAAAACCATGTGGGAGCTGGCTTGCCAGCGATAGCGGATTGTCTAAGACGATGATGCTGGATGTGCTGACGTCATCGCTGGCAAGCCAGCTCCCACAAGGTTCTGTGCAGGTTCAGGATATAGCGTCGTTACAGCGTAAATTGTGAGGGCGCCACGCCAAGTTCACGGCGGAACATGTCGCTGAAACTACTGGGTGAGTAGCCGAGTTCGCGCGCAATCACACTCACCGCCACGCCCTGAATCAACGCCGCCACCGCCGTCGCCAGTTGTACCTGCCGCCGCCACTCGGCGAAGCCCATGCCGAGGCTGTCCTTGAACAACCGCGCCAGGGTGCGCACGCTGGCCCCGGCATTTTCTGCGTGCTGCTCGAACGGAATCTCCAGCGACGGTGCCGCCATCACTGCCTGGCACAGGTTCATCAGACGCCGGTCGGAATCATCCGGCATGGGGATCTTCAATTGCGAACGCCTTGCGCGTTTCAGCTCCAGCAAGGCCAGGCCGACCAACGCCTCGTAGTAGGCCGGTTCACCGTTGTCGCCCTGCTCCACCAGCCCGACAATCAACTCGCGCAGCAAACCACCGACCTCGATCACCTGCACCGTCTGATCCAGCGTCGCCGCCAGCGCCGGGCGCAGATAGATATTGCGCATCTGCAGATCCGACACCACCCGAATCCCGTGCGGTACCCCGGGCGGCAACCACACCGCACGCTGTGGCGGCACCACCAGCGCCTCGTGCGGGGTCTCGACCCACATCACCCCGCTCATCGCATACAGCAACTGACCCCAGACATGCTCGTGCGGCTCGATAAACAAGCCGCGCGGATAGGTGCGCGCCAGCGGTTGCACGGGCACATCGGTGTCACTGAGATCAGGCGGAGCGGCAAGGGCCATGGCGAGCATTCATTGGGGTTGGCGGGACACCCATGGTAACCAGTGCGCCACGGCGTCGCCAACGATAGAGACCGTCGGACAATCCGAATGAATTTTCCCGGTGCGCCGCGATCCCTCTAATACTACAGGGAGGAATACGGGCTTTATGAACAACGCAAAACTCTATGTCATCGAATACACCCTTCACGGCACGCCCAAGTCCTTCATTATCCGATCGGACAAGATGGACAACGTCGAGGCGTGGCACTGGGCGAGCTGCGACGCCGGCGTCGGTCGCATCCCGCGCTTTGGCCGTGAGAAGGTGCAGAAGACCAGCAAGCCGATGGCAGAAAAATTCGGCGTGGAAAACGTCGTGTGGCGACCGACCAACTGAACCCGTCGCCGTGACCGTAAAAGGGGAATCGCCCGATGAACGACACTTATCACCCGGCCCGACTCGATTACGGGCTGACCACCTTCTTCGGCCAAATCACCAAAACGGTGGATTGCGAGGTCGGGCTGGAAACGGTTCCCGATGACCCTTATCGGTTCACTTTGTGCGTAAAGGCGCCGGTTCCGGATGATCTGGATCAGGCGAAGATCATTGTCGTCAAGGTCAAGGGACGAACGCTGCAAGGCACGGTGAGGCATTTCGAGCGACGGGATGATAAAAGTCTGAAACTGGAAGTGGAGCCTGATTAGGCTCCACTTTTTTTATGTGTCGCTCGTCATCCGTGAGCGCATTTACAGCCCTTGGTTGAACACTCTTCGCCACTTTTGTGGTGGTGGGCGCAGGCTTCACAGCAATAGTGTTTGCCGTGAACTGCATAGGAATGATCGCCTTCTTTGATCGTGCACTTGCAAGCGGGGCAATCGCATTTTTTATCAGGCATGGGACAGACTCCTTGGGTGGTGGTTGTCTGGGGCTTGAAGGGCAAGCCCTAACATCCAGTGTAGGAGCTGCGGCAGGCTGCGATCTTTTGATTTTGTTTGGGATTGGGATTGGGGGCATATCCGTTGCTGCGGGTGTTGCCGCTGGCGGTTTCGCTCTTACAGCGACTCACTTTTCCAAACGCCGAAAAGTAAGCAAAAGGCTTTGCCCCTGGCGTACGGCACTTCGCTGAGGCTCAGTGTTCCCTCACTACGGTGTCCATCCGGGGGCATCGCCTACGGTTTGCTTCGCTGCACCTCCTCTCGATGTATGCGGCTGCGCCGCACGGCGCTGCGCGCCTACCCCCGGATGAACACCTCCGCTCGGCCTGCCGATGGGGCAAAAAATCAGAAGCCAAAGCCAGATCAAAAGCCAGATCAAGAGCCCCTCACCCTAGCCCTCTCCCGGAGGGAGAGGGGACTGATCGGGGTGTTTGGGCGAGCTACGCCGACGTGCGATACCGAGTCGAACTCAGGCTCAAAAAAGCAAACAAATCGGCCCCTCACCCTCCCAGAGAGAGAGGGACTGATTGAGGTGTTTGGGAGAGGTACGCCGACATGAAATACCGACTAGAACTCAGATTTTGAAAAGCCCAAAAATCGGCTCCCTCTCCCTCGGGAGAGGGCTGGGGTGAGGGGCAGCAACAACGCAAACCCAAAGCCGACCGCACGCTTTTCCACCACTCAACAGGATGAGCGTTAGCTCGGCTGCAGCTTTTGATCTGTAAGGCGACGTCGGAAGGCTGAGTGGAGGGATTGATCCGGGCGTGGGAGCGCAGCGACCGTTTGGCGCAGCCAAACACAGCGAGAGGAGGTGCAGCGAAGCAAACCGTAGGCGCTGCGCCCGGATCGATCCCGGAGCGAAGGAACCCCGAGCTTTAGCGAGCGGGCCGCACGCAGGAGCAAGCCTTTTTGGTTACTTTTTCGGCGCCCCTGGAAAAAGTGACCCGCCGTAAGGGCGGAACCCTAAGTAGCCGTGACCGCAGCAACGGATATGTACTCAACCCAACCCAACCCAACTCACCCAACCCGACGCGAACTCCTATACATAAACACCAAAGCCAACCCCAAACACCCCATCGCCAAAATCCTACTGGAAGAAAGCTCAATCGCCGGATTCCCCAGCCAGCCAAAATTATCAATCAACATCCCCATCCCCAACTGCCCGACAATCACCGCCACCGTCGCCACAGCCGTCCCCACCACAGGCACCGCCCCGACCATCACCATCATGTAGACCACACCAAACAGCGCCCCGGTCAACTGCCACTTCGGCACATCCAAAAGGCTCACCGCATGCGCCGGCTCAAAAAACAAAATCAACAACCCCGTCGTCACGGCACCCACAACGAACGTCAGCAAACTACTGCGCAACACCCCAACGCTCTCGCCCAGACGCCCATTGATCGCCGCCTGCACACTCAACACCGCACCGGCCAACACCACCACCGCCAACAAAATAACCAGACTCATCACTTAACCCCGCGCAATCAGAACAAGTGCCGCCACAATCAACCCCAACGCCAGCCACCGCTCGGCATTGACCTTCTTGCGCGTCGCCCCGAACCAGCCGAAGTGGTCGATCAACACACTCTTGCCGACCTGCCCGGACAGAATCGCGATCATGGTCATGGCAATGCCGATATGCGGCGTGGCCAACGTCAGCACCACCACATACATCGGCCCCAGAAAACCGCCAATCAACTGCCAACGCGGCAGATCGGTCAGTGCCGGGCCTTTTTGCGGGCCGGCGAACAACAGCAGCAAAAACAGAATCGCCGAGCCGACACCAAAGATGCTCAAAGTCGCCCACAGATGCCCGACCTGCACGCCCAACGGCCCGAGCAAACCCGCCTCCACCGACAAGCCCATGCCCGCGAGAATCACCAATGGCAGCAGCAACAAGCGCAGCCCCGATTTCGTCGCCGGTGCGCTGACGCTCACCTCATCCAACGTCTGCATAAACAACATTCCACTCAAGTAAACGATGGCGCGGATTATCGGCTGGCGCCGCTGTGCGATAAATGGGAGCATCCGGACAACACTTTTGCGTAACTCGCACAGCAGGATGATATGCACGGGCTTAACGAACTCGGATTCAAGGCGCTAAGGCTGTTTGTCGCGGTGCTCGATCACGGCAGTTTTTCCGAAGTCGCCCGCCGCGAAGGCGTGGCGCCCTCCTCGATCTCCCGGCAGATCCAGTTGATGGAGCAGGCGCTCAATCAGCAATTGCTCTATCGCCACACCCGAGCGGTGACGCCAACCGAAGCCGGGCGCATGCTCGGTCACCATGCGCGGCTGGTGCTGGTGCAATTGGAGGAAGCCGAGCAGGCTTTGCAGGAACAGCAAAGCGAACCCACTGGACTGGTGCGCATCAACGCCCCGGTGGTGTTCGGCCAGCGGCATCTGACGCCGTGGCTCGGCCAGTTGTGCGCGCGCTATCCGAAGCTGCAACTGGATATCCAGCAAACCGACCATTACGTCGACCCGTTGCAGGAAGGCGCTGACCTGCTGTTTCGCATCGGCCCGCTGCACGACTCAAGCATGCAGGCACGGATTCTCGCGCCGCATCGCTTTCAGGTCGCGGCCAGCCCGGCGTATCTCAAGCGGCACGGCACGCCGCAGAAACCTGAAGATCTGGCGCAACACCAGTGCCTGGCTTACAAAGGCGCGGCCGGCCAGCAGCGCTGGTTTTTCCGCCGCGATGGCGAAGACTGGACGCCATACTCGGTGAAAGGCCCGATCACCGGCAACCACGCCGACACCCTGACCCAGGCCGCCGAACAGGGTTTGGGGCTGGTGATGTTTCCGTCATGGCTGATTGGCGAAGCAGTGCGCGACGGCACGCTGGTGCCGGTGTTGGGGGAATATCAGGTATCGAACAGTCTGGAGCCGCAGCAGATTGCGGTGTTGTGGCCGGGGAGCCGGCGGTTGTCGGTGAAGGTGCGCACGGTGATTGATTTCTTTGTCGAGTGCTTCGGTGAAGTGCCTTACTGGGATCGTCCCTGAAAGCTGAAAATCAAAAGCCCCTCACCCTAACCCTCTCCCAGAGGGAGAGGGGACTGATTGGGGGATATTGCAGGAATGCACCGACCTGAAAGCTCTGCTGTGAATCCATAATCGACTCGATTTCTCAGGTCGATGTACAACGCAATACGCCTCGGTCAGTCCCCTCTCCCTCCGGGAGAGGGAACTGATTGGGGGATGCTGTGGAATTACGCTGACCTGAAACAGCTTTACCGAATCCATAATCGACTCAATCTTTCAGGTCGATGTATGGCGCAAGACACCTCGGTCAGTCCACTCTCCCTCTGGGAGAGGGAACTGATTGGGGGATGCTGTGGAATTACGCCGACCTGAAACAGCTTTACCGAATCCATAATCGACTCAATCTTTCAGGTCGATGTATGGCGCAAGACACCTCGGTCAGTCCCCTCTCCCTCTGGGAGAGGGCTAGGGTGAGGGGCTTTTCAGGCTGTCAGATCCGGAACTGCCCGACCAGTTTGTCAAGACGCTGCCCAAGCTCCGCCAGACTGCGCGACGTCTGCGCGCCCAACTGCGTTTCATCGGCCACGCTGTCCACCGCCACCGCAATCTGATGCACGCTGCGGTTGATCTCTTCGGCCACCGCCGTCTGCTCTTCCGCCGCACTGGCGATCTGCGCGTTCATCGAATTGATCGTCGCGATCAGCTCGGCCATCGCATCCAGCGAAGCACCGGCCTGATTGGCTTGCTGTGAGGTGCCGTCACCCGCTTCGCTGGAACGGCGCATCGCTTCCACCGCTTGCTGCGTGCCCGCCTGCAAACGATCGATCATGCCCTGAATTTCCTGAGTGCTGATCTGCGTACGGCTGGCCAGTGCCCGCACTTCGTCCGCCACCACCGCAAAGCCACGCCCGGCCTCACCAGCCCGCGCCGCTTCAATCGCGGCGTTGAGCGCCAGCAGGTTGGTCTGCTCGGCGATCGAGCGGATCACCCCGAGCACGCCGACAATCGACGTCACGTCCTGCTGCAGGCTGTCGAGCGACACGCCACTGCTGCGGATGTCATCGACCAACGCATGAATCTGCTTGATGCTGCCGGCCACCACGCGTTTCGCGCTCTGGCCTTCTTCGTCGGTCTGTTGCGCGGCGACGGCGGCGTTCTGCGCGCTCTTGGCCACTTCCTGGGCGGCAGCTGACATCTCGTTGATCGCGGTGGCGACCTGATCGGTCTCGTGGCGCTGACGCTCCATTGCCTGATCGGAACGCTGGGCCTGATCCGAGACTTGCGTCACCAGCCCGGTCAGTTGCGTGGTCATCTCGGTGATCTGCCGTACCAGGCCATGAATCTTGTCGACGAAGCGGTTGAACGAGCCGGCCAGTTCGCCCAGTTCATCCTGGCTGGTGATGTTCAGCCGACGCGTGAGGTCACCCTCACCCGCCGCGATGTCGTCGAGGTTGGCTTTCATGAGGGTCAACGGGCGCAAAATGGTATTGGCCAACAGCATCCCCGCCGCCGCAATCACCAACAGCACCACCACCGCGACGCCGACGATGCTCAGCACCACGCCTTGCATGCGTTCCTGCACCTGCGCTTCGACCAGCGCCACTTGCGCTTCGATGCCGTCGAGGTTGACCGACGTGCCAACGGCCATGTCCCACTTGGCCAGGTATTCGGTGTAACCGAGTTTCGGCACCAGCACATTGGCGTTGCCCGGCAGCGGCGAGCTGTATTGCAGATAGTGGGTGCCGTCCTTCGCCACGCTCACCAGGCCGCGGTTGACGTAAACGCCGTTCGGGTCGCGGTTGTCCTTGAAGCTTTTGCCCACGCCTTCGGGGTCGTTGGCCTTGAACAGGCGCACGGTCTCGGAGTCGTAGCCGAAGAAGTAGCCGTCCTTGCCGTAGCGAATGCCGGAGAGCAGTTTGATCGCTTGGGCGCGGGCCTCGTTATCACCCGGCGCGGCCGCGTCGTACAGCGGCTTAATGGTGGTCATGGCCACGGCGACGTAACTTTGCAGGGTGGCTTTGGCGTCGCCGAGCAGGCGTTCGCGGGTCTGTTCGACCTCTTTGTGCGCCTGTTCCTGGAGGATGAACAGCGTGGTCAGACTGATGACCAGCGCAAAGAGCAACACCGGGAGAACGGCGAGGGACAGGACTTTAGCCTTGAGGCTCAGGCGCATTGTAGGGGCTCACTCTTTTGGTTTTATTGGCGTGGTTAAAGGCTTTAACGGCACGCGCAAGCAAAAGTTGAGCTTCGGTATGAGGATCGTTCCCACGCTCTGCGTGGGAATGCAACCCCGGACGCTCCGCGTCCAACAACGTGACGCAGAGCGTCACAAGAGGCATTCCCACGCAGAGCGTGGGAACGATCACCGCTGGGGTTCAGAGGACCATCGCGGCCACCCAGCCGAACGCCAGCAACGGCAGGTTGTAATGCAGGAACGTCGGCACCACGGTGTCCCAGATGTGGTGATGCTGACCGTCAATGTTCAAACCGGAGGTCGGGCCGAGGGTCGAATCCGAGGCCGGCGAACCGGCATCGCCCAACGCACCGGCGGTGCCGACGATGCAGACAATCGCAATCGGACTGAAACCCAGTTGCACGCACAGCGGCACGAAAATCGCCGCCAGAATCGGCACCGTGGAAAATGACGAACCAATGCCCATGGTCACCAGCAATCCGACCAGCAGCATCAACAACGCGCCGACGCCCTTGCTGTGATTGATCCACGACGCCGACGACTCGACCAGGGTCTGCACCTCGCCGGTGGCCTTCATCACCTCGGCGAACCCGGAGGCGGCGATCATGATGAAGCCGATCATCGCCATCATCTTCATGCCCTCGGTGAAGAGGTCATCGGTCTCGCGCCACTTCACAATGCCCGACACCGAGAAGATCAGGAAACCGACCAGCGCGCCGATAATCATCGAGTCCAACAACAGTTGCACGATGAACGCAGCGGCAATCGCCACACCGGCAATCATCAGGCTCAGCGGGTTGTACTGCACCGCCACTTGCTCGACCTGCTCGATCTTCGCCAGGTCGTAGACACGCCGCTTGCGATAAGTGATGAACGCCATGGCCAGGCCGAAGACCATGCCCAGCGCGGGAATGCCCATGGCGTGGGTGACATTGATACCGCTGATGTCGACACCGCTGCGCGCAACATTTGCCAACAGAATTTCATTGAGGAAGATGTTGCCAAAACCCACCGGCAGAAACATGTACGGGGTAATCAGACCGAACGTCATGACGCAGGCGATCAGGCGGCGGTCAAGTTGCAGCTTGGTCAGTACATAAAGAAGCGGCGGTACCAGCAGCGGAATGAACGCGATGTGGATCGGCAGAATGTTCTGCGAGGCAATCGCCACCACCCACAACAGGCCGATCAACAGCCATTTGACGCTGCCACCGCCGGTCGCGTGCTGACGATCGACCATCGCCAGGGCCTTGTCGGCCAGCGCATGGGCCAGGCCGGACTTGGCAATCGCCACGGCGAAAGCACCGAGCAAGGCGTAAGACAACGCCACCGTCGCCCCACCGCCCAGGCCGCTGTTGAACGCCTTGAGCGTGGCGTCGATGCCCAGACCACCGGTCAGGCCGCCGACCAATGCGCCGACGATCAGGGCGATCACCACGTGCACGCGGGACAAGCTGAGAATCAGCATGACGCCGACCGCCGCTATGACTGCATTCATTTCACTACCTCAAAAAACACTGCGGTGGAAAACACACCGTCAGACAGGATGAGTCCGCACAGGTTGACCGGCGGATTTGCAAAGAGGGTCTTATTAGAAGGGCGCGCACTGTGAATGAAGCAGCGGCAAGCTGCAAGTCACAAGCTGCAAGCTTTTGCGTTTTTTCGCTTGCAGCTTGCGGCTCGGAGCTCAAGAAAGCTGCTCTTGGGCCGTTACAGTGCAAAGTCTCAGATATTTATCGAATAAGGACGTCTCCATGTCGCTCAGACAACTTTCCATCCAATGGAAAATCACCCTGCTCGCCGGCCTCTGCCTGGCCGGTATCGTGACCCTGTTGGTGGGTCTTTCGCTGTATCGCATGGAGCACAGTTCTGAACTGGTGAAAGCTTCGAGCATGGAGATGCTCACTGAGTCGGCGCAAGCGCGCATCGAGTCGCAAGGTGAAGTGCAGGCCGCCGGCATTCGCCAGCAGTTCATGGACGCCTATCAGTACGGCCACGGCTTTTCGCGGCAGGTGCTGTTCCTGCGCGAGCAGGCCGAGAAGCGTTTCCTTGATGCCTTCGACCTGCGCGAAGACATGACCCGCCAGGTCAAATCGGCGCTGCAAGCCAATCCTGACCTGCTCGGCCTGTCGCTGGTGTTCGAAGCCAATGCGCTGGACGGCAAAGATGAACTGTTTGCCGGTCAGGCTGAACTGGGCAGCAACGACAAGGGCCGGTTCGCCCTGTATTGGTCGCAACCGACGCCGGGCAACGTCACCTCGATGGCCCTGCCGGAAAGCGACATGACCGACACCAGCACTGGCCCCAGTGGTCAGGCGGCCAACGCCTGGTTCACCTGCCCGCGCGCCACGCTCAAGCCGTGCGTGATCGAACCGTACTTCTATGTGATCGACGGGCAAAAAGTGCTGATGACCAGCATCGTCTTCCCGCTGATGGTCAACGGCAAAGTCATCGCCTCGCTGTCGGTCGACATCAACCTCAACAGCCTGCAAGCAATCAGCCAGGGCGCGAGCAAGAAGCTTTATGACGGCCAGACCGCGGTGAGCATCATCAGCCCTGCCGGCCTGCTCGCCGGCTACAGCCCGGATGCTGGCAAACTCAGTCAGCGTCTGGATGCCGTCGACAAGCTCAGCGGCGCCGAACTGTTGAGCAAGCTCGCCTCCAGCACCAGCGTCAGCAGCCTGCACAGCAACGGCCAGTTGAAAGTGCTGTCGCCGTTCCAGCCGATTCCCGGCGGCCCATCGTGGGGCGTGTTGCTGGATGTGCCGGAAAAAGTCCTGGTCAGCCGCGCCGAAGCGCTCAAGCAACAACTGGATGCGAGCAACACCTCCGGCACCTTGATCGAATTGAGCCTCGGTGTGTTGGCCGCATTGGTCGGCCTGCTGCTGGTGTGGCTGATGGCGCGCAGCGTAACCAGACCGATCCTCGGTGTGGCGCACATGCTGGAAGACATCGCCAGCGGCGAAGGCGATCTGACTCGCCGTCTGGCCTACGACAAAAAGGACGAACTCGGCCAGTTGGCCGGTTGGTTCAACAAGTTCCTCGACAAGTTGCAGCCGATCATTGCCGAAGTGAAACGCTCGGTGCAGGACGCGCGCAACACCGCCGACCAGTCCTCTGCCATCGCCACTCAGACCAGCGCCGGCATGGAACAGCAATACCGCCAGGTCGATCAGGTCGCCACCGCGTCCCACGAGATGAGCGCCACCGCGCAAGACGTCGCACGCAGCGCCGCGCAGGCTGCCGAGGCCGCCAAGGATGCTGATCGCGCGACCCGTCAGGGCCTGACCGTGATCGATCGCACCACGGCGAGCATCGACACCCTCGCTGCCGACATGAGTGCGGCGATGGTGCAAGTCGAAGGGCTGGCGGCCAACAGCGAGAAAATCGGCGCGGTGCTGGAAACCATTCGGGCCATCGCCGAACAGACCAACCTGCTCGCGCTCAACGCCGCGATCGAAGCGGCCCGTGCCGGTGAAGCCGGACGTGGCTTTGCCGTGGTCGCCGACGAAGTGCGTAACCTCGCCCGCCGCACGCAAGAGTCGGTGGAAGAAACCCGTCAGGTCATCGAGCAACTGCAAACCGGTACGCAGGATGTGGTCGGTTCGATGGGCAACAGCCATCGTCAGGCTCAGGGCAGTGTCGAACAGGTTGGCCAAGCGGTAACCGCGCTGCGTCAGATCGGCGATGCGGTGACGGTAATCAGTGACATGAACCTGCAGATTGCCAGTGCCGCTGAAGAGCAGAGTGCGGTGGCCGAGGAGATCAATAACAACGTGGCGACGATCCGCGATGTGACCGAGTCGTTGTCCGGACAGGCGAATGAATCGGCGCGGGTGAGTCAGTCGCTCAATAGCCTGGCGAATCAGCAGCAGAGTTTGATGGATCAGTTTCGGGTTTGATTCGCAGGTTGTGGGGTGTCAGTGGGATTCCCCCCTCACCCCAGCCCTCTCCCCCCAAGGGGGCGAGGGGGAAAGGGAGCCGATCTCCACGCCATTCAAAACCTGAGTTCGGCTCCATATTTCAGATCACGATGATGCTTTCAAACCCTGAGTTCGGCTCGGTATCTCACGTCGGTGTACCTCGAACACACACCTCGGTCAGTCCCCTCTCCCTCCGGGAGAGGGCTAGGGTGAGGGGCTTTTAGAGGCTCACCGCCGAGGCAACTCGATCACCACTTTCAACCCGCCCCACTCACTCTCGCCCAACACCAGCAACCCGCCCCACGTGTCGACGATGTCG
This sequence comes from Pseudomonas sp. rhizo66, assembly GCF_031931925.1. Classification (NCBI taxonomy): domain Bacteria; kingdom Pseudomonadati; phylum Pseudomonadota; class Gammaproteobacteria; order Pseudomonadales; family Pseudomonadaceae; genus Pseudomonas; species Pseudomonas sp. rhizo66. The sequence continues at coordinate 56,872 of NZ_JAUJWZ010000009.1, forward strand.
CGCACAATCCCCAGCCCCAAGCCATGCCCATGGGTCTGCTCATCCAGCCGCGTGCCCCGGCTGAACACCTCAGTGCGCTGCTCTTCGGGAATCCCCGGGCCGTCATCTTCGACGCTCAGGGCAAAGCCATCCGAACGTTCGATCACGCTCAGGCGCACTTCGGCATCCGCCCACTTGCAGGCGTTGTCCAAGAGATTCCCCAGCAATTCGAGCAAATCCTCGCGATCCCACGGCAGTTGCAATCCCGCCGGGGCGACATAGCTCAGCGCCAGATGCTCGCCGTGAATCATGTTCAGCGTCGCCAACAATCCCGGCAGTTCCGCATCACAATCAAACAACGCACCCGGCAGCGCATCGCCGGACAGCCGTGCACGGTTCAACTCGCGATTGAGCCGCTGCTGCACTTGCTCCAGCTGCTCCTTGAGCACCTTGCGTAACTCGGGATGCGCATCGAGTTTTTCGCTGGAGGCCAGGCTCAACAACACCGCCAGCGGCGTTTTCAACGCGTGCCCGAGATTGCCCAAAGCATTGCGTGAACGCTTGAGGCTGTCTTCAGTGTGCGCGAGCAAATGGTTGATTTGCGCCACCAACGGCTCGAGTTCCACCGGCACCTGATCATCCAGTTGCGAACGCTGGCCCTGCTGCAATTGCGCGATCTGTTCGCGAGCCTTTTCCAGCGGTTTCAACGCACGGCGCACGGTCAATCGCTGCAAGAACAAAATCAACAACAACGCCGCCAGACCCAGGCCGAGGCCGATCTGGCGCATGCGCTGGAAGCTCTCGCGCACCGGCGTGTAGTCCTGCGCGACGCTGATCGAAATCGACTGGCCCAGACGCCGATAATCCGAGCGCAGCACCAGCAACTGCTGACCGTCCGGCCCCAGTTGCAGATTGCTGTGCAGACCGGGATGGTCGAGCAGCGGCAGGTCCTGATCCCACAACGAGCGCGAACGCCAGTGGCTGTCGGCAAAATCGATGCGGAAATAGTGCCCGGAAAACGGCCGCTGATAAGCCGGCGACAGATGCCGTTCATCCAGCTGCAAACCTTGCGGGCCACGCACTAACGCGACCAACAGACTCTCACTGTCGTTGCGCAGGCCAGCTTCGAGGTAGCGCTGCAAACCCACCTCGAACAACCACAGGCTGGTTTGTGCGACCACCACGCCAACGACCACCATCACGCTGATCAGACCCAGGCTCAAGCGGCGCTGGATCGACCTCACGAAGCTTGCCCGCCGAACAGGTAACCCTGGCCGCGACGGGTTTCGATCACGCTTTTGCCGAGCTTGCGCCGCAGGTGATTGACATGCACTTCGAGGACGTTGGAATCGCGCTCGGTTTCACCGTCGTAAAGGTGTTCGGCGAGGTGGCTTTTAGAGAGGATCTGCTCCGGGTGCAGCATGAAATACCGCAGCAGGCGGAACTCGGCGGCGGTCAGTTGAATATCGGCGCCGTCGCGCACCACGCACTGGCGGCCCTCATCCAGATGCAGGCCGGCTGCCTGCAATGTCGGCTGATTGGCCTGGCCTTTGGAACGGCGCAACAGCGATTGAATGCGCAACTGCAACTCTTCGGGGTGGAACGGTTTGGTCAGGTAATCATCGGCACCGGCCTTCAGACCTTCGATGCGCTCGGCCCAGGAGTCGCGCGCGGTAAGGATCAGCACCGGAATCGCCAGACCGCCGGCGTGCCATTTCGCCAACACCTCAAGTCCCGGCACACCCGGCAGGCCAAGGTCGAGAATGATCAGGTCATACGGCTCGCTGCTGCCTTGATACAGCGCATCACGTCCGTCCGCCAGCCAATCCACCGCGTAACCTTGCCGTTGCAGGCTGGCGAGCAATTCGTCGGCCAGCGGTACGTGGTCTTCCACCAAAAGCAAACGCATCGATCAATCTTCCTTGTCTTTCACAAGTTCACCGGTATCGGCCTTCAAGTGCAGCTCACGGGCGACACCTTCGACGGTCAGCAACTCGACTTCATAAATGTAGACGTCGTGTTTTTCTTCCAGCTCGACTTCCAGCAGTTTTGCGCCGGGATAGCGATCCATTGCCTGCTGCAGCACCTGCTCCAGCGGCAAGATCACGCCCTTCTCACGCAGACTCAGAGCCTCGTCCTGATCGAGGTCGCGAGCCATTGCTGACGAGCAGAAAATCACCAGCGCCAATGCCGTACGGCGGGTGGCGCGAACATTAACCTTCATTACTTTTCCTGATGATCCTTGAGAACCTGCCCAGTCACCGCGTCTAATTCCAGATCCCACTCCAGCCCTTGAGGATCACGCATTTCGATCTGGTAGGTGTACTTGCCGTACTCCGCTTCCAGCTCGGTTTCAGTGATCGTCGAACCCGGGTGCTTTTCCAGCGCCGTGGCGTTGAGCTTCTCGAAGGAGACGATAGTACCAGCGTCGCGCAGACGCAGGGCTTCGTCGGGGCCGAGATCGCGGGCGTGGGCGAGGTTGGCGGTGAAGCCGATGATCGCGGCAGTGGACAGGGCAGTCAGGGTTTTCATGGGGTCTCCGTATTTTTATGTGTTGCTTTACGGTGGGCACCTTAGCGGGATGAACTTAACTGAAACTGAATTGCCATCATTGCCCCAGCTCCTACAGGATTTTGTAACATGTGCTTATAATTGTTCGCTTGCTAACGATCGAGACCGGTATGACCGCCATCCACATCAAATTCCCCGCCCTCACCCTCAAGGCCGGCCCGCGTGCCATGGCGCGCATTCGTGCCCAAGGCTTGAATGCCGCCGACGTCGGCACCCTGCCCGGTGCTGCCGGTGGGCCGAAGGCGTTGGGGATTCAGGGGCTGGATCTGGCGTTGTTCGGTGAATGGCTGCCGAGTGCACCGCGTGAGCGTTCGCTGATCGGCGCTTCGGTCGGTTCCTGGCGCTTCGCCAGCGCTTGCCTGCCAGACGCTGCAGAAGGCATTCGCCGCCTCGGTCATCTCTATGCCGAGCAAAACTTCAACAAAGGCGTGACCATGGCCGAGATCAGTCAGAGCTCGCAGCGCATGCTCAATGACCTGCTCGACGGCCGCGACGCGAGCATCCTCGACAACGCGCATTACCGCCTGAACATCATGGTGGTGAAAAGTCAGGGACGTCTGGCTGATGACCATCGTGGTCGACTGGGCCTGGCACTGGGCTCGGTGATCGCCGACAACTTGCGCGGCCGCGCGCGTCTGTCGCGACACTTCGAACGCTTGATCATCCACGACCCGCGCCTCGCACCGCCGGTAAATGCACTGAACGACTTCCCGTCGCGCTTCGTCGCGCTGAATGCCGGCAACCTGCGGCAGGCCCTGCTCGCCTCGGGGTCGATCCCGATGGTCATGGAAGGTGTGCGTGATTTGCCGGGCGCCGGTGCTGGCACTTTCCGCGATGGCGGGCTGCTCGACTATCACCTCGACCTGCCCTACAGCGGCGACGGCATCGTGCTCTATCCACACTTCACCGACCGGGTGATTCCGGGCTGGTTCGACAAGACCCTGCCATGGCGCAAGGCCTCGGTGGAGCGCTTGCAAGACGTTCTGCTGCTCGCTCCGTCCAGGGAATATCTGGCGCGCCTGCCCTACGGCAAACTGCCTGACCGCAACGACTTCAAGCGCTTTATGGGCGATGCGCCGAGCCGGCAGAAATACTGGCACGCGGCGATGGACGAGAGCCGTCGCCTCGGCGATGAATTCCTTGAACTGACTGCCAATGGTCGCCTCGCCGAGCGCTTGCTGACCCTTTAGTCAGCACGGCCAAACACAAGCTGGTAAACTCGCCGCCTGCCCGAATCGCTGCGGCGAACGCCATCTGAACAGAGCCGAAAATACTGTGGAAATCTTCAAGGAATTTACTTTCGAATCCGCCCACCGCCTGCCGCACGTCCCGGACGGCCACAAGTGCGGGCGTCTGCACGGTCACTCGTTCAAAGTGGCGCTTCACCTCAGCGGCGACCTCGATCCGCACACTGGCTGGATCCGCGACTTCTCCGAAATCAAGGCGATTTTCAAGCCGTTGTACGAGCGTCTGGATCACAACTACCTGAATGACATTCCCGGCCTGGAAAACCCGACCAGCGAAGTGCTGGCCAAATTCATCTGGAATGAAATGAAGCCGTTGCTGCCGGAACTGAGCGCGATCCGTATTCACGAGACCTGCACCAGCGGTTGCATCTATCGCGGCGAGTAACCTGGGAGAGATCTCCCTTGTAGGAGCTGCCGAAGGCTGCGATCTTTTGATCTTGATCTTAAAAACAAAGATCAAAAGATCGCAGCCTTCGGCAGCTCCTACAGAGAGATTGGTGTTTTGTCCGGGAAATAAAGAACAGCCTTCACGGCTGTTTTTTTACGCCTATGCTTTTCGGCTCCGACCCCGCCAAGAGGACAGGCCCATGACAGACTGGCTGCTGGATCAGGTCTTTGACTTCAACGGCCGACAAGTTCGCTACGCCATACGCGGCGACGGCCCACCGCTGGTATTCGTGCATGGCACGCCGTTTTCGTCATACGTGTGGCACCGGATCGCACCGCACTTTTTCGCCACGCATCGCGTGTACTACTTCGATCTGCTGGGCTACGGGCGTTCCGAACAGCCCGACGCCGACGTCTCCCTCAGCGTGCAAAACCAACTGCTGGCGCAACTGCTCGATCACTGGAATCTAAAGTGCCCTGACGTCGTCGCCCACGACTTCGGCGGCGCCACTGTGCTGCGTGCACACCTGCTCAACGGCAAGGATTACCGCAGCCTGACCCTGATCGATCCAGTGGCATTGTCACCTTGGGGTTCGCCGTTCGTGCAGCATGTGCGTCAGCATGAAGCGGCGTTCAGCGGCCTGCCCGATTACATCCAGCGCGCCATCGTGCCGACCTATATTCGCGGGGCGATTCACCGCGAGATTGCCGATGAAGAGCTGGCGCCCTACGTGCAGCCGTGGCTGGGCGATCCGGGGCAAGCGGCGTTCTATCGGCAGATTGCGCAGATGGATGAGCGCTATACCCGTGAAGCGGAAAGCTTGTATCCGACGATCCGCTGCCCGGTGCAGATTCTCTGGGGTGAGCAGGATCAGTGGATTCCCATCGAACGTGGTCGTGCGTTACAGCAGATGATCCCGGGGGCACGATTCCACCCGATCCCCGACGCCGGCCACCTCGTTCAGGAAGACGCCCCCGAAGCCATTGTCGCCGCCCTGCTGCGCTTTCTCTGACCCAACACCTATCCACCTGTAGGAGCTGCCGAAGGCTGCGATCTTTTGATTTTGCTTTTTAAAACAAGATCAAAAGATCGCAGCCTTCGGCAGCTCCTACATTGGGCCTCGGTCTGTTCAGGTGCACTGTTTTCGCGCCTGCCGACGCGACTCGTCTATACATAACCCGCGCCACCCGGCATTTGGCACGACCACTGCAACCCTCCCCCGCGTCTCCTCCATTCCAGCAAGGACCGCCCCATGACGCAGAACGATCCCGGCAACGATTACCCGCTCAGCGAAGTCCCCATGCATGCGCGCAAAGGCCTGGCCTCCACGGCCATGGTCTTGCTCGGCTTCACGTTTTTCACCGCGACCATGTTTGCCGGCGGCAAGCTCGGTGTGGCGTTCAGTTTTGGCGAGATGATGGCGGTGATTGTCGTCGGCAACCTGCTGCTGGGTTTGTATGCGGCGGGTCTGGGTTACATCGCCTTCAAAAGCGGCCTCAACTCGGTGTTGATGGGACGCTTCTGCTTCGGCGAAGTCGGCAGCAAGCTCAGCGACCTGATCCTCGGTTTCACCCAGATCGGCTGGTACGCCTGGGGCACGGCCACGGCTGCCGTTGTGATCGGTAAATATTTCAATCTCGACGAAGGCACGGTGCTCGGCTTGATGGTGCTGTTCGGTCTGCTGTTCTGCGCCACGGCTTATGTCGGTTATCGCGGACTAGAGATTCTGTCGTACATCGCGGTGCCGGCGATGATGTTATTGCTAATGCTGTCGATGTGGGTGGCGACGGTGAAAGTTGGCGGGTTCGAGGGTTTGCTCAGCGTCGTACCAAGCGGTTCGCTGGACTGGTCGACGGCGATCACCCTGGTGTTCGGCACCTTCGTCAGCGGCGCAACGCAGGCGACCAACTGGACACGTTTCTCACGTTCGGCGCGCGTGGCGGTGCTGGCCAGCCTGATTGGTTTTTTCATCGGCAACGGTCTGATGGTGCTGATCGGCGCATACGGCGCCATCGTCTATCAACAGCCGGACGTGGTGGAAGTGCTGCTGTTGCAAGGCTTTGCCATGGCCGCGATGGCCATGCTGTTGCTGAACATCTGGAGCACCCAGGACAACACCATCTACAACTTCGCCGTCGCCGGTTGCAACCTGCTGCGCACCGGCCGGCGCAAAACCGTGACCCTTGCCGGTGCGGTGATCGGCACCCTGCTCGCGCTGCTGGGCATGTACGACATGCTGGTGCCGTACCTGATTCTGCTCGGCACGGTGATTCCGCCGATTGGCGGGGTGATCATGGCGGACTTTTTCTTCCGTTGGCGCGGGCATTATCCGCGTCTGGCCGACGCACGGTTGCCGGCGTTCAACTGGCCGGGCCTCGGGGCTTATGCAGTCGGCACCGTCGCTGCGTTCAGCTCGCCGTGGGTCGCGCCGCTGGTAGGGATCGCCGCTGCCGCGCTAACGTATGTCATCGTCACCGGCGTGCTCGGCGCTCGCCGCGCCAGCGCGCCACTACAAGATCTATAAAAAAGGATTCGCCTGATGCACATCATCAACGCCCGTTTGCGCAACCAGGAAGGTCTGCACGAATTACACCTCGAAGACGGCCTGATCCGCAGCATCGCCCGGCAGACCGAAGCGCCGACCCTTGGCCCGGGTGACCTCGACGCCGGCGGCAATCTGGTGGTGCCGCCCTTCGTCGAGCCGCACATTCACCTCGACGCCACCCTCACCGCCGGCGAGCCGCGCTGGAACATGAGCGGCACGCTGTTCGAAGGCATCGAGTGCTGGGGCGAACGCAAGGTCACCATCACCGAAGAAGACACCAAGACCCGCGCCAAGAAAACCATTCAGGCGCTGGCCGCTCACGGCATTCAACACGTACGCACCCACGTCGACGTCACCGACCCGCAACTCACCGCGCTCAAAGCCATGCTCGAAGTGCGCGAGGAAAGCCGTCACCTGATTGATCTGCAAATCGTCGCGTTCCCGCAGGAAGGCATCGAGTCGTTCCGCAACGGTCGCGAGCTGATGGAAGAAGCGATCCGCATGGGCGCGGACGTGGTCGGCGGGATTCCGCATTTCGAGTACACCCGCGATCAAGGTGTGAGTTCGGTGAAGTTCCTCATGGACCTGGCCGAGCGCACCGGTTGCCTGGTCGACGTGCATTGCGACGAAACCGACGACCCGCATTCGCGCTTCCTTGAAGTGCTCGCCGAAGAAGCACGCAGTCGCGACATGGGCGCGCTCGTCACCGCCAGCCACACCACGGCGATGGGTTCTTACGACAACGCCTACTGCGCCAAACTGTTCCGTTTGCTCGGCCATTCCGGGATCAGCTTTGTCTCCTGCCCGACCGAGAGCATTCATCTGCAAGGACGTTTCGACAACTTCCCGAAACGCCGGGGCGTGACCCGTGTGAATGAACTGCTCGAAGCGGGGATGAATGTGTGTTTCGGTCAAGATTCCATCGTCGACCCGTGGTATCCACTGGGCAACGGCAACATCCTCCGCGTGCTTGAGGCCGGATTGCACATCTGCCACATGCTCGGTTATCGCAACCTGCAAAGCGCGCTGGATCTGGTTACCGACAACAGCGCCAAGGCCATGCACCTGGGCGAGCGTTATGGCCTGGAACAGGGGCGCCCGGCGAACTTGTTGATCTTGTCGGCGGACAGCGATTACGAGGTGATCCGCAGTCAGGGGCTGCCGTTGTATTCGATTCGCGGTGGCAAGGTGTTGATGAAGCGGCAGATGCCGGTGGTGGAGTTCGTCTGAGGTACCGACATCGGCGTCCTTGGGGCGCCGACTGGCACTCTTCAATAAAGAACACTTGATCGATCGTGTGCAAGGTTATGGTTGGCGAGACTTTTATCGCCAAATAATCGAGCAAACCTGTCAGATCTGACAGGCGACACACGTTACGAACAGACTCACAGTGTCCTCTGGAATCAACAGATTCAGGAGGACAACCATGAAGCGCCTTTTACTGTTCACCCAGGTTTTATGGCTTTGCCTGACGCTAAATGTGACCTTCGCGACGAACGCCACGATGCGAAATGGCAGCGGCGAAGAAATCATGCTCCAGGGCTTTCACTGGAATTCCAGCCGTAATGCCGTAGCGTGGTACTCCGTTCTTGCACAACACGCGTCCACGATCAGCGGCGACGGGTTCACGCTGATCTGGTTGCCACCCGTCTGGACTGACACCTCCAGCTGGAGCGAACCGACTGGCAAATCCGGTGGTGGCGAGGGCTATTTTTGGAGCGGCTTCGACAAAAACAGCCGTTATGGCAGCGATCAACAACTCAAACAGGCCGCGGCGGCACTCAACACTGCCGGTGTTAAAGTCGTGTACGACGTGGTGCCCAATCACATGAATGACGATAGGGTCAACCAGTCCATGTTTCCCCGAGGGAGCAATGAATGGCGCCATGATTGCCTCCAGTGTGATGAGGGCGATGCATTCATGGATGGCGCGGCAGACCTGAATACTGCCAACCCCAAGGTTTTCAATGCGTTCAAGAACGAATTCATCAATCTGCGTGACAACTATGGTGCCCAGGGCCTGCGCTTCGATTTCGTTCGAGGTTACGCTCCGGAGACAATCGACCGCTGGATGAACGCTTTTGGCAGCCAGCAGTTCTGCGTCGGGGAAAACTGGAAAGGCCCCGACGAATATCCGCAAGGTGACTGGCGCCGTTCAGCCAGTTGGCAGGATGTACTCAAGGACTGGTCTGATCGTTCGCACTGCGCGGTGTTCGATTTTGCTCTCAAGGAACGCATGCAAAATGGCTCTATCGCCCAATGGCGCCACGGCTTGAATGGCAATCCGGACCCTGCCTGGCGTGCGATTGCGGTAACGTTCGTTGACAATCATGACACCGGCTATTCGCCCGGCGCCAATGGCGGCCAACATCATTGGGCGCTGCCCGATCCGCTGGTCAATCTGGCTTACGCCTATATCCTCAGCAGCCCCGGAACGCCGACGGTCTATTGGCCGCATATGTACGATTGGCAGCGCGACCAGCTGATCCGTCAACTCATCAAACTTCGCAAACATGCTGCTATCCGGGCCGACTCGCCTATCCGCTTCAACACCCAGTATTCGGGGCTGGTGGGGACCACTTCAGGAGCGCGTGGCACGCTGGTGATAGCGCTCAAATCCGACCTGCAACGATTGCCCGAAGGCATGGGGGTACCGACGCTGACCTGGGACAACGGTGATATTCGCATCTGGAGCACACCCGTGCAGTCTGCAGCAGTCAACATTAGCCTTCATTGCGACAATGCTAACCCGCAATCCGGTGAAGGGGTTTACGCCGTTGGCTCATCACTGGAGCTGGGGGCGTGGGATCCGCTGCACGGGATTGCGCTGACTTCCGCCGGCAATCGCTGGAGCACGAACATCGAAGTACCAGGGCAGCAGGCGCTCGAATGGAAATGCGTTGTGCGCGGACAGAATGGTTCGCCGGTCTACTGGCAACCCGGCCCGAACAATTCGTTCACCAGCGGCGATGTCAGCGACACAGCCGGACGTTTTTGATTACGACTTGTCGGCGCTCACCCTGCACACGCTGGCAAGGTACTCGCCTCCGAATACTGATCGGGCATCGACACAGCTGGAGTCTTTGCGATTGAGGCATCCGTAAACTGTAAGAACTAACAGGTTCGCGCCCGCAAGCATTGAGCTAAGGTGTGAAGGCCGCCATCGCAACGGGCCGCACCCCCTACCGGATGTACGCTTTTTCATGCTGAAGTTCGTGCGTAGTTGATCAGCCGCCATCCTCATTTGCTTGAGGATTTTTCATGAACAACAAACCTTCGCCCATGGCCACGCTGTACCACGGAGGCCGACATATCTTTACCGAACTTGTACCCGATGGCGGCGCTCGACTAGATGCGCTGTTTCACACCGTGCCCGCCCTGGGCGAGTTGGCAGTGGGTGTGGTTTACGGGCATTTGCATGCGCGCCCCGGCCTCGATCCGCGTTTGCGTGAAGCAGAGTCGTTTGCAGCAATCGTCGCCTCGGGGATGGTCGGCCCGCCGCTGAGTGTGCACTTAAAGACAGGCCTGGCCTCGGGGTTGGCGCCCGGTGAAATGACCGAAGTGCTGTTGCAGGCGTCGGCATTCGCGGGGTTTCCTCGGGCGGTCAGCGCGGCGGAGCAACTCAATCGACTGTTCGAGGAAGCCGGCCTGACCTCACCGCCCGCACCGACACCCCGTGAAATCGCGCTGTCCTTCTGTGAGCAAGTGCGCGCCGGGCATGCACCGATTCCTGTCAGTGCAGCGGTCAAACGCCAGTTGAAACATGCGGGGCGACTGGCGGTGCAGGCCAGTTCGGCACAATCGGTGCTGGTTGAATGCTTTGAGGTTGAACCGTCGCCACTGGCACTGCTGCGGTTGACGGTACAGGGTGATCAGGTGATGTCGGTGACTTTGTTCAAGGCTCACTGACGGGCTAACTCTGAGGGCCTCATCGCTGGCAAGCCAGGCTCCCACAGGGTTTTGTGTGAACACATTATTCGTGCCCACCTGAATCCAATGTGGGAGCGAGCCTGCTCGCGAAGAGGTCGGCACATTCGGCATCATCGCGTCAGACAGACCGCTTTCGCGAGCAGGCTCACTCCTACAGGGTTATGTGTTTGAACATACTATTTGTGTTCACCACAAAACCCTGTGGGAGTCTGGCTTGCCAGCGATGGCGGTTTTGAATTCAGTCCATCAACCGCGCCGTACCGAACAGTCTGACGCGCAGCAATTCTCCGTGCGCTTCTTCGAGCAAAATCGGCGCCGTACCTCCGGGCATGACCACTTGCACTTCTCCTGCGGCAACCCAGCCCACCCGCCACGCCGCCGATGCCACTGCACTGGCGCTGGTGCCGGATGAGGCGGTCGGCCCTTCGCCGCGCTCGAACACTCGGGCGAGGATTTTCTGTGGTGACTCCAGCACCGCCCATTGCAGATTGACGCCGGCCGGGCATGGATCTCCGGCCCCGGTGGGCAGGGCGTAGGCGATGTCGGTCAACCCTTCGTTCAGCGGTGATTCACGCATTTGCTCGTTGCTCGGCAAAGTCGATGCATCGCTGAGCAGCGTTACGCAATGCGGGTTGCCGATACGCACAAACTGGCTGTGTACCCAGGCAGGTTCAAGTTGTGCCAAGGGTTGGACGTGACTCACGTCCTGACCGTTGAACGCAATGCCTTCAACGGCCTGTGCACCGACGGCATCCGGCCCGAAACCGGGTTGGCCGAGATCAAGCCAGAAACCTTGAACACCGTCGACTTCAGCCGGTTTCACCAACGTTGGCAGCGCGTCGCCCTTGTCATGATGCACGCGCAACAACGCGCCCTCCTCCGGCATCAAGCCTTGCTCGGTCAGCGCCTGCGAGAAAATCGTCAGGCCATTGCCACTGCGCTCGGCGAGGGTGCCGTCGGTGTTGACGATCAACACGTCGAACGGCGGCGATGCCTGGAACGGGCCGATCAGCAGGCCGTCGCTGCGGTGGGATTTGCTGTTTGCCGGGCGTTGGCCTTCGGGCCAGTCACAGCAGAGTTTGATCGCAGCCCTGCTCCACGACTGACGCGAAGCCGCGCATTCAGTGGCGCTGGCGGGCAAAGCAATGCCCTCTGCGCGCAGCGCTTGCGCAGACACCACGCCATAAATATTGCCCCGTGCATCGTAGAATTGCGTCATCAGTGTTTGTCCCTGTCGCCGAAGAAGGCCACTGTAAAACGCAATCCCTTGTGGGAGCGAGCCTGCTCGCGAAGGCAGTGTGTCAGTCGATATATTTTGCGCTGACACTGCGCCTTCGCGAGCAGGCTCGCTCCCACAGGGTAGGATGTTGTCTTTACCTCCTCGAAAGATTGGCGATCGAACCTCGTCGCCGTATCACTGTCATTCGGGGACGCGATGTTTTTTGCCAAGGATCGATATGACCAGCCTCAACCCCCAAGACACCTTCGTCCCCGGACGCCTGCAACAGATGTCCACGCGCATCGCCTTTTTTATCGCCGGACTCGGTATCGCTGCGTGGGCGCCTCTCGTGCCATACGCCAAGGCGCGCGCCGGACTGGATGAAGGCACGCTGGGGTTATTGCTGTTGTGCCTCGGGGTCGGTTCGATTCTGGCGATGCCACTGGCGGGGATTCTGGCCACACGTTTCGGCTGTCGTCGTGTCGCTACCGGCGGCACGTTGTTGATCTGCGCGGCGCTGCCGTTGCTGGCAACGGTGTCGTCGATCCCGGCGCTGATCGCCACGCTGTTCATGTTCGGCGCTGGCCTGGGCACGGTGGACTCGACCGTAAACCTGCAAGCGGTCATCGTCGAACGCGCCAGTGGCAAGAACATGATGTCGGGCTTTCACGGTTTGTTCAGTCTCGGCGGGATTGTCGGCGCGGCGGGTGTCAGCGCCCTGCTCGGCCTTGGCTTGACGCCACTGGCGGCGATGTTGGTAGTGGTGGTGGTATTGATCGCGGCGCTGTTCAAGTGCGTTCCGCACATGCTGCCTTACGGCAGTGAAAGCTCTGGACCGGCGTTCGCCATCCCCCACGGCATCGTGCTGTTTATCGGCGGGATGTGCTTCATCGTCTTTCTCACCGAAGGCGCGGCGCTGGACTGGAGCGCGGTGTTTCTGGCGCAGGAGCGCGGGATCGACACCGCTTATGCGGGATTGGGATACGCGGCGTTTGCCCTGACCATGACCGCCGGACGCCTGATGGGTGATCGCATTGTGCGGATGGTCGGTGCAACGCGGATCATTCTGTTTGGCGGTCTGTTGGCCGCGGCAGGTCTGTTTCTGGCGACGTTTGCACCGAACTGGGAAGCGGCACTGGTCGGCTATGCGCTGGTCGGCGCCGGCTGTTCGAACATCGTGCCGGTGCTGTACACGGCGGTGGGCAAGCAGACGGTGATGCCGGAGAGCATCGCGGTGCCGGCGATTACCACACTGGGTTATGCAGGGATTCTGGCGGGGCCGGCGGTGATCGGCTTTGTGGCGCATGCCAGCAGTTTGAGTTTTGCCTTTGGCTTGATGGCGGTGTTGTTGGTCGCGGTGGCCATTGGCGGCAAAGTCCTGAAAGTCTGAAAGCTCCGCGAGCAGGCTCGCTCCCACAGAACCTCAGTGATCCATGTGGGAGCGAGCCTGCTCGCGAAGAAGCTGATGCGGTCTATCAGAAACCTACACTGGCCTGCACAAAGAACGTCCTCGGCGCGCCGACATACATCCCCGAGTTGTTGTCGCTGGAGCGAGTGAAGTACTGCTTGTCGAAGATGTTCTTCACCCCGGCGCCCAGTTTCAAATTCGACACCTGCGGCCCGAAGTCATAACCCCCACGCACGTTCCAGGTCACATAACCCGGGATGTCGCCATACTGCCCGTCCGCCGTGCCTTCGGTGATGTAGTTGCCGTTGAAACTGCCGTCGGCATTCACACCGGTGCCCGGCGAGCGCTGTTTCGATTGAGCGAAACCGTCGAGGTTGTAGGTCCAGCGGTTGATGTCATAGCGCAAACCGACCGTTGCCACCTGACGCGAATAGAACGGCAGATCACGCCCCTTGAAGCCCGGAATCTCACCTTCGTAGGTCGCACGGGTGTAGGTGAACCCAGCGTTGGCGGTCAAACCGTCGAGGCGTGGATCGAGCGCCGCCATGTCGTAATGCACAGAGGCTTCGATGCCCTGGTGCTTGGTCGCGCCGAGGTTGGTCCAGCCCACGTCGTTGCTGATGTATTGCAGTTCGTCGTCGAAGTCGATGTAGAACAGCGTCACTTCCCCGCCCCACACGTCATCGTTGTAGCGCGTGCCGATCTCGTAGGTCTTGGCTTTTTCCGGCTCCAGACCATTGGCGGTCTGATCACCCGAGCCGCCCTGACCGAGCTGGAAATACTGCAGGCTGCCGAACGAGGTTTCGTAGTTGGCGAACAGTTTCCACGCGTCCGACAGGTGATACATCACGCTCAGCGCCGGCAACGGTTCGTTGCTCTCGATGCTGCGGTTTTTCGCCTGTACCGGTCTGCCGGCGGTGTCGAGCACGGCGCGGTCATGCCAGTCGGTGCTGATGTGTTCGAAGCGAATGCCGGGGGTGATGGTCCAGTTGCCGACATCGATTTTGTTGTCGAGGTAGACCGAGTTGGCCTCGGTGCCACCCGTGCGGTCCTGGAACACATGGCCGTCGGAGGTCGGCGTGAGCACCGGCTGGTTGTTGACCAGCGCCACGCGGCTCGACGACTCGTGCATCGCCTCTTTCAGGTAGCGATAACCGACGCTGACTTCCTGCGTGGTCGGGCCGACATCGAAGACCCGCGAGACCCGAGGCTCGATACCCAGCGTGTAATACGAACGCGGGTATGAGCTGAGGGTTTTCTGGTCGCGGGCGGCGATGGTGCTGCCACGGAAACTGTCGGTGTAATAGGTGAGGATTTCCGCTTGAGTGCGCTCGTCGATCTGACGGATCCACTTGAACGACACGTCTTTGCGCCGGCCGGTGAACTGGTCGTAGTCACGCACCGAGTCGTACGGTTTGTCGTCGTACTGCTTCTGCGTCAGACCGCCGGGCATGTCGGCCGTGGCGTCGTAATAATGGAAGTTGAGGCTGAAATCGTCCTGATCGGTCGGCGCCCAGTGCGTCTTGAGCAGCACGTCGTCGATGTCGTTGCCGTTATTGCGCTCGCGGTAGCCGTTACCGTTGACACTCGAATACAGCAGCGCCACGCCCATGCCGTTGTCGGCGGTGCCGCCGAGGAACGCGGTATCGATGTGTTTCCAGCCACCGTACTGGGTGGTTTCCAGGGTGGTGCCGATTTCACCGGTGGCTTTTTCCGGGATCGCGCGGGTGACGAAGTTAATCACCCCGCCGACGTTCTGCGGCCCGTAACGCACCGAACCGGCGCCACGTACCACGTCGATGCTGTCGAGGTTGCCCGAGGAAATCGGCGCCATCGACAGTTGCGGTTGACCGTACGGGGCGAACGCCGCCGGCACGCCGTCGATCAGCACCGTGGAGCGCGGCGACAGGCGCGAGGTCAGACCGCGCACACCGACGTTGAGGGAAATATCGCTGCCGCCGGTGCCGTTGGAGTCCTGCACCTGCACGCCCGGTACGCGCTTGAGCACATCGCTGACGTTCATCGCGCCTTGTTCGACCATGGCTTCGCGGCGAATCACTGTGCGCGCGCCGGGGTGGTTCTGCACAACGGCGGCATTGGCATCGCCGAGCCAATCACCTACTACTTTGATGTCGGTGACGCCCAATTCCAGCGGGCCATTGCCGGCGGTGGAAGTTGCGGCTGGCGACAGCGTCACCGAACCTTCATTGATCTGATAATCCAGACCGCTGCCCTGCAGCAATTGTCGCAATGCCTGCTCCGGCGAGATATCACCGTCGACTGCCGGCGCCTGTTTGCCGGCGACCAGATCCGGGCTGAAAAATACTTGCAGCGATGTCTGCTGGCCCAGTTCGCTCAGGGCCTGCCCCAGTGGCTGCGCACGGATATGAATGGCTTCAGCGGCGAACGTCAGCGGCACGGCAGCGTTGACCGCCAGCGCGAGGGCCAGCGGCAGCCAAGGGGATTTTTTGTTGTTGGCAGTGGGTTTGTTCACGTCGTACGTAGTCCTGTGGATCGCAAGAGTGTGCGGCTGTTAATGCAAACCAGTTGCAGTTGAACAGGAAGACGATGAACTCGAAAAAAACCTGAATTTTATTTTGCGATTATTTCCTGACTGCCATCGGCGAGGGTGCGAACGGCCACCGGCAGGATGCTCGGCAAGGCTTTGAGCAAAGCATCTGTGTTGTCGGCGTTAAACACGCTGGTCAGGCGCAAACCGGCCACGCTCGGATTGGCCACGGTCAACGGTTTCTCGCGATAACGCGAGACTTCGGCGGCGACTTCACTGAGGCTGGCGTTGTTGAACACCAGTTTGCCGCTGCGCCACGCCGTCAGCTGCGCCGGGTTGACCGCATAGGCTGCGGCGACTTTGCCTTGCGCATCGACATCAGTGCCGAGACCGGCGGTCAGGCTGATGAACTGACTCTCCGGCGCATCGCGGCCCTGCACGTTCACCGTGCCCTGCTCCACCGCCACGCGGGTTTGCGTGACATCGCGGCGCACATCGAAACGCGTGCCGGTGACCGTGACCTTGCCACTGCCGGCCTCGACCACGAACGGTCGCGAAGTGTCGTGCGCGACGCTGAACATCGCCTCACCTTCACTTAACTCGATCAGGCGCCGATCCTGTTCAAAGCGCACCAGCAAGCGGCTGCGGCTGTTCAGATCGATCACCGAACCGTCCGGCAGCGCCACATGTTTGCGCTCGCCCAGCGCCGTGACGAACTCGGCGCGGTAGCCGCCCGGATGATTCAAACCACTGAACAAGCCCAGCCCGAGCGCCACCGCCAGCACACTGGCAGCCACGGCATAACACAGCAACGGACCACGTTTGCGGCGCCTCGGCGCGGTTTCAACAAGGGCTTTGAGGCGCGGCGCCGGGAGCAAATCGGCGGCCGACCACAAGCCCTGCAGCAACTGGAATTCGTCACGGTGCTGCGGATGTTCATTCAGCCAGGCGTCGAAGCGCTGCTGCTCGTCGACACTGACGGCCGGCTCCTGCAATCGCACAAACCAGCGAGCCGCGTCATCGCGCACCGTTGTTTGCCCGCACGCGCAAGCACGCGTATCCATCATGGAATGTCCTGTTTGGCCGGGAATATAAAGACACACAGCCCCCTGTAGGAGCTGCCGAAGGCTGCGATCTTTTTGCCATGATGCACATTCACGATTGCAAACCGTCCAGTCGATCACGCAAATGGCGCAGGGTGCGGATCATATACTTTTCGACCATGTTCTTGGACAGCCCCAGGCGTTCGGCGATTTCGGCCTGGGTCAGGCCTTCGATCTTCTGCCAGACAAAGATCTTGCGGCAATTGACCGGCAGCTCGCCGAGCGCCCGCTCGATGGAGTCGGCCAACTGGATCGCATGCATGTAATGCTCCGGGTCGCCGGACGACGACACACTGTGATCGACAGCCTCCGACTCCATAACGCCGCGCCGATCCTCCCGCCGATAGCCGTCGACCGCAATATTGCGCGCGGTCTGGTGCAAATACGCCCGTGGCTGCTGCACCGCCGCCGAATCCGACTCAAGCACGCGCACAAAGGTATCGTGCGCCAGATCCTCGGCCTGCGCGCGATTGCGCAGGCGACGAGTCCAGGTGCCGATCAACTCTTCGTAGTGCTCGAAAAAGCCGGGTCTGCGGGGACGCATGGGGGTTTGGACGGCATGTTGAGGAAAGGGGCGTGAATAGTAATGCTTCGTATTAAGGCGAAGCAATGCATTCCTTGCGGTACCGACGAAGTCGACCGATCGTTATCGCCAAACCCAAAAAGCCTCTTCCAAAAAGGCAAGAGGCTTTGAACGATCTGTCAATTTCAAGCGGCCTGGTCGTGAAAATCCCGAGCGGTGTTTGCAGCCTGTCGCTGACGTGCAACCATCAACGCGACAAAGCTCACCAGCGCCGCCGCTAGCAGGTAGTACGCCGCCATCATCGGATCACCGGTGTGGCGATACAGCAAGGTCACCAGCGTCGGGGTAAAACTGCCGAACAGCACCACCGAACTGGCGTAGGCCACGCTGATGCCGGTCGAGCGCACGGCCACCGGGAATAACTCCGCCAACGCCGCCGATGCCGGTCCGGCGTACAGCACCATCAGCATCGCGAGACCCGCCTGCAACAGCATCAATCCGCTGTCCTGCGGATTTTGCTTGAGCGCCAGGAATGCCGGATACGCAAGCAGCAACACCCCCAACGCCCCGAGCAGCATGACGTTGTAACGCCCCCAACGATCCGACAACCAACCGCCCAGTGGACTGAGCAAAGTGATGAAACCGACCAGGGTGATGCCGTAATAAGCCTTGCCGGCGTCTAGATTGAGCATGGCTTGGGCGTAAGCCGGCATGAAGTTGATCAACTGGGTGCACACCGTCCACAGGGCAACGAATGCAATACCCAGCACAAGGCTGCGCCAGTGCTGGAGGATTTCTTTCGCCGGTACTTCGATACCCTGTCGGGCATGTGCCTGAAATGCACTGCTTTCGTCGATGGTGCGACGCACATATACACCGACGAAGTAGATCAGTACCCCCAGGACAAACGGCACACGCCAACCCCAACTACCCAGTTGCTCAGGCGTCAAAGCGGTCGCCAGAATGCTCGCGAACAGGCCACACAATAAAAACGAGCCGGCTTGTGCCACCTGCTGGATCGAGGTGAAAAAGCCTCGCCGCGAGGCCGGTGCCGATTCGCACAAGTAGGCCAGCGCGCTGCCAATCTCGCCACCCGCCGCCAGCCCTTGAACAATCCGCGCCGCCACCAGCAGCACCGTGGCGCCATAGCCCAGCACGCTGTAGCCAGGACAAAAAGCAATCAGCACAGTGCCGAATGCCATCATGTTCATGGTCAGGATCAGCGCTTTCTTGCGCCCGTGGCGATCGGCGTAGCGGCCGATGAGAAACGCGCCAAGCGGTCGCGCCACAAAGCCCACCGCCAGGGTGACGAAGGTCGCCAACAGTGACATCAGTTGATCCTGGGCGGGAAAAAAAGTCTTGGCGATGTGCAGGGAAAAGATCGCGAACAAGGT
Organism: Pseudomonas sp. rhizo66; assembly: GCF_031931925.1. Lineage (NCBI taxonomy): Bacteria > Pseudomonadati > Pseudomonadota > Gammaproteobacteria > Pseudomonadales > Pseudomonadaceae > Pseudomonas > Pseudomonas sp. rhizo66. The sequence goes on from NZ_JAUJWZ010000009.1 coordinate 75,688, forward strand.
GAAATCGAACCATTCCAGGGTCGTGCCTATTCCTACAGCCAGCAGTATCCTGCGCTGCTGCCGCGGCGAATCCGTATGCTTCATGGCGATGCTCTTCCAGACGTAGACGCGCAGGCCCGCGCGCACGAAATGCTTGGGTGCGGATAAGCACCAGACCCGTTCAGGCCTGGTGCACGGTCACTCCCGCAGGCTTACTGCACGCTGAACAGGCGCGAGGTGCGCTCCCATTCGCGGACGGTCTGATAGTCGTCATGGAGTACATTGCTGTCGGCATGGCTCATGAAGACGATGCCGGGGCTGGAAAACAAGTCGACCGTCTTGACCACGGCGTCGCCTTCTTTCGGCGCACGCTGCAGCCAGGCTTTGCTCTTGAGGGTCTTGAGCAACTCATCGTAGGAGGAACGAGTGACAACACCTTCCTGGCTGGAGATGAACTGCACCTGCCACAGCGGGTAATGGTGACCCTGCTGCGCATCGACGATGGAGTCGATGGCCGACTCCCCTTCCCTGACCAGCTTGCCCACCAGATCCAGCTGACTGGCGCCGACCGCATAGTTGGCCGCCGGACGATTGAGCCCCCCGGACAGACGCGAGGCACATTCGATCAAGGTCGGGCCTGCCTCGGTCACGATCAACTCGGTGTGGTTGGCACCGTAGCGGATACCCAAAGCATTCAGTACGCCGTGAACGTACTCGACAATTTCCTTCATTTCGGGCGACGTCGGGTCGAACAGCACGGCACGGTCATAGATCCAGCCACCGTCCGGTGCCGGCAGCTTGTCGGCGCGCCAGATCTCGGTGATCACATGCTTGCCATGGCCGCTGACGCCATTGATGAAATACTCCGGCCCTACCAGCAGGCGCTGCGCCAGCACCGCATCATTGCGCTCGCCCAATTGGTTGACGGTGCCGAAGAGCTTGTCGAAACTGGCGACGAGTTCACCTTGATCGGCGCAGAAAGTCACCGAGTCGGTCCCGGCACTGGCCTGGGGCTTGATGACCACCGGCCAGCTGCCACTGGCGGCCCACTGACTCAGCGCATCGCGGTCGCGGGCCAGATAGTGATCCATGCTGCGCAGGCCGGCGGCCTTGAGGCGCTCGTGCATGGTGTATTTGTCGCGGCGTGCCAGGCTGGTGGACGGATCGTTGCCCGGCAGTTGCAAGGCTGCGGCGAGCAGGTCAGCGACAATCACCCCGCTTTCGGTGCCCGGCAGCACGGCGCTCGGGTGCAAGGCATTGATCTCATCGGCCAGGCGCTGGATATCACCGTGGTACTCGAAGTGCGCTATGTATTCGTCCTTGTGGTAGGTGCGCAGATAGTACTCCGGCGGATTGGGCGAACTGCTCACGTGAATGCACTTCCAGCCGGACTCGGCCATCAGTGTCGGCAACTGTGAGCCGGACGAATAACCATCGACTACAACGAGGATTTTTTCCTTGGCTTGTGTCATTTGCTGTCTCCCTTGAATTTCATCCATGTGCCAAACACCGTAACCAGAGCGATCACGGAACAGCCCAAAGCAGAGGTCATCGACCACTGAATTCGGGCATCGAATACTTGAAAGACGTAAGTGAGCAACGGCGCCCACGCCAACAACGCCGCCACGGTAAAGGGTTCAGAAAGCAGAATGCCGCGCTGCAGCAGCCACAACGGAATGATGACCCCGAGCAGCGTCGCAATGGCCAGCCCCCCCAATTGCGTACTTGAGGCAAACGCGAAGCCGGGACCGCTCCAGGCAAGCATTGCCGCGACGATGATCAGCAGGTAGAACCGATGCGCCATGATCCGAGTGGCAGTCCAACTGCGCTCGCCCAGTTGTTTGGTCGCGATGGTGTTCAGCGCTTGGGATGCTCCGCCCGCCGCTGCGGCGGCGAGGCCGATAACGGTGTCGCTGAAGTTGATCGGGCGAATGCCCGCCAACCCCACCAGTGACGCCCACGCCAGCAACGCTGTGCCGGAAAGAATGCCCGCCGCGACCGCATAGGTGTAAAGCGGCAACTGACGCCGCCGAACGATACGCTCCAGCAGAATCGTACTCACCGGCCCAAGCCCGCCCATGATGGCGCTGACGATGGCGGGTTCGATGTAGCGCAGAGCATAGAAGTAGCCGATCCAGTTCAGGGCGCTGGTGAAGTTCAGGACGGTCAGCGGGCCGGCGGCATCGGCACCGATTGCCAGGCCTTTGGTACCGGAGCTCAGCAACAACCGCGACAGAAAGAAGCCGCTGGTGATCACAAAGCTCCAGAACAGAAAGGTGAACGGATGCAGTTGCTGCAGCAGATTGCCCGAGAACACCGCGTTGGCGTTGGCCAGTATCAGAAACGCCGCCACATACAGAATGCCGGCCCGCACCACGCCGCGGCTGACGGGCGTGGCCATGCCGGAAAGGCTGACTTCAGGCTTGTTCATTGACGGTCTTCTCCATGAATACACTCAGCGGGTCTTCCCGGTAATCAGCGAACGGGCCGCGATCGCGAAAGCCTGCGCGGCGGTAGAGCGAGATGGCCTCCGGCTGGCTGACCCCGGTCTCCAGCAACAAGGTTCGGGCACCATTGCGATGGGCGAGCTGTTCAAGCCGCTTGAGCAACCGCGCGCCCACGCCACGGCGTCGGGCATTATCGGCGACAAACATGCGCTTGAGTTCTGCCTGCCCTTCGCCGATCGCCACCACCGCACCGCAACCCAACACGTCGCCGCTATGCAACTCGCGGGCGACCACGAAGCTCACCCCCGGAGCCTTGAGCTGTGCGACGTCGAGCATGTGCACGCTTTCATCCGGGTACAGGGAGCGCGCGTAATCCTCCGAGCGTTGCAACAGCTCGGCGGTCTGCAATTCCTCGGGGTCACCCTCGTCGATGCTGTATCCCGTCTGCCCGGTGGTCGGCGGCGATGCGTAATCCTCCAGCACCATGGCAGCACCTTTTTCACCGATCATCAGGGAAGCGGCGTTGGTATTGCCCGACACCATCGTCGGCATGATCGACGCGTCGATCACCCGCAAACCGTCGAGCCCGCGCACGCGCAGCCGATGATCGACCACGGCCAGCTCATCGTTGCCCATGCGGCAGGTCCCCACGGGGTGATAAGAGGTGTCACCCTGAGTACGGGCATACGCCAGCAACTCTTCATCGCTGGCGACCTGAGTGCCGGGGGACAACTCGTGATCACAGTAGGGCTGCAGGGCCGCTTGCGCAGCAATCTCGCGGATGATGCGCATGCCCGCAATCATCCGCCGGCGATCGTCCTCATGCTCAAGGAAGCGCGACTCGATGACCGGTGCCACGCCAGGGTCACTGGAGCAAATGTGGATACTGCCGGTGGATTCGGGCCGCAACGGATACAGGCCCACCGTCATGCCAGGCAAGGTGTCCAGACGACGACTGGAGCCAGGGCCGTAACTGGCCGGGGCGAAATGAAACTGCAAGTCTGGCCGTGGCTCTTCTTCCCGCGATTTGACGAAACCATGGCCCAGAGCAATCGGTAAACTGAGCACCCCGCGACGGCGAAAAACGTAGTTGAGCGTTTCCTTGAACAACGCAAAGCCACGGGTGCGTTCGTTAAAAGTGATCTTCTGGCGAATGCGCCATTTCAGTCGGGACGCGAAGTGATCGCGGAAGTTCTCACCCACGCCGGGCAGCGCATGCCGCAGCGGTACGCCGGCCTTTTCCAGTACCGCTGGCGCACCAATGCCGGACAATTCGAGCAGCTGCGGCGACTGAATGACGCCGGCACTGAGGATCACCTCACGCCGGGCAGTGGCCGATTGCAGCGTACCGTTAAGGTACTCGACACCCACGCAGCGCTTGCCTGCCAGAAGCAATTTTTGCACCGCAGCCTCGGTAATCACCGTCAGGTTTGCCCGCTTGCGCGCCGGCAACAGGTAGCGGCCATAGGCCGAGGAACGACGGCCCTGATCATGGTTGACCTGGTAATAGCCGAAGCCTTCCTGATCGCCGCTGTTGTAGTCGCGATTGCGCCGATACCCGGCTTCACCGGCTGCTGCCAGAAAGGCATCGCACAACTCGTCATATTCGCGTGGCAATGCCACATGAATCGGCCCGTCCTGGCCACGACTCTCGCCGCCGACGTCCACGCTCGACTCCAGGCGCTTGAAGTACGGCAACACTTCGTCCCAGGTCCAGCCCGGGTTGCCTTGACTGGCCCACTCGTCATAGTCCTCGCGCTGCCCCCGGACAAAGATCATCCCGTTGATCAGGTTCGATCCGCCCAGCAGGCGCCCCCGTGGAATCTGCAGACGGCGTCCACCCAGCGTCGGGTCCGGGCGGGTCTCGAAGCACCAGTCGTATTTCGGATTCCCCATCAGCAGCACTTCACCGACGGGGATCGACAGCAATGGACTGCGGCGTTCGGCCCCCGCCTCCAGCAGCAGCACCTTGATCGCCGGATCTTCACTCAAACGTGCAGCCAACACGCAGCCAGCCGCGCCGGCGCCGACGATGATGTAGTCATACTCGCTCATGCCCGTCGGTTCCTGTCCTGATTGTCGGCGGTGCGTGCACCGATGGTGGTGCGGTGCAGCAGGCGACGATATTTGTCGTCATACACCGTGGCCTTGTGCATGGCGCTGCGGTTGTCCCAAAGAATGATGTCGCCCGGCGTCCAGCGATGCCGATAGGTGAATCGCGGCTGCACCGAGAACTCCTGCAGGAACGTCACCAGGGGCGCACTTTCCTCCAGCGGCAAGCCTTCGATCCGCCACGGCACATTGCCGCCGGCATACAGCGCCTTGCGCCCACTGACTTCATGGCGACGCACCAACGGCTGCGGCACGTCGACCCACTCAGCCAGTTCCTGGGGAGATGGCGCGGGCCGGTCAGGGTAATTGTAGGGCCGAGATTGAGTCCGGCTGATCACCACCTTGAGGTGTTCGATACGGTCCTTGACCGCTTCGGGCAATGCTTCATAGGCGGCAAACATATTGGCGAACCACGTGTCGCCGCCTTCCGGCGGGATTTCCAGTGCATGCAGCATCGAGCCGGCCGGCGGCACGTCCAGATAATGGCCGTCGGTGTGCCAGACCCGACCGCTGACCGGCGAGCCGATCAGTTTTCCGTCCTTGGTGATGTTCGACAGGATGAGGATTTCCGGCTGGGTCTGTTCGCTGAACTGCGAGCGGGTATAGCTGACCAGCTCACCAAAATTGCGGCTGAACGCCAGTTGCTGATCGGGACTCATCGACTGGCCACGAAACAGCAGGATGGTGCTGCTGATCCAGGCGTTGTAAAGCGCCTCGATCGTGTCGTCACTGAGCCTGGCGTTAACGTCGATGCCACGGACTTCGGTGCCGATAAATTCGGTAACAGGAACTAACTCAAGCATGCTGCCTCCTTGGTCTTCATGGGGTCAGACTTCCGTGCTGACCGTGTCTTACACCGCGATACCGTTGTCGACGATCCAGCGATTCATCTCCACCAACTGGATCAGCAAATGCGCGGGACTGGCGCCGCCCGGCAGCATCGAAGCATTGAGCTGGTTCGCAGCGATCTGCTCGATCAGTGCACTGAGGCGCGGGGTATCGAACATCCAGGCAATCGGCGATTTGGGATCAGTCGCAATCCAGCGTGCTTCGCTGATCAGTGCCCGGTCATATTCAGAGTCCTGAATATGCGGGTACGCGCTTTTCTTCCGGTTCAAGGTAGTCGGCGGCAAGATGTCGTGCATGGCAGCCTTGAGCAAACCTTTCACGCCGCCACGGGATTTCATTTCCCACGGCACGTTCCACACGTACTGGATCAGTTCCGGATCGCAGAATGGCACACGCACTTCCAGGCCTTGCGACATGCTCATGCGTTCCTTGCGATCCAGAATCACCGACAACGGGCCGGACATGCCGAGGAACAGCACCTCGCGCATGCGCGCCGCCTCGCCGCTTTCGCCGGGCAGGCGCGGCACCTGGCTCAGCCAATAGTCATAACGGGCACGTTCGTCATCTGCCACACGCTGTGCACTGATCAGGCTCGGCGACAGATAATGGGCCAGCTTCGGCCCATCGCCCAGCCACGGGAACTGAGGACGGGCCAACAGCTCGGGTTTGAAATAATAAGGATAGCCGCCGAAGATCTCGTCGGCAGCCTCGCCAGTCAGCGCCACGGAACAATTGCCGCGCATGCGTTCGAACAGCAGGTACATTGAGGCATCGAACTGCCCCCAGCCAGGCAGGCCGCGGGCCGTGCGCGTCGCCGGAATGACACCGAGCAGATCCTGCATGGTGGCACTGAGTGTCGTGTGACGGGTTCCCATGTATTCGGCAGCCAGCGCGGCGAAGGGTGCATCGATGTCAGGCCGCAGTTCGGTGGAGGTAAAGGCATCCTCGTCACTGTCAAACTTCAGGCAGAAGGTATCGAGTGCTGCGCCGCCCCCCTGGCTTGCCAGTTGCTTCATGACCAGCGCGGCGACCGACGTGGAATCGATGCCACCGGACAACATCGCCGCGCAAGGCACGTCATGCACGTACTGGCGCGCCACGACGCCCTCCAGCAATTCGCGGACGCGGTCCTTGGTCTGCTCGAAATCATCGGTATGCGCGGCGCTTTCCAGTTTCCAGTAACGATGCAATTCATGCCCACGTTCGTCGAAGGTCAGCACACTGGCGGGGGGCAACTCGCGCAAGCCTTGCAACGGGGTTTCGCCGGGCAGCGCCATGCGCGGCTGAAGCACGATCGCTAGCGCGCTGGTGTCCAGCCGGGCGGTAAATTGGGGATGGGCTTTGATGGCGGTAGGCACGCTGCCAAAAATGATGCCGCCGTCATTCAGTGTGTAGTAGAGCGGTTGCAAGCCGAGGCGGTCTCGCGCCAGCAATAACTGGCGCTTCTGGCCGTCCCAGATCGCTATGGCAAACATGCCTTCGAGGCGTTCGACGAACCCGACTCCCCACTGGGCATAGGCACGGCGAATGATTTCAGCGTAGGACCAGCGATCGGGTGCCGGGGCGAAACCAGCGAGTTGCTGCTGCAACTGTGGAGCGTTGTACAACTGTCCGGTGTACATGATTGCCACGGTGGCGCCGTGAATCTCGCCAATCCACGGTTGCTCGTCCCAGTCATAATGCGAAGTGACTGTACGGCAATGTCCCAATGCAACCTCAGGTCCCAGCCATACCGCATGCCCGTCCGGTCCACGCCCGGACATTGCAACGACCATTGCCGAGACAATTTCGGCGACCTTCGAACGAGGAATGTTTGCTTGCTGCCCAACACCGTGACGCAGGTCGACCCAACCGGCCATGCCGCTCATATAACACTCCTTGTCGAATTACCTACGGGCCACGCCTTTATTGACGAAGCCTGTTCCATGTAGATCAATGTGCCGCACGGACTGACAAAAACAATTGCACGTTTCGAATTTCAATATGTCTGTTCAGCCGGAGCACAAGCTACTTCAAGCAATACATTCCTGACAAGTGCCTTGTTAATGACAAATAACCTGATTGAAGGTGCTTATTACCCAAAGTAATTTGCGCAAACTCCAAGCCATTCGCAAGCGCACCATTTCGGCGCGCAGCGACACAATAAAGAGATTGCCGCACTAAAAAAGCGCACAACTTAATTTGCCATTTTTCCGCTCCTTATCATCAGGACGCGCGTAACACAGCCTGTCCCGAGAGTTCAAAACAAATCAATCAAAAAATTATTCAGCAACCAACTGCATAAAATTTAAAGAGTTTTTTGTTTTGCCAAAGCGATTACTTGATCTCTTTGAGTTTTTTTTAATTCTTCCTACTTGTCGTAAAAAAAAATTCGCTGTTATGCTCCACGGCAAGCAGCGTGGTGCCCTGTGTGCCACACCTTCACATGGAATGTGACTCAAGGAATGTATATGGATATTCATCTGCCAGTCTTCTACACGTCTTTATTGCTGCGTCGTCCAGTTGCTTTTGCACCTGGACGTTAGTGCCAGCACGGCTTTCGATCAGCCAGTCATTCCAGGCAAAGCCTAACTAATCAACGCACTTGGCGCGCTGTTACCGACATGCGCCGTGAATAATTAGTCATGCCCGCCCGGAACATCGTCCAGTTACTGAGTACGTGCTTACTTGCGCCTGTCTGCAGGCTGAGTGTGCGCTGCCGTACATCAATACGTAGAGGGAGTAATGAGCGTGAATCGGTTCGACTATTCGGGCAATCTTGCCAAGGCCACCTCCTACCGCGGTTATCGCAGTCCTTTCTGGCCGCCAGCGAGCAACTACAACCTGACTCTGCTTGATCTTGCGCCGGCTAACCCTCGTCAAGACGCTGCCTGGCTAGAACGACTGGAGGCGCTGAAGACCGCAGTCGATGATCAATGGCGCAGCGCCAAGCTCCATGGCGTGGCAGAACGCACCCGTTTCAGCGACCCCGGCGCCGTGGCGCAAGCGCTGCGTGCGCTGGAAAACGACCTCGAGCGAGCTCATGATCGCCAAGCTGTACAGCTCAGGACAAAGGCCATTGAGCACGGCTACAACGACGAGATACTCAAGACCCTCGCCGGCCTGCAAGAAGAGGTTTCCCTGGTCGCCGGGCAGATTGCCACCTGGTACGGCAAGCAACTTGGTGGGCTGCCGACAGCCTTTGGCTGCCGACGCAATCAAGCGCGACAAGAGGACGTGGAACTGGCCATGAGCCTGGTGGATCAGATCCCCGCCTACCTCAAGCAGTTGCACACCAACCTGCGCCTGGGTGAGTTGCCGGCCTTCGCCGCCACCGATGTTTTTTTCATGGCCGGTGAAGGCAATCTGCACCCCAAGCATATCGCCTACTTCCTGCCCGAAGATGAAGGCGTCAAACGTTCGCCGTTCAAGAAAACCTACTATTTCGCCAATACCCACGCGGCCATGGTCGAGCATTTGGCGGCACCACTGGCCCGGCAGTTCCTGTCGACCGGCAAACACTATGACCCGACTGGCGAACACCTGCGACGCATACCTGCATTGGGCGTGCTCAGCCATGAGCTGGGCCATTTCGTCCATCGCCCGGCCACCGATTACACCCCGCTGAACAGTGCCGACCGCTGGGCATCGGTGGTGCTGCAAGAGGTGGCAGCGGATGTCTACGGCATCCTCATTCTGGCCCAGGTGTGGGCGCCTGCCCTGCAGATTCCGCCCGAGCAGGTGATTGAGTATTACCTGAGCGAATGCCTGCGCTACCTCAACCGCGGACTTGGCCTTTTTCCCGATTGCGACGGCATGTACCTGCAGCTGTCGTACTTCGTCCAGCTCGGTGCCCTGACGCTGCGCCAGGATGACCCGCAGCATCCACAACTGGTGGTCGATCACGGTGCCCTGCTGGCCGGTTTGCGTTCGCTGGCCAGAGTGCTGGCGGATGCCCTGCTCGGCGGCGACCCTGCGGCGGCCGTTGCCTTTTACCAGTGCTACGGACCCGCACGGCCCCAGCCGTTGCAGCCACTGGTTACTGCGCTGGCCAACGCGCCGGCGCAGTCCATCGAATACGTGCAAGAGCCTGTGCGTGTACCCACGGACTGCGACGCAACTCGCGCGCAAGCCCGACTCTAGACAAGGAGAGACAGAGATGACGAAGCCGATGCAGGACCTCCAACAGGTGACAGATTACTACGGCACCTACCGTAAGTTTGGCGACAGCAACGCCACCATCTATGAGATCTGGGAACAGGGTGGAGCCTTCAACGACTCGATTACACCGTCTACCTACAGCCCGGAATATCGCTCGCACTTGGGTCTCAAGCTGAAATCGCTCACCCAGGAAGGTGCAACGATTTTCTCCATTGGCTGTGGCAACGGATTTGTCGAGGGCGATCTGGTGGAGGCCAAGCGTCAGGTCAGGGCCATCGACTTCAACGACGAAGCCGTGACCCTGAGTCGCAAAAAAGGCGTCGATGCGCACAAGGTCGACTTTTTCAAGCTGGAGCCCGGCTCCCTCGCCGGGGTCAAGTCGGTCTACGCCGATGGCTTGCTGGGACACCTGTTCCATCCCGAACTGGAACTCAAGCCGACCTTCGACAAGCTCAAGGAACTGAACCTGGACTCCGGCACGGTTCTGGTGTTCTCCAATGACTCGCCACGCGATCCCGAGGCGCTGTTTGCTGCCCACGATAAGGTCGATGGTTTCTGGTTCATTTCCAGGGACTACCTGCGTGATGCACTGATTGAAGCCGGCTTCGAGATCCAGGAGTCGTACTACTTTCCCTACACGCGCCCGATCAGTGGCCTGCGCAATCGCACCATGTGCGTCGCTCTGGTGCCCTGACCCGTCCGCCCCCTGCGCCGCGAGGAGAAACCTGCTGTGCCAATATCCGAAAGCTTCGCCCGACGTTTGCTCCCCCTGCTTGATGAGTTGACGACACGTTACCCGACGCCCTTTCATCTCTACGATGAGCGCGCCATCGTCCAGACTCATCGACGCGTCGCGCAGGCTTTCGCCGACAGCGCGTTTCGTCAGTACTTCGCGGTCAAGGCGCTGCCCACTCCAGCGATTCTGGCCCTGCTGCTCAAAGAGGGCAGCGGGCTGGATTGCTCCTCGCCGGTCGAGCTGATGCTGGCCGAACGACTGGGTGCGCGGGGCGACGACATTGTCTTCACCTCCAACAATACCGCGCTCGGCGAATACCAGATGGCGCTCGACGCCGGAGCCCTGATTACCTTCGATGACCGCAGCATGCTCGACCGAGTGGCGACTTTGCCCGAGATTGTCGGGTTCCGCGTTTCACCTCATGGGGTCATCGCCCGCTCATCACAGATGGGCAACGCACAACAATCGAAATTCGGCGTGCCCGATGCCGATCTGGTGCAAAGCTATCGCCAGGCCTATGACCTGGGTGCCCGACGTTTTGGTATCCACGGCATGATGTGCGCGAATGAGCTGTCACTGGAGGCTGCGGTGCAGGCCGGTGTGCAAGTGATCGAAGTGGCTGCACGTGTAGCGCGCGAGGCCGCCATCGAATTCGAGTACATCAATATCGGTGGGGGCCTGGGGATTCCTTACCGCACCGATGACCAGGCACTTGATCTGGACGCCTACGCCACCGCGCTGAAACAAGCGCTCAAGCAAGCCTTCCCGCGTAACACGCCGAAACTCCTGATGGAGTTGGGCCGTTTCATTACCGGCCCGCATGGGGTGTTGGTATCGCGGGTAATCAACCGCTGCAGCAAAGGCCGGGAAATCGTCGGTCTCGACGCCTCGATGTCCGCGCTGATGCGTCCCGGACTGTACGGTGCCTACCACCACCTGACTTTACCTTTCGCCAGCCAACGCCCTGAAGGCGTGTTCGATGTGGTGGGCGCGTTGTGCGAAAACTTCGACAAGTTCGCCATCGATCGCCCTTTGCCGACGCCGGCCATCGGCGACCTGGCGCTGATTCATGACACGGGCGCCCACGGCCATGCCATGGGTTTTACCTACAACGGCCGGCTGCGCCCGGCAGAACTGATGTTGACTGACAACGGCGATGTCGTGGAAATCCGTCGCGCGGAAACCTTCGACGACCATACCGGCCCGGTTCAATGGCAACCCGTCGACGTCTTCAACCCTCACAAGGATCGTTAAATGAGTAACCGTGCATTGATTGAAGAAGCCTTTGAACGGCGTTCGCAACTAACGTCTGCCGAGCTGCTGGCGCTGGTGCCAGTCATCGAAGACGGCCTCGCCAGACTGGAAAGTGGTGAACTGCGCGCAGCGCGCCTGGAAGACGGCCAGTGGGTCGCCGATACGTTCGTCAAAAAACTCATCCTGCTGTCGTTCCTCACCCGCGAAAACCATGTGGGCGAAACCGCTCCATGGCGGCCGAAAAGCTACGACAAACTACCCCTCAAATTCGAGCACTGGGATGACGCCGCGTTCCGCGACGCACGTATCCGCGTAGTGCCCGGCGCGGTGGTCCGAGCGGGCGCGTACATCGCTCCGGGTGCGGTGCTGATGCCCTGCTTTATCAACATCGGCGCTTATGTCGGCGAAGGCACCATGATCGATACCTGGTCGACTGTCGGTTCCTGCGCGCAGGTCGGCGCACGTTGCCATATTTCCGGTGGCGTGGGTCTGGGCGGCGTGCTCGAACCGATCGGCAACAATCCGGTGGTCATCGAGGACAACGTGTTCATCGGTGCCCGCAGCGAGGTCGCCGAGGGGGTGATCGTGCGTAACGGTGCGGTAATTGGCATGGGCGTCTACCTTGGCGCCTCGACCCCGATCGTCGACCGCGAAACCGGCGACGTGCGCTTCGGCGAAGTCCCGGCCAATGCGGTGGTGATCGCCGGTAACCGCGCTGACCCGAAATTGCCGGGAGTATCCCTGGCCTGTGCGGTAATCGTGAAATATGTCGATGAGCGCACCCGATCCAAAACCTCGCTCAACGATCTGGTCAGAGAGCTAAGCCGATGACCGCCGCAGGCAATGCCTTCGCCAGACTGCAAAGCCTGCTGGATGACCTGCCGTCCGCGACCGGGCAGCCGGTCATCGCCCTGCACCTGGGCGAAACCCGGCTTGGGGATCCGACACCACTGCTGGCGCCACTGTGCGAACTCGACCAGTGGACGCGCTACCCGCCTCTGTCCGGCACTGCGCAATTGCGTGAAGCCTACAGTGATTGGCTACGACGTCGCTTCGGCGTGCGAGCCTGTCTCGAAGAAGACCGTATCGCCATCGAACCTACGCCGGGCACCAAACAGGCCGTCGCCACCTGCATCGCGCTCGCCGTGACCCGTGCACGGGCACGTGGCGTAAAAGCACCAGTAGTGGTCCTGCCCAATCCGTTTTACCCGACGTATGTCGCGGCCACCGATGCCGCCGGTGCGCAAGCACTGTTTTATGACGTGAACGACGCTGACCTGTTGGCCAGTCTCGCCCACCAACTGGATCAGGCCGGTGACAGCATCGCGGCGCTGGTGCTGTGCAACCCTGGCAATCCGCTGGGCAACATACTGCCTGCCAGCACATTGATCAGCCTCAGCCACATGGCCTTTCACGCCCAGGCGACGTTATTGGTCGACGAGTGCTACACCGATCTCGTCCGGCACTCACCACCCCCCGGCTATCTCAGCCTGGTGGAAGCCGATGCGGTTGCGCCCTGCCCGTTCGTGGTTTTACACAGCCTCTCGAAGCGCTCGGCGGCACCGGGTTTGCGCAGTGGTTTCATTGCCGGCGATCCGTCCAGCGTCGCTGCTTATGCCGGCTTCAACCGCAGTTGCGGAGTCTCACTGGCCTGGCCGGTGTGCAGCGCGGGCGCAGCGCTCTGGCACGATGAAACTCATGTGCAGCGTCAGCTACAGGCACTGCAGTGCAATTGGGATCTGGCCGACGAGTACCTCACCGCAGTACCCGATTACCGTCGCGCCGATGCCGGGTTTTTCCTGTGGCTGGCGGTCGGCGATGGTGAAGAGGTCGCGCGCCGACTCTGGAGCGAACAGGGTTTGCGTGTGATGCCTGGTCGCTACCTGTGTCATGAAGACGCCAAGGGTGCCAACCCCGGAAAAGCGTTCGTGCGCATTGCACTGGTTCATCAGGAACCGGTCATGCGCCAGGCCCTGCTGCGCCTCAGGGCCGGACTTGTGGGCAGTTAACGTTCGACTGGCTGCAGGCGTTGGCGGACCAGCGCAACCCAATAGGCAACGCCCAGTGGCATGATCTCGTCATTGAAGTCATAACGCGGGTTGTGCAACGAGCAGCCGCCTTCAGCCGAGCCATTGCCGATCCAGATGTAGGCACCGGGTTTGCGCTCGAGCATGAAGGCGAAGTCCTCCCCGGTCATGCTCGGTGCGACCCCGGTACCCACGTTTTCGCGGCCCGCAACAGCACTGGCAGCAGCAACGCAATGATCCGCATGCACGGCGCTGTTGATCAGCGGCGGCGAGCCGAACTCGAAAAACTTCAGCGACGCTCGAACCCCCATCCCGGCGGCCAACTGCTCGACCATCTCGGCCATTCGACGCGATGCGATCTCGCCGGCCTCGCGGCGGAAGTAACGCATGGTGCCGCCCAGCCGTGCAGTGTCGGGAACGATGTTGTGGGTATCGCCGGCGTGGAACTGAGTGACACTGAGAACCAGCGCATCGGCAGGGTCGATATTGCGCGAGACGATGCTCTGTAACGCAGTCACCAAATGGGCCGCGGCCAGCAACGGATCGGCGCCTTGGTGAGGCATCGCCGCATGGCAACCACAACCGCTGACAACCATTTCGAACGGCCTCGCCCCCGCCATCGCCGCACCGTGGTGAACCACGAATCGACCGGTCGCAAGACCGGGCCAGTTGTGCAGACCGTAGACGCACTCAGCGCGGAATTTCTCGAACAGACCCGCCGTCATCATCGCCTTCGCACCCGTGCCGATTTCCTCGGCCGGCTGAAACACCAGATGCACTTTGCCGGCGAAACTGCGATCTGCCGCCAATTGGCGGGCAGCGCCCAACAGCATGGCGCTATGGCCGTCGTGGCCACAGGCATGCATCCAGCCGTCGTGGACTGAGCGATGGGCAAAGGTGTTTTCTTCCTGGATGGGCAGCGCATCCATGTCGGCGCGCAGTGCAATCTCGATACCTGGTCGCTCGCCTTCGATGGTTGCGACGACACCCGTACCGCCGATGCCGATATGCGGTTGCAAATCAAAGCTGCGCAATATCTCTGCGATGAAAGCGCTGGTCTTGCGCTCGGCAAAACCCGCTTCCGGATGTTGATGCAGCCAGCGACGCCAGCCGATCATTTGTTCCTGCAGTGCGAAATCCGTTTCCGTTGCCATCGTGACGTTCCTGTCCCTGGAGTTGCTCTGAGTCGCCACACTATTCTGTGTAATTGAACTTCGCAACTGGCACCGATGCACGTCATGAACACTGCTGCTTTTTGAGCTCACCATGCTTGAGTGAGAGTCGGGCTGACCCGCTCCCGCAGGGGTGGTGGTGGATGACGATGCGCCACAACCACCACCCTTCGGGTTTAGCCTCTTTCGTCGATCCCCGCTTGCAGGGACTGGCCGTTCAGATGCCCGCTCAGCGTGACGGGGCCGACCTTCAGATTGCCGTTTTCAAGGGAAACCTTCGGTGCGTTTTCTTCCTTCTTCTGTGGCAATTCCAACCCGGCCGTCACACTGTAATCGAGGTTGTTCAGGTCAGTACTGACGACCTTCGAGTCCCCCAGATCAACCTTGCCTTGCGTTGCCAAAATCCGCGCGCCAGTCAGTTGCGTGCCGCCGCCCACTGCGAGGTTCACGCCCTGGCTGGCACTGATCGCAGACGCCTGCGCAACGCTGTCCTTGTGTGCATATTCGCCCTGCGCTTTCAGTGTCGGTTTGTAGTCGGTGCCGGCGAGTTTTTCCTTGTCGCTCGGTGGATTTTTCTTCGCGGTCAGCCCCAGATCGACATCGACCTTGGCGTGGTTGCTCGAATCCTGACGGCTTGCAACGGTCAGATCACCCGCGACCTTGCCGCTGACATCTTTAGCGTCGATCCGCGCCCCCGCCAGTTGTGCATCCGCGGCGCTGTTCAACACCACGCTGTCAGCCTTGATCTGGCTGTTCTGCTGGGTGCTGCCCTGCAGGTAATCCACGCCAACCTTGGCCCCGGCATTGAAACCGTGATCGCTGCTCGCTTTTTCATCCTCGGCGGTCGGTTTTTTGCTGCTCAAGTTACCGCCGGCATTCAGCGCGACATTCCAGTTATTGCGGTTCACGGTGGACTGCGCCGACTCCTGCACATAGCCGCCCTTCTGCGCATCAATGCTGACGTTCGGT
This sequence comes from Pseudomonas sp. rhizo66, assembly GCF_031931925.1. Taxonomy (NCBI): domain Bacteria; kingdom Pseudomonadati; phylum Pseudomonadota; class Gammaproteobacteria; order Pseudomonadales; family Pseudomonadaceae; genus Pseudomonas; species Pseudomonas sp. rhizo66. The sequence continues at coordinate 91,373 of NZ_JAUJWZ010000009.1, forward strand.
GCGCCGACCTGAGTGCCTTGCAGGTGAATCGATTCCCCGCTCAACACGACGCCGGTCTGGCTGCTGAGCTGACCACCGGTAAGGGTTTTCGAATCCTCGTTGACCCGACCGATATTGAAGTTGCCACTCAGATTGCCGCCCTGATCGCGACTCTTCTCGCTGCTGGTTTTGCTGCCGCCGCCCTTCAAGCCGCCGCCGAGGTTGCTGCCGGTGGCGGTGTGGGTGTCGGTGGCCGCTTGCAGATCGAGCTTGCCGTCGGCGTGCAGATCGATGGTGCCAGCGCTGTCGATTTTCGTGCCTTGCAGAACCTGATTGCCGCCGCCGCTGAACTGCACCGGGCCGTTGCCGCTGATGCTCGCCACATGGGCCTGGGTGTCAGTGCTTTGCTTGCCGGTGTGATCGAGCTGGAACCCGGCGCCGAGATCGACGTTGGTGCCATCGGTGCCCGGCAAGGTGCCGACCGTCAGCGAGCCATTGCCGCGCAGGCTGCTGTCATTGCTGCTCTGCCGGTCATTGGCCTGATTCAGCGCCAGATCACCTCCAGTCTTGATGCTCACACCGCCCTGCCCGCCGTCGAAACGGCTGCCTTCGAACTGCGCATCGCCGCCGACCTTGATGTTCACCCCCTGGCTGCCGGCGTAAGCGCCGACCACGGCGCTGGAGCTGTCCTTGCTCGACGCACTGCTGCCACCCGCGCCGCTGCCGGCGACATTCACGTCTTCACCGGTCTTGGTGTAGACGCGCACGTCGACCTCGGCATCCACCGCGTTGGCACTGCTGTTGTGTGTGTTGCTCGCGGCGTCGGCAAGCAGTTGGTCAGCGCTGATGTTCACTTGGCCGGCGCTGGCGTTGTATTGGGTGCCTTGGTCGTGCAGCGTGCCGGTGGTTTTCACATCGACGGAGCCGCCGTCAAAACGGCTGACCACGGCGTTGCTGCTCTGCTCGGTGTTGCTGGCACTGCCGTGACCGACCGCAACGTCGACACCGACATTCGGCTGACCGAGACTGGCCAGCGAGTCCTTGTCCGGCACCTTGCCGTTGAGCACGTCCTTGACCGCGCCAGCGATCGGCCGAACGATGTCTTTGTACTCGACGTTAGCGCCGATATCCGCCGACCAGTTGCTCTCTTTATGCGTGCTGCTGTCAGTGTTGCTGGCCGCACGGTTGTCGACTTCGTTGGCGGCAATATTCAGACCGTTGCCAGCCTTGAGCTGCGCGCCCTCGGTGGCGAGTTTGTCGGCATTGATGGTCAGGCCGCCGTTGCTCTGCACGCTAGTGGTTTGCGCGGTGGTTTTGCCGATCGAATCCTGCGTCGTGCCGTGGGCGAAATCGACGCCACTGCCGGCGCGGTCGAGGCCGCCGGTGTAGTAGAAACCACCGCCGGTGCTGGAGGTGTCGGTGGTGGTTTTGTGGCTGTCCGCTTCGGCGAGCAACGAGACATTTTTGCCGCTCAACGTCGTGTCGCCGGCGGTGGATTTGACCTCCGCGCCTTTGAGCGTGACGTCACCGCCGGCCTTCACCTGCACACTGCCGCCGCTGAGGCTGGAGCCTTGCTGGGTGACATCGTTGCGGGTCACGGTTTGTTGCTTGTCTTCGTAGTGAATCCCGGCGCGATACTGCTCGGGCGTTTGCTCTTTGGCGTACGCATCGAAGCCACGGGTTTGCGTGGTGGAACTGCTGTCAGACGTGTTCTGCGCAGAATGCACATTGACGTCACCGGCTGCGTCGGCCGTCAGTGCTCCGTCAGCCTTGACCGTCGAGCCCGCCACCTCGATGTCCTTGGCACTCTTGAGCTTGAGGTTGCTGTCGGACACCAGTTCACTGCGCACGGTGCTGCTGTCCTGGCTGTTCTGCCGCGATTCGTCCTTGGTGATGCCGAAGAATTTGCTGTCCTTGTCGTGGTTGTTGCTGTGCGAGGTGTCCTGCACACCGTCGATCACCAGCGAACCCTTGTCGCTGATCACGCTGGCGTCGGTGCCGCCACGCACTTGGCTGCCGCTGATGCGCACGTCGTCAGCCTTGACGGTCAACTTGCCGCTGGCGTTGACCTTGCTGCCCTGATGCTGGGTCTTGCCCTTGTCGGCATCACCGGTCTTGCCGAAGAAACCACCGCCGACCAGGTCACCGGAATAGCGGTTGTCGCTGCTGCGATCGGTTCTTGTGGCGGTGGTGATTTCCACCTGCTTACCGGCCAGTTGCACGTCGCCGGCGCTGCTCAACTCGGCGCCTTCGGAGCGCAACAACGCGGCGGTTTGCAGGGCAATGTTGCCGGCCTTCAACTGGCTGGTGACACTGCGCTGCTCTTCGCTGCTGCTGTTCCAATCGGCTTTCCACAGGTGTTTGCGGTGGTTGCCTTGATCGGTTTGCGTGTGGCTTTCAGTGGCGGCGCTCAAGCGCAGATCGCCGCCGCTGTGCACGTCGAGATGCTTCGTCGCTTCGACCTTGGCGGCTTTCAGTTCGGTGTCTTTACCGGACAACAATCTGGTGTCGCGACTGGCGATAATCTGGCTACCGTGCTGACGCGACTCGCTGTCGGTCTGAGTACGGTCGTAGGTTTCCCAGGTGATGCCGATGGTGCTGTTGTTCCAGTTTTCGCGCTTTTCCTGAAGTTTGCGGCTTTCGACCGTGGACAGAGTCAGGTTGCGTTTCGCCTCGACGGTGACGTCGCGAGCGCTGACGTCAGTAGCGGCCAAGGTCAGATCCTTGCCGCTGTGCAAGCCGACATCGCCCTGACTGCTACGGATACCGGCACGGGTCACGTCAAGGCTGTTGGCCACGGCTTCACCGCTGATACTCAAGTCACCGGCGGAACGAATCTGCACGCCGTCACGCCCGGCGACTTGCACCGCGCCCACCCGCACGCCGGCACCTTCGGCGGTGCTGACAATATTGATGCGCCCGGCCTGCATCGCGCCGAACAGGCTGGCGTCGATGCGTTGATCAGCGGTGTTGCCCGCTGGATCCACGGTTTTCACCTGACCGCTGGCGTAGTCGACCTGATTGCGCCCGACCGTAAGATTCAACTGATCGCGCGCGGTGATCGCACCCTGGCTGTCGATACGCGGCGCGATCAGGTTGATCGAACCTTCGCCGTTACGCAGACCGCCGCTGTGAATCTGCAACTGACCGCTGGCGTCGCGGCTGTTCAGACTTTGCAGTTTGCCGTCATTCAATTCCGGGCGACCGACTACCAGATTGGCATTCGGCGTGTTGATGAAGCTGCCGCCATTGACCGAGATGCCGTTGGGGTTGGCCAGCACGTAATCGGCGGGACGACCGAAGATTTCCTGCGCACCGTTGATGGCCGAAGGATTGCGGCTGATCACTTCGTTGAGGATCACGCTCGCCGCCTGACCTTGCAGTTGCGGGTTGGCTGCCAATTGCCCGGCCAGTTGCGATTGCCCGGCCTGCAAGGCGTTGTTCAGGACCAAGCCCTGACGGTCGACGTTGTAGTCGAGGAACTGGTTGTGCGACAGGCCCGAACCGTTGGGCGCGACGATGTTGACGATGGGCACACCGCCCTGGGTCTGCAATTGCGCGGTGCCGCCGGGGCCAGGTGCGACCACGACGCCGCCGGCGAGCGCGCTCGGCAGGTGCACGGCGAAGAACAGGCTGGCAATCGCCCAGCGCAATTTGCCCCGAGGCGAAAGATGAAATGCAAAGGTGTGTGCTGGCATAAAAACGTCTCCATGTGAGTACGGCATCACGTCGCGCGTTTAGTCTTGGCCGTGGCTGACGCGCTCAGCTCCGACGGCTGTTTGTTCACTGCGTTGTTCAGATTTGCAGGCCGACTCGCATCAGCCAGGTTTGCGGCTCGTGCTGCAAACCGCTCGTGGTGTTGAGGGCGCGTTGGTAATCGACGTCCACTTGCAGGTTCTTCCAGCCCAGATTCAGGCCGACACTGGCGCCACTCAGGCGTTGACCCTGCGCACCGTGATCAGCCTTGATCCAGCCATGATCGAGGCCCACGCGCGGGGTGATCTGCAGCGGCCATTCACTGCGCAGCGGCAAGCGCAAGGTGTTGCGCCAGATCGCGCCGCTGGCGCCGGAAGCACTGCTGACGCGATAGCCGCGCACCGCCGAATCGTCGGTGCCGAGCAACTGTTCGATGGCCGGCAACGGGTCCGGGCTGTACTGCACATTGAGTTGGCTCTGCCACTGCCAGACCTGCGCGCCAAGCTGACCATTGCGCCACTGGCTGAGGCCGGCGCGGTACTTGCGAAACTGCGCCTTGGGCAGGTTGTTGATCTGATGCCGCGAGTCATCGTCGGCGCCAAACCAGCGCAGCCCTTGGGCGTAATTGACGTCGAGGTTCCACACCGCGCGGTCGAGCCAGAACAGATTGAGTCCGGCCTCGGCCACGGTCAGGGTCGGGCTCTGAATGCCGAGGCGTACGTCTTGCAAGTAGCTGTCGACATCCTTGTGCGCCAGTTGCAGGTTGGCGCTGAGCTGACGGCTCTGGTCGCGCCACAACACACGGTCGGCGCGCAGGCTGAGTTGATCGGTGATGCCGGTGCTGTGAAAGGTCACGCTCGGCAGTTTGAACGGCGCGCGGTATTCGGCGTGGCTGGCGAACACGCTGTAGGTCCAGTAGCCGTAAGGGATCGCGTAATACAGACTGGCGTTGCGGCTGTAGCGGTCACCCTGATTAAGGGTGTCGCTGACGCTGAGGCTCAACAAGTCGTTGAGTTGCAGCGGGCTGTCGAAGCTCAGACTGACCGTGTCGCGATCCCGTCCGGTGCTGGCGCTGCCGAGGTTGTCGAACCCCGCGTTCAAGGCCCAGCGCGAATGCGCGGCGGTGCGCGAACGCAGGATGATCCGCGAAGCACCGGGCTGGCTGCCAGGGGCGATGTCGGCGGTGAGATCAATCGAGCGCAGGCGATTCAATTGATCCAGGCCTTGCTCCAGATCGCGCAGGTTCAACGGCTCGCCGAGCATGTTCGGAAACGCCCCGCCGAGGGACACCGGCAAGCTCTGATCGGCCAGTTCGATGGACTCGATGTAGCCTTCGTCAATGCGGATATCCAGCGACTGCCCCGCTGCCGGCGCGCTGACCAAGTATGGGCGGCTGGCGATGTAACCCTTGTCGACGTAGATCGCGGTGATGGTCGCCAGCAGATGATTGATCTGGCCGACGCCCATGCACGGCGTCAGCAGAGGTTTGATCCGCGCGTTGAGTTTGTCGCTGTCGATCAGCGTGACGCCACCGATGCGCGCACCGCTCAGCGGCCAGCAACGCTCATCGGCGCTGACGGTTGGCGGTATGGCCGGGGTGACCGGCGCCGGGCCGAACGCGCCGCGCTGCAACTGCCGCTTTCTTTGCTCAAGTTGCAGTTGTTGCAAATCGCGTTGTTGCTGTTGCTGCTGGCGCAGCACTTCCTGGCCCGGCGCGACAGGTTCGGCAGCTTCAATCGAGGAGACACACACACTCAACACAAAGGCCGACAGCAGCGGGCAACGCGTGGAACAACGACGAAAAACAGCGCAAAACGGAAACGGCACGCAACTTCCTTGCGATCATCAAATGGCGTAATGCCATGTCATCAATGATCGTGATAGTCGGAGCCATCCCACACAAAAGCAAGACGCTTCCTACAGCGCTTACATTTCTTAAACAATTGCTTTGCCTGGCTTTATTGTCAGCAGCAACGCCACGGCGCTGCACGTTATCAGGGTTTCCCCGAGGGCTTGAAACCAGCCAGCGAGCATCAGCCCGGCGCCGATCAGCAGGTAATACATCAAGCCCAACAACGCCCCGGCGGTGCCCAACCGATCATCGTAATCGGTCAGGGCAGAACCAAGAATGTTCGGGATCGCCAGGCCAAACGCCAACACCACCAGCAGCATCGGCAGTACGAACGCGACACTGCCTTGCAGCGACCACACCCCTACTCCACCGAGCAAAGCGATGCCTGCCGCGAGACGAATCAGCTGCAATGCCTTGATCCCGGCCGTTATTAAACGTCGGTTGAGCCATGCGCCAAAACCTGAGCCCAGTGCGAGGATCACACCGCTGTAACCGAACACACTGGCGTCCACACCCAATCGCTGGAACATGAACGGAGCCAGGCTGTAATAGCTGAACAGCGCCACGTTGAAGGAAGCGATCCACAGTGCCGAGCGCCAGATACCCGGATCACCCAGCATGCGCCCGAGGGTTTCGAACAGACCGACATGCAGAGTTGGCTGTGGCCGGGTTTCCGCCAAGGTGTACCAACTCCACAACCACAACAGCGTTGCCAATAACAACAAGGCGCCAAGCACACCGCGATACCCGAAGGCCTGCACCAGGCTGGCGCCGCTGAACAAGCCGAGCGCCGGGCTGGCCGCCAGCGCGATGCCCACCAGGGAAAACACCTGCGCCAGTTCTACGCCGTTGTAACGATCACGCAGCACGGTTTGGGTGACCACCGAGCCTACCGCCGCACCGAACGCCGCCAACATCTGCGCCAATAACAAGCCGTTGAACGTGCTGACCCGCAGAGCGAAAAGTGTGGCAGCGGCGTAGATCGCCAAACCGGCGAGCATCGCCGGGCGTCGACCGATGCGATCACACAAACGTCCCCACACCACCACCCCGACGGCAAACGCGAGGAAATACACCGACAACGTCTGCGCGGCGGCTTGCGGGCCAACGTTAAACACCCGCCCGATATCACCAAGCGCCGGGCTGTACAGGGTTTGCGCGATTTGCGGGAACATCAGCAGCGCAATCGTCAGTAGCAAGAAATTTCTGTTGTGCATCCTTCATCACTCCTCTCATAAACCGCCGAGGAGTTTAAGAATCGCTGACTGGCGTATTATCCAGATCCTGCCAATTTATCGCTGAAATCGGACAACCCATGGCCTGGCTCGACGCCCACGCAACGTTTGATGCAGATCGCTATGACGCGCCAGTGATAGGTATCGCCTCGACCTTGGGCGATCACGATTCCGGCCTGCACCGCCATCAACGCGGGCAACTGCTGTACACGCGCCAGGGCTGCACGCGGATTACCCTGGCGCAGCAACTGTGCCTGCTGCCGCCATCGCGGGCAGCGTGGATTCCGCCGGGTGTCAGCCATCGCGCGGTGATGCAGCAAAGCGTCGATTACCGCTCGATCTACTTGATCGCCGAACTGTGCAGCGCACTGCCGCAGCAGGTTTGCGTGATTGAAGTCAGCCCGTTGTTGCGTGCGGTGCTGGAACCGATGGCGCTGGCGGATTTCGCCAGCGATTGGCAGCAAGGCAAACTCGCCCACCTGCTCGGCCTGTGCCTGAGCGAAATCGCTGAAGCGGCGCAGCAGCCGATGCTGTTGCCATTACCTCGGGACAAACGCCTGGCGCCACTGCTGAAAACGCCCGAACGGCTGCCGCCGGAGCTGCAAGTGCTGGAACAACAGATCGGCGCCAGCAGCCGCACCATCGGGCGAATCTTCCAGCGCGAAACCGGCATGAGTTATCAGCAATGGCGCCAGCAGTGGCGCTTGATGCGCGCGATGGAATTGCTCGCCACCGGGCGCAGCCTGAGTTACTGCGCGTTCGAATCGGGTTTCGCCAGCGACAGCGCCTTCATCGCCTTCTTTAAATCGATGACTGGCAGCACACCGGGCCACTGGCTCAAGTGAGCAACTCGCCATGCCCATTGCCCCCTGTGGGAGCGAGCCTGCTCGCTCCCACAGGGGTTATGCGTTGAAGCTTAAGCCTGCGGGATTTTGCGGAAGCCCACCGCCAGACGGTTCCAGCTGTTGATGGTGTTGATCGCCACGGTCAGGTCGACCATTTCTTTGGGCGTGAACTGCTCCGCAACCACGTCGTAATCTTCGTCCGGGGCGTGAGTCAGGCTCAGTTGCGTCAGCGATTCGGTCCACAGCAGCGCGGCGCGTTCGCGGTCGCTGAAGAACGGCGCTTCACGCCAGGCGGTCACCGCGAACAGGCGACGCGGGGTTTCACCGCCCTTGATCGCATCAGTGGTGTGCATGTCGATGCAGAAGGCGCAGCCGTTGATTTGCGAAGCACGAAGCTTGACCAGTTCGATCAGGGTCTTTTCCAGCGGCAGCTTCGAAACGGCAGTTTCCAGGGCCATCATTGCTTTCAGGGCGTCAGGGGAAGCGGTGTAGAAATCGGCACGAGGTTGCATGGTAGCTCCGGGTAACAAGTGAATGTGTGGCTACGTTAGCCCTCCCACCCGGTTCGACAAATAGCCAATATGGCCGAAGATCAGGAGGCCACTCGGTTCTCCCGCTGACCGCTCGTCAGCCATTCGGCACCAAGGGTTCGGCGCATCAGACCAATGTCAGGTACAGACCCTTTGTGGAGACGGATCATGATCACGCGCAAACTCACTTCGTTATTCCTCGCCGGGTTGCTGGCCACGGCATCGACCGCGAGCTTCGCCGTCAACGACGGCGCTGACGCTACCGGCACAAAATCCGGCGGACCGACCAGCACAACCACGCCGCCCGACAACACGCCAGGGGCGCCTTCCGGTGGCAGCGGTTCTTCGGGCATGGGTTCCGGGACTGGCACCAATGGCGGGGCCAGCGGTTCGGGCTCGGGGGCTGGTGGCGGCACCGGTTCGGCGGGTGGCGGGACTGGCGGTGCGGGCGGTGGCACTGGCGGCTGAACGAACAAGAGCCACCCGTGGTGAAAACCCTCGGTTGTATGGGTATTCACATAACCTTGGCTTGATGAAAATCACTGTGGGAGCTGGCTTGCCAGCGATAGCGTCAGCACAGTCAACATCTTCCTTGACTGACCGACCTTTATCGCTGGCAAGCCAGCTCCCACAGGTTCCTGCGACAATCACACAATCCCCTCTCACCCATAGGGTTTGTGCCAGGCTCTGGGTTAGCGGTCTGAGCGCATCAATTCGGCAGGTTCACTGTCCAGCGACAACACCGCCGCGCAATTGCGCCCGGCATTTTTTGCCTGATACAACGCCGCATCAGCGCGCTGGATAAACACTTCCAGGCTGTCATTGCCGCTCGGGATAAACGAATAGCAGCCCAGACTCACCGTCAGATACCCGGTCGGCGAGCCGCTGTGGATGATGTGCTTGTCGATCACGCTGCGGCGAATCTGCCCGGCGATCGCCAGCGCACCGTTGATATCGGTGTCCGGCAACAGCACAGCAAACTCCTCGCCACCGTAACGCACCGCCAGATCCGACTTGCGCTGGCAGCAAGCCTGCAGCGCCTGAGCGACCTGGGTCAGACAATGATCCCCGGCCACGTGGCCATAGGCATCGTTGTAGCGCTTGAAGAAATCGATATCGAGCATGATCAGACTGACGGGGCTCACCTGCCGCGCGCCACGGGCGAATTCGATCTCCAGGGATCGCTCGAACAGACGTCGATTGGCCAGCCCGGTCAGGCTGTCGTGGGTCGCGATCTGCTCCAGTGCGCGCTGGGCCTTGCGCAGGTTTTTCTCGATCCGTTCGCCGGCACGCACCTGATGAATGAACACCCAGCCAAACAGGCCGACGCCGAGAATCACCAGCGCGACTATCAAACTCGACTGGAACGCGCGCTCGTACCAGCCCTTGAGAATCGTGTCGCGCGACGTCGCCGCCGAGACTACCAAAGGATACGCCGACAGGCGCCGATAGCCGTACAACCGCACAGTGCCATCGACCACCGAATCGATCATCGCCGTGCCGGCCGCCGCCTCCGGCAACAACGTTTGATAGATCTGGCCCTGCGCCAGCGACGTCCCGATCAGGCTTTCATCAAACGGTCGGCGGGCAAGCAAGGTGCCGTCGCTCAAGCCGAGAAACATGATGCCTTGATCGTCGAGGCTGAAGCTTTCGAAGAAGCGGTCGAAGTACGCCATCTTGATCCCTGCCATCAGCACACCCTGGAAATTACCGGCGTGATCATTGACGCGTTTGGAAATCGGGATGACCCACTCGCCGTTCTCGCGGCTGCGAATCGCCGGGCCGATGTGCGCCAGCGTCGAGGCGTTCTGCTGGTGGAACTTGAAATACTCGCGATCCGCCACGCCGTTGCCATGGGGCAGATCGGGGAACGAAGTAATCACCCACTGGCCCTGGGTGTCGAAGAGAAAAATGCCGTGCAACTGTTCCAGTTGCTGCACGCGCCGGGCGAAGGTTTTCTGCAGACGCGGCTTCTGCGCTGCGCCGTAACCGTCATTCTGAATCCAGTCGACCAGGCTGGTCATCACCAGATCGGCAGCCAGGAAGGTGTCTTCAGCTTGCTGGGCCATCGCCCGGGTCAGGTTGCTCGACGCCACTTTCGCCACGGCCAGATCCTGGCGCCGCGATTGCTCCAGTTGCAGGTACAGCAAACCGGACAGGCACAACGCCACCGCAACGATAAACAGCACCGCCGCTTTGCGCAGCGGCAGGCGTTTAAGGGTGCCTCCGGGGGCTTGGTACGGATCGTGAATGGGGATAGGCAAAAGCAAGTCCTGGGCAGGTACGACAAGGGCGCCAGCGGGGAACCCTTATGTTTGTGAGCGTAGCCCACCGGAATCTACGGGGCAAACGCCCCGCTCCCGCCCAGGTATATCGGCGCCCAGCGCATTTGGATGATCGCTGTTCGCAGATTTATTTTCGATAGCCTCTTTAGGGTTAGTCAGTTGTGAAGGGCCAGGCGCCGCATCGCACTGTGCAGATGCGCCCGCGCACTCTGTGGATCGCCCTCGCGCATCTGCTCACAAGCGCACTGCGCAATGGCGTGGGGCACCGGTTTCAGCTCGCGTTGCGTGGCCATCGCCAGCAGTTGCACCTGGGCGGCGCGCTCCAGGTAATAGAGGTCGTCCCAGGCTTCGGCGATGGTCGGGGCGGCAACGATCACACCGTGGTTTTCAATTCACGCAGGGTTTCGATCACCTCGGGAAACGGCGGCATTTTCGGGATCGCGGTCAGGTGTGTACGGATTTGCCGGAACTGGCGCCGACGGAATTGGCGTTGGTCAGCCGTGAGGGTGTGTTGAGCGGGCTGCAGCGTGGCTTGGTGGAGTTTTTGCGTGGGAAGTTGGGGATGGATGCGGGGGGATTCGCCTGAAATCCACCCGCCTCTGCTATCAGGGTTTGTTGATTTCCCGCAGCAGATCCGCGACGGGAATGTTCATGGTGTTTGAGTAGTAGGGTTTGTAGCCGTAGGCGGTGACGACGACTTTGCAGGGGATTTGTTGTTTGTTGGCAAGGAGGTGGTTCAGTTCTGCCACTGACAGATCTCTCTCCGTACTTCGGTCGCTGGAGGTTTCAGTGATAAATGTACTGGTCGAAAAGGAGAATTCGGAGTTGCCGTTTTCGCGTATATCAGAATCTACAAGCCCCACTGCAGAAAACTGAATAGCTTTGCCAACCGAAAAATCGTGGTCATCCGCAAACGCGCACCTCAATGTCCCCGAAGCCATCCCTTGCCTTTCGCCCCGCCCAAACAGGTTCAAAACATCCACATCGGATTGATATTTGATGACATATAAAAGGGAACTCGACCTATCTACGGACACATAACTCAAATTTGCCGGAGGCTGTGAATGGTCCTTTGCACATCCCGAACAGACAGCCAGAACCATACAAAGGAACAATCTATACATCACGAAAACTCCTTCATGATTGAATCAAACAACAAGTCACTTGCAGATTTACCATCAGCGATTGGGGCGTTTAGCAATCCCAGTGCGTTAGCGTGATTGGTGTCGACATTTACGTTAATTGACGGTCCGCAGGAGATCATCCATTTTTCCCCGAAGTCCGCGACCCCGTCTGATGGGTCTCTCTTGGAAGGTGTTGCCTTGATATTGATCCAATCAACCGAAACTGGCGTGGGACGTTCGCGATAAATGTCTGAGCCCAGCCAAACCAAAGCCCCTTCACCCACAGGATCCAGGGTGATCAGCATCTGAACCCTGTAACCCCAATCCGACATTATTTTGGACAGGTGCGCACCATTCCAGCCGCCGAGGCTATGGCCCACGATATAGACGGGACAGCTTTTATACGGAATAAGGCTTAGCACGTGCCGTTGAATGTCCTGCTTTCCTCTGACTTCGTTGTAACCCAACCATTCCGATTTATATTTTCCTTGTCCCTTTAATGTCTCAGTGCGCCTATCAAATGCACGTCGTGCATCCTGGATGTTTTCATAAGGCCCCGAAAAATAATAACTCTCCTTATCTCCCGCACCTCCGATAAAAACCACAATCGCCTTGGTACTCTCCACTGGCACAGGCTTGTCACTGACATCTTTCTTGTCTGTCAGCGCATGTTCCTTGTGCAGCCTGTAATTGTTGCCCTTCGCGCACGTTACCGTTTCAGCAGTCATGCCTTACTCCTCCAAAAACAACTTGATGGTTTCCGGCAGATGCGAGCTGACTTGGTGGGTGAATCCGTTCGCGTCAGACACTCCATGTTCCAGACGCCCGTCAGCGCGCTGAATAACGTAAGGATGATCAGGCATGGGCTCACCGGTCACGTCATTGACCAGTTTCAACCTGTCCGTGAAATGCACCGGCATCGGCAGCAAACCACTGAAGGGCGCCGCAGTCACCGTGTCACCGATGATCACCGTGCCTGAACCGCCGATGACGACATTGCCGTGACCACCGGTGCTGTCCAACGTGGCGGCGTTCAAGCCATTGATGAACACCGTCGAAGCCACAGCGCCGCTAATCGGGCTGCCGCAGGCAGATTTGTCTGTCATTCGCGCAGCCGCCAGACCGTCGAAATTCACATTCGGCGAGCCACTGGCTATGGGATTGGTGCCATGTCCCGGCAGTGGGCAGGCGGTTGGATCGGTGACGCGGGCGGCGGGTTTTCCGCTCATGAACAGCTCCTTGCAATGTTGCGGGTCATCCTTTTGGGGCGCGCAAGCATGCGGGAATTTTCCAGGCGCTTCAAACCTTCAGGCGAAAAAAGGCGCCCGATCAGGCGCCTTTTCAATGCATGGAAACCGCTCACTTCAACGCGACGGCGGCACGCGAATATCCCCCGCCCGGCACTGGGTCTTCACGCCTTTGCCACAGGCGCCGAACTGCAAATCCTTGCCCATGCACACGCGCACTTCCGACAGTTCCGGGCCGCTGCAAATGACCGCAATGCCATCGGCCGGGATTCCCGGGTTGGCCTTGCGGAACAGGTCAGCGATTTCCTGGGCTTCGAAGTAATACGAAGAGCTGAGCGGTTGCAGCTCCTGCGGAATTTTCACCGCGCCAACGGCTTTGTCCGCTTCATCCAGATAACCCATCGCGCCGAGGCCGCTGCAGGTGCCGTGCTTGGCCCATTCGTGGTCGAGCAGTTTTTTGGTCGGGAACAGTGTCAGGCCTTTGCTGGTTTGCGCCGCATTCAGCGTGGTTAGCGGCGGGCAGGATTGCGGCCAGCCACCCTTGGCGTATTGCGGCCACAAGCCGTGCAGCACAAAGCCGTAGCCCTTGCCCGTGCACTGCGAGTCATCTTTATGGGTCAGGCAAAAGGTCGGCGACCAGGACAGCGTCAGCAGGTAGTAATCGAATACCCCTGCCACCGATTCCGCCTGGATCTTGCTCGACTGCGATTGGCGTGCCGAACTCAAACCGATGCTACCGGCCGTCAGCGCAATCACTGCCAAAATTGTAAACAGCTTTTTCATCCACCCGCTCCTTGGGACGCCTGCGTCCGTGGTTTTCGATCATGACCCGACTTGGCCAGCGCTGATTTCGACACGCTTGTGTTGCAGGCGCATGACGCAAGGCAACGTCGTACGCCGTTGAAAGGTCTACGATTAACAGGCAGACATCAAACCAAGGGATCCGAAATGAGTAAAGCAGACGAACTCGCCGCCAAACTCAAGCAAACCCGGCACACCCACGCGGATGCCGCGCTGGAGATCGATTGCTGGCCGGCGCAGGTGTACGACTTGTACCACCGCATCGAGGCGTGGCTGCAGCCGGTCACCGAAGTCGGCCTGAAGATTCGGCGCAATCCGACCCACGTTTGCGAAACCTCACCCGATGGTGAGCCCCACGATTACGCCATCGACCAACTGGTGATCGAGGCCAATCATCAAAGTCTGACATTTGATCCCATTGCCCGGTTTACCGAGGATGGCGCAGGCCGGGTGCAGATTATCCCGTCAGCCACGGACACCTATCTGCTGCGCACCGTAGATGAGCACGGTGAGAGCCATTGGTGGGTGCAGTCGATTGAAACAGGCCAGCAGCTGGATGCCATCGCGCTGACCGAAAATAATCTGTTGCTGGCGGTGCAGGAAGGGTTGGGACTTTAGACTCTCTCCATCACTGACAAAGCCTCTTGCCCTGAGCAAAGAACAAGGACAAATGGCCAGATTTCTAAAGAAATCTGGCCATTTGTCGTTACAGAACCACCAATCAAACCCGATGGAAATCCCGATCGCATGGATGCTTCAACCGCACCAACGTCTACGCAGTTCTTCAAGCGCAATTTGAAACGTATTCTTGATTACTGGAGCCAGATCACCGTTACTCTAGGCTTCCTTGGTGCAGGTTTGGCAATCTATGCGCTGTATGCGTATACGCGCGCGATCGGTCGTACGGATCTTTTCCTGGCCGGTATCGATGCCAAGTCGGTGCTTGCCATCTGGCTACTTCTGATTGTAGCCATCATGTTGGGTTATCTGGTCGTCCTTTCCAGCAGCGCCTGCTTCTACGGCCTCACCGTGTCGATGTTCGAAAAAGTACCCAAAAAACACAATCGGATTGCCAGTTGGTTGCTGGTGCCCTTTTATCTGGGCTTTTGTGCATTCACTGTTCTGCTTTTCATGTTCTCAAACAGATTCAGTGCAGAGAGTTCGATGGCGATCGTTTTTCTGGTTACTGAAATCGCCTATTTCGCACTTTTCCTTCGCAAACCCTTTCGAAAGATTTTCAACAAAAACACCAAGGGAATGAATGCCTGGAAGAAAAACGGCTTTCGAATCTTTATCGGCCTGATCATCGTCTTCGCCGTGTTTTTTGCGTCGCTGCCGGCATTACTGATTATTTCAACCTACGTCGGCGAAGACACCCCTCACGCACTCGTGGTAGTCGGCTCGTTCTGCTTGGGCACACTCGTTTTCAGTCTCATCCCGGTTTTCATTTTTTACATCAGCAAAGGTCATGTCTACACGCGGATGACCAATGGATTCGCAGCCGCGTTGGTGCTGTTCTGCGGGTTTCTACTGCTATGGCCAAGTGCGATGCCAAGCATCACCTATGCAGCCGCTGGAAAACTGGCCATCCGTCAACCGCCGGCGCGTTTCATACTCGACGAAAACATCAGTCTGAGCGATGTCGATAACCGGCAGTGGCAAACCCGACTCAATGAAAAACAAAAGGTCGAAGTCACGGCGTTTCCATTGTTCGCCTTTGGCGACATCTTGCTGCTGTGCAGCAGAGACCTGCAGCGATTGAACCTGTATGACCTGCCTCGCTACACCCGCTTGTGCATCGCCACACGTAATAGCAAGGTCACTCAGAAACCGTTGCGTCCAGGGCTTGCGCCGATACTCAGCTGGCAGCAGCGTGCTGAACACGTCGTTGGCTGGGATCACTTGCGCTCAGCCATTCTCAAGCCGATTCACCTATCGCCACAGGTCTTCCAACTCCAACGCCGTATTGAGCAATTGGCTGAACCTGTCAAAACTGTAATCCCCTACTCAGCCAACTGAAAGCTGGCGCTGGTTAACCTCCCCGTCATGAGTCAAACGGGGATTTCCAGCGCATGCCTTCCAACCCTTCACGACGCACCTTCGTCAAAGGCCTAGCCGCCGGCAGTCTGCTTGGCGGCCTCGGTTTGTGGCGCACGCCGGTCTGGGCGCTGAATGCCCCCGGTCAATTGCATGAACTGAGCGGCAGCGAGTTCGAGTTGTTCATCGGCGAAACCCCGGTCAACTTCACCGGCAGCCCACGCACGGCGATGACCATCAACGGCAGCCTGCCCGGCCCGTTGCTGCGCTGGCGCGAAGGCGACACCGTGACGCTGCGGGTGCGTAACCGGCTCAGCGCCAGCACCTCGATTCACTGGCACGGCATTCTGCTGCCGGCGAACATGGACGGCGTACCGGGCCTGAGCTTTCACGGCATCGAACCGGGTGGCGTGTACGTTTATCAATTCAAGGTGCGACAGAACGGCACCTACTGGTATCACAGCCATTCCGGTTTGCAGGAACAGGCCGGCGTCTACGGGCCGCTGGTGATCGACGCCAGGGAGCCTGAGCCGTTCCACTACGACCGCGAGTTCGTGGTGATGCTCAGTGACTGGACCGACGAAGACCCGGCCAGCCTGCTGAAGACCCTGAAAAAACAATCCGACTACTACAATTTCCACAAACGCACCGTCGGCGATTTCTTCGATGACGTCAGCGAGAAAGGCTGGGGCGCCACCGTCGCCGATCGCAAGATGTGGGCAGACATGAAGATGAACCCCACCGACATCGCCGACGTCAGTGGCGCCACCTACACCTTCCTGATGAACGGCCACGCGCCGGATAACAACTGGACCGGGCTGTTCCGCCCCGGCGAAAAGCTGCGGCTGCGCCTGATCAACGGCTCAGCCATGACGTATTTCGACGTGCGCATTCCCGGGCTGAAAATGACTGTGGTGGCGGCTGATGGTCTGCACGTCAAACCGGTCAGCGTCGATGAATTGCGTATCGCGGTGGCCGAGACCTACGACGTGATCGTCGAGCCGGACGCCGAGGCTTACACGTTGTTTGCCCAGGCCATGGATCGAACCGGTTTTGCCCGTGGCACCCTCGCCACTCGCGCCGGGCTCTCGGCACCCGTACCGGATCAGGATCCTCGCCCGCTGGTGACCATGGACGACATGGGCATGGGCGGCATGGATCACGGCTCAATGGACATGAGCGCCATTGACCACTCGGCAATGGGCCCGATGCAGTCCCATCCCGACAGCGAAAAAGACAATCCGCTGGTGGACATGCAAGCCATGAGCACTGCGGCAAAACTCGACGACCCCGGCCTCGGCCTGCGCAACAACGGCCGTCGCGTGCTGACCTATGCCGACCTGCGCAGCAGCTTCCAAGACCCGGATGGCCGCGATCCGAGCCGTACGATTGAACTGCACCTGACCGGGCATATGGAGAAATTCGCCTGGTCGTTCAACGGCATCAAATTCGCCGACGCCGAGCCCTTGCGCCTGAAGTATGGCGAGCGCATTCGCCTGGTGCTGGTCAACGACACGATGATGACCCACCCGATTCACTTGCACGGCATGTGGAGCGATCTGGAAGACGAAAACGGTGAGTTCCAGGTGCGTAAACACACCATCGACATGCCGCCCGGCACGCGCCGCAGTTATCGCGTGACCGCCGATGCGCTCGGCCGCTGGGCCTATCACTGCCACCTGCTGTACCACATGGAAACGGGCATGTTCCGCGAAGTGCGGGTGGAAGAATGAAGGGGCCGCTGATGACTCGACTCACTGCATTTTCCTTGCTGCTGATCGGCAGTTCGGCGATGGCCGCCAGCGACATGCCGGGCATGGATCACAGCCAGATGTCCGGCATGGATCACTCGGCACTGCAAAGCATGGACGACAGCATGATGCAGCCCGCCGCGCCGACCGAAAGCCGCACGCCGATCCCGCCCCTGACCGACGCCGACCGCGCCGCCGTGTTCACCAGCCCCGGCGGCCATCAGGTCCACGACAGCGCGATCAACAGCTACTTTCTTGCCGACAAACTCGAATGGCAGGACACCGATGACGGCAGCGCGCTGGCCTGGGATCTGTCCGGCTGGATCGGTGGAGATATCGATCGTCTGTGGCTGCGCTCCGAAGGCGAACGCAGCAACGGCAAGACTGAAGACGCCGAGATTCAGGCGCTCTGGGGCCATGCAATATCACCGTGGTGGGACGTGGTCAGCGGCGTGCGGCAGGACTTCAAACCCGGCGCGCCGCAGACCTGGGCCGCGTTCGGTGTGCAGGGCATGGCGCTGTACAACTTCGAAGCCGAGGCCACTGCGTTTATCGGTGAAGGCGGCCAGAGCGCGCTGCGGTTCGAGGGTGACTACGACATCCTGCTGACCAATCGCCTGATCCTGCAACCCACCGCCGAAGTCAACGTCTACGGCAAGAACGATGCGCAACGGGGCATCGGTTCCGGGCTTGCCAACACCGAGGCGGGCCTGCGCCTGCGTTACGAAATCCGCCGCGAATTTGCCCCCTACATCGGCGTGACGTGGAACCGTACCTACGGCAACACCGCCGATTACGCCCGCGAAGAAGGAGAGGATCGCAGCGAAGCGCGCCTCGTCCTCGGCGTGCGGATGTGGTTCTGAATCCCATTGGAAAACAACCCAGAGGTCTTGCATGCGCACCTTGAACATCACCCTTGCACTCGCCAGCGGCTTGCTCCTGAGCAGCCTCGCCCAGGCCCACCCGAAACTGCTCTCGTCGACCCCCGCCGAAGGTGCCGACGGCGCCGCGCCCGGCAAGATAGAACTGCACTTTTCCGAGAACCTGTTGACGCAGTTCTCCGGCGCCAAACTGGTCATGACCGAGATGCCCGGCATGGCCCACTCACCGATGCCGATGAAAGCCAGAGTCAGTGCCGGCAGCGACCCGAAAAGCATGCTGATCACCCCGCTCGCGCCGCTGCCCGCCGGCACCTACCAAGTGCAATGGCGCGCGGTGTCTAGCGATACGCACCCGATCACCGGCAATGTCACGTTCAAAGTGAAGTGAGCGATGGCTGAACTGATCAACATCCTCCTGCGATTTGCGTTGTATGTGGATTTGCTGCTGTTGTTCGGGCTGGCGTTGTTTGCGCTGTACAGCGCTGAGACACTGCTGCGGTTTCGGCCGATGTTGCGCGGGATGGCGTTGATCGGGACGCTGTTGTCAGGCGCCGGACTGGTGTTGATGACCCGCGCCATGAGCGGCGAAGCGACGTTCGCGGCGCTGTGGCCGCATCTGCAGATGATGTTGCTGGAAACCGACGTCGGGCTGGCGTGGGCGCTGCGGATGAGCGCGCTGATCGTGGTGTTGATCAGGCCCGGCGCAGGGCTTGCATCGATGGCCGGCGCCGTCGCCCTCGCCTCTCTCGCGTGGAGCGGGCATGGGGCGATGGACGAGGGCGCGCTGCGGTTCTGGCATTTTCTCAGCGACATTCTGCACCTGCTCGCGGCGGGCGCATGGCTGGGTGCGATGCTGGCGCTGGTGTTGATGGCGCGGGGAATGATCGATGAATCGCGTATTCGTTCGCTGGTTGTTTCGGTCAAGCGCTTCGAATGGATTGGCGCGGTGATCGTACTGACACTGTCGATTACCGGTGCAGTGAATTACCTGTTCATCGTCGGGCCGAGGCTGGATGACGTGTTGCTCGGCACTTACGGGATGCTGCTGGCGATCAAGGTCGTGTTGTTTGCCGGGATGTTGGTGTTGGCGGCATTGAACCGCTTTCACCTTGGCCCGTCCCTGCAACAATCGTTGCGCGATGGGCAGCATGCCATCGCGGCCAATGCGCTCAGACGCAGCGTGGTGGTTGAACTGGCAATGGCCTTGCTGATCGTTGCATTGGTGGCGTGGCTCGGCACGTTGAGTCCGGACCCGGGATGACACCCGACAAAGCCTTTCACTACACTGGGCCACCGTCCTTCCCGGAAGCCCGATCACAATGACAACACTAAAAAGCACAATGATCCTCTGCGGCCTGCTGAGCGTCGCCGCCGGCGCCCACGCCGAGCCAAGCGCTTCGCACCTCGACAGCATCCAGCAACAAGGCCAGTTGCGCGTGTGCACCACCGGCGACTACAAGCCGTACACCTTCAAACGCACCGACGGCGAATTCGAAGGCATCGACATCGCCATGGCCCGCTCACTGGCCGACAGCCTCGGGGTCAAAGTCGAATGGGTGCAAACCACCTGGAAAACCCTGATGCCGGACATGCAGGCCGGCAAGTGCGACATCGGCATGGGCGGCATCTCGGTCACCCTCGAACGGCAGAAAAAAGCCTACTTCAGCAACACCCTCGACACTGACGGCAAAATCCCGCTGGTGCGTTGCGCCGATGTCAGCAAGTACCAGACGGTGGAACAGATCAACCAGCCCAACGTGCGCCTGGTCGAACCCGCCGGCGGCACCAACGAAGCCTTCGTCCACGCCTTCCTGCCCAAGGCGCAACTGGCCCTGCACGACAACGTGACGATCTTTCAGCAACTGCTCGACAACAAGGCCGACGTGATGATCACCGACGCCTCGGAGGCGCTGTATCAGCAGAAACTCAAACCGGGCTTGTGCGCGGTGAATCCGCATCAGTACATGCAATATGGCGAGAAGGCGTATCTGCTGCCGCGCGATGACATCAGCTGGAAACTGTACGTCGATCAGTGGCTGCACTTGAGCAAAGTTACCGGCAAATATCAGCAAACCCTGAGCGAGTGGATCGCCGTACCTGCCGCGCAGTAATCCTTAATCGTCATGCAACATGCCGGAGCTGTACTGATTGAGACTGCTGCCGATACTGTTGCCGCCGAACTTCAACGTATTGGCGTTGCGCCCCTCCGGCGACTGACAGTCGCCGGAGAAACAACTGGTAGTGGTCAAGCCACCTGCGCCTGAACACGCACTCAACACCGATATCG
The DNA here is from genome assembly GCF_031931925.1 of Pseudomonas sp. rhizo66. NCBI lineage: Bacteria > Pseudomonadati > Pseudomonadota > Gammaproteobacteria > Pseudomonadales > Pseudomonadaceae > Pseudomonas > Pseudomonas sp. rhizo66. The sequence continues at coordinate 111,923 of NZ_JAUJWZ010000009.1, forward strand.
CTGCGGCAACCAACAGCACTTTGACGACATTCAGGCGCATGGCACGATTCCCTCGGGATAAAAAGCGATGATCTTGTGCCAACATCCTAGGCCTGCGCCACACACGGCAAGATGAAACTTTGCTCATCGACAGGGGGACTACCAACACTGAATGGCTCAACAAACGTACGGCGCTGAGCCAAGTTATCGAGCGGATCAGCGCGAGCTGAAAGCGATCATCGCTTCAGCCACGCACTTGTCGGGATCTGCGCGATGGATTTGAAGGCAGGCCTGGCGAACCAGTAGCCCTGCATCAGATAAATGCCGCAATCGGCGAGAAAGTCTCTTTCCTCAGCATCTTCTATGCCCTCGGCGATCACCTCCACGCCCAACTCTCTGCACATGTTCACCACGTTACGCACGATGGTCTGGCGCACCCGGTCGCGGTGAATATTGCGGATCAGCGCCATATCCAGCTTGATCAAGTCCGGTTGAAAATCCGCCAACAAGTTAAGGCCGGAATAGCCTGCGCCAAAGTCGTCGATCGCTGTCTTGAAACCAAACTCACGATACTCACGCAAGATGCTCATCAAATGCTTGTTGCTTTCAACGTGCTCGCCTTCCACGGCTTCGAAGATCAGCCGCTCCAGCGGAAAGCCGTAAGTGCGCGCCGCTTCCAGCGTGCTGCGAATGCACACTTCCGGGCGGTAAACGGCATTCGGCAGAAAATTGATCGACAGGTACTGCGTCATGCCTAACTCAGCCGCCGTGGAAATCGCCCGCACACGACACAGTTGATCGAATCGATAACGGTTTTGATCGTCCACCTGCTCCAGGACAGACAAGGCGCCTTCACCGTTCACGCCACGAACCAAGGCTTCATGGGCAAACGTCGTTTGATCACGCAGATCCACAATGGGCTGAAAAGCGAAGGCGAAATCCATGTCCGGCACGCCTTTGTTCTTACAGCCCTGGCAGCCTCCGGGAGACGCGAATGATTTTGGAAAGTCGGTCATGAACCACCTGATGACGGCGTGCAACCTTCCATGGCGATAAATAAAACAGCTGCTGGCCTTGGTTATCTGCAAACGAGGCGATAACTGTAGCCCTGCGGCGCCTGAACAGTTGAAGGCACCGCGTGCGCCAAGTTGAAAAGATCAGGTGCGGAAATGCGCGGTCATTCGCTGCAGGTCCTGCCCCAGTGACGCCAACTCAATGGTCGCCGCCGCACTTTCTTCGCTGGCGACAGCCGACTGATCAGCCACATCACGCACACTGACAATACTGCGGTTGATTTCGTCGGCCACGGCACTTTGCTGCTCGGCGGCGGCCGAGATCTGCAGGCTCATTTCCTGGATCGTACCGATGGACTGGTTGATCTCGGTAATCGCCAATTCGGCCTTCTGCGCCAACTCCACCGTATCGAGGGTGCGCTCGCGGCTGGAAGCCATCAGCGTCGCGGCCGCTTGCGTGCCTTGTTGCAGGGTGACGATCAGCGCTTCGATTTCCTTGGTCGAGTCCTGCGTGCGCTGCGCCAGCGAGCGCACTTCGTCTGCCACCACGGCAAAACCACGGCCCTGCTCCCCCGCCCGCGCCGCTTCGATCGCGGCGTTCAACGCGAGCAGATTGGTCTGCTCGGCGACGGCTTTGATCACATCGATGACTTTGCCGATCTGCTCGCTGTCCTGAGTCAGCACGTTCATCGCACCGCCCAACTCTTCAATGGCCATAGCAAGTTCGCTGATCTGCATCGTCGCCTGCTTCACCACCGTACTGCCGTGGCGCGCCTGCTGATCGGCCAGGGTCGCGGCAGCGGAGGCATCGGTGGTGTTACGCGCCACTTCCTGCACGGTCGAGGCCATTTCGTGCATCGCCGTGGCGACTTGATCCACTTCGCTTTTTTGCTGACGCACACCCGCGCTGGTCTGCTCGCTCATGGCCGAAAGCTTTTCCGCAGAGGTGGAGATATGCGTCACGCCATTGCCGATACCTTGCACCAGCGTGTTCAGGTTCTGCGCCATGTCCTGCATCGCATTCTGCAGATCGCCCAACTCATCTTTGCGGTTTGACTTGGCCTGTACCGTCAGGTCGCCTTTGGCTATACGTCGAGCCAGATCAACCGTCAGCGCCAGCGGCGCCGTGATCTGGCGCGAGATGACCACCGAAGCAAACAGCCCGATCACCAGCGCCAACACAGTCAATCCGGCCATCTGGATAAAGGCAGAATGCTGATCCTCACGCGCAAGGCGCTGCTGGGTGTCCATCAGGCCAGTCATGATCTTGTCCATCGCCTTGCTTTCCTGGTCGACCTGCTCGCGCATGGTCTGCTTCTGCTCAAACAGCCCGGCCACTTCCACCAATACTTCGCGATAACGACGCATGCCGGCGTGCGCTTCCTCCAGTTGGCTCGACAGGGCCGTCGGCAGGCTGGTGCGCGCCTTGGTGATATCACTCAAGAAGCTATCGATGGTCTCCATCATCATTTTTTTGTTCACGTCGTTGGGCACCGCGATGTAACGACGCAACATCAGGCGAAACGTGGTCATGCCATTGCGCAAATCGGCCACCGTGCGCAGCTCCCGAACGCGTTCGCCATCGGCAGACGCCAGTGCACTGGTCGTGGTGCCTTCAAGCATGCCGGCAAAAGTTTGCGCGTACTTGTCCGACAGCGCCGTCAGCGGTTTCAGGGCATCCGTGGTCGACTGATCGGCAGCGATCAACCGTTTGACCTTCTGATCGTAGGCAACAATCGTGGCTTGCAAAGCCTTCAGGGCTTGCTGGTTCTCAGCACGGGTCAACGTGTCCAGCGCCTTGCTCACAAGACCCTGCAAGACATTCAGCTGAGCGTTATAGGACTCGGCGAACGCTGCGTCAGCGGCGGCTTCGTACTGTTTCTCGGACAGCCGCATATCTTGCGTCGCGTCATTCAACGTGCCGATCAGACGCGTCGTACTCAAACGATCAACCAGCACGCTGTTGCTGTTATAGCCAATGAAGGCAACCGCCAAAACGGCCAGCAGAAGAATGCCGAAGCCGGTTCCTAGCTTGCGGGAAACCTTGATGTCACCCAGGAAATTCGATGCAACTGCCATATTCAGCCTCAAACGCCCAGACGCGAAACGCCGGGCACAAAAAAATAGATCTCCGGCAACCGCAGTCACCGTCCAGACATTCGGGGGTCGTCATCCAAGGCGTAATACGGGACGCTCCAGCTGTCCCTGAAATGCAAATGCCGATGCTGTTGAAGCGTCGAAAACAAACCCGACGCGAGCACCGGCAGACAAACCCGTCACGTCGCAAACAGAGCGTCTGCACGCTGGATTTATCGTTTCAGCAAAGGTGTCTGGAGGGATGCTATTAATTTTGCGAAAACTTGTACAACTTTATATTTTTGTATAATCGTTGAACTTTTTGAGCAGCGTGATGACGCATTGCCATCACGGTTTGTGGCACATCGCTACTGGCGTAAAACGGGGCTGAAAATGTGGATTCAGGCGCTAGCCCCTCTGCGGCGAGCAGTGGCTGCACGCCACAGAGGAGAAGGGGTTTACGGCTTGATTTCGACCATCCACTCCGAGCCGCCACCTTGCCATCGATATTCCAAAGATTGTTTCGGGGCGTCGGTCGCTCAGGCTTGATACGCTCGCCCCCATTAAGACAGGAAGTCGAACATGGAAAAACCAGCCTCCTCTGACACCGCCCCCACCACACGAAGCTGGGCATCAGCGACTGAAAAACAGCGCTCCGATGTCTATTGGTCGTTATCCGACGCGTTTGTCGACAATGAGGTTGACTACGAATCCATCGCGCGCCAGACCGAGGATTACGATCCGAAAGAGATCAAGCGAATCCTCTATGAAGAAGTGGCACCGGTGTGTCATACGAATCTCGAGACCGTGATCCCGATGATTTGGTCTGCGTTCAACCTGGAGCAATTGAAGGCTGACATCGCAGAAACATTGAAAGCCCGAAAACGAAGCCGCTTCAGACGTCAGCTAGACAAACCGCTGATTCGCTGGCTTGAGTTTCGATACAAATACATATGGAAAGAGATATCCAGGCATTACCGAAAATGAGCGCTGCCGTGCTCGATAGCCCCGGTTACCAACGAGCAGTGAAATGTGATCCCTCTCGATCACAGCGCGCGACCAGTCCCACCGTGGCGACGGTCAAGCCGCTCGCCACAGCGGGATAGGATTTAAGCTTTAACCTCAACGTTATCCAACGCCTGATTCACCGCCAACTCACCCAACATCACCACCTGCGCGATGCCCAGTGCAGTTTTGCGGTGTGAGGGCTCTAATGCTGCGGCGAAGTTGTTGAGCATTTCCGAGGCAGAACTCAGCGTTTCACTGGCATTGGCCAGCAGGGACTCCGAGTCGTACTTCGGATTGGCGAGGTACATGCGCTCGGGTTCGTTGACGCTGGACATGATGTGATTGGCGGGAAGGAGGTAGTGATCGAGGGCGCGTTCGGCGGCTTCGTGGAGTTTTTTGGAGTTGAGGGATTCGTAGGGGGATGCGGGGTCGGTTTCTGGTGGATTCGGTGTTGGTTTGAACATGGTGTAACTCCTGACGGATAAACGAAAAGGAGCCATCACTCTCGCTACCAAACGAAGGGTGGAGGCCATACGCAGGTTGGTAGACCGGTCGTCAGGAACCCCGGCGCATCCGAAGACGCCCCGCGCATGACCACCATAAAACGAAGACGAAAAACGCCCTCGCAAGACAGTAGTCTTGTGCTTCTGACGGAGACGGGCTACCAAACCCGATCACTGGTTTTCAGTGACGTAGGGACGATAGAACCTGCGGGCTAGACGCACAAGCCGGGGGATTCTGTCTTAGGTGTAGGGGGTGGCGCAAGGTGGTGTAGGCTTAGGGCTGCAGCAAGAGACTTCATTTAAACAGACGCGGCTTTTTCTGTTGGAAGGGCTCTACGAGCACGCTAAACGATCCAAATATTGTCACCAACGCAGAGAGCACATCGTTCTTCTAGAAGTACTGTCCGTCGCATACGTCAACGCTACGGTTTACAAGAACTATAAGTCCATTTTTGCACCTTCTTACCAAAATTACCCATTCCCCATCCTCGACCTGAAATCAGCCCTCGATCCGCCCTGCTATGCTTTCAGCTTTCCGAATGGAGTCGAAGGTGTGGGCATCGAATATTCCCTATCCGCCACGCTCGAAAAAATTTATGAAACTCAAATTGCACTTGAAGCGGCGATAATGGAGTTCACGTTGTTGGCCGAGCGGCAAGGCTTTGCAGATGCTGGCGACAATGCGAGAACGGCCCTAGATCGCATAGCTGAGAATGCTGGCTTTACAAAGCAAGAATTTGCACGCCTTAAATTGAAGGAAAAAGATTAAGCACTAACGGAGTCGAAACTTAAGGGAAAGTTATGATGCATGCTCAGCAAAGATGTATTTGGCCGCAGCGTATGAATCCGGGCATGTCTAACCTATTTTGCTTTCCGACTGTGAGATTCTTTAACGCTCATGCTCAAACCACCACATTGAAAAACGGAAGATCATCATGGCTGGAAGACGTCAACACTACATCCCTCAATTTCTCCAGCGCGGTTTTTTAGACGACCCTGATCACACAGCTAAACGAACTTGGCTACACCGACGCGAAAGTAAAGCTCGATTAGTAGGAACAAAAGATATAGGAGTAGGCGAAAGCTTCTACTCTAAGATCCGAACAGATGGGTCAAAAACTTTAGATGACTTGATCAGCGAAATAGAAATTGAATTATTAGTTGATTTTTCCGCATTGAAATCGGCACCGGTGAATACTCCTATTGACCCTAAAATTGCAGCACGCTTAACAACGCATCTTATGCTGAGGACTGCTCACGTACGATCCCTATTCGAACAGGGCGCGTCAAAGGTTTTCAACGCAGCGGCCCCTCTATTTACAGATCCAGAAATAGTCCGCAATCATATCAATGTGGACAACTTCGCCGACGCAACGAATTTCAAAAAAATAATCGAAGAGACTTTAGAAAACACCCCACTTGACTCGCTGTCGATTCCCCGTCCTCTCGCACGTAGATTCGTTTCCTTTTTAGCTCGCGAGAACTTCAATGCTTTTTTTGAGACCTCAGCGCCACTGATAGCACAACAACTAGAAACCTTCTCAACTGAAATATCAAACCATGTGCGTGACGCACATAATAAAGCTCTGGAAACTCGTGATCAGACTCAGTGGGAGAAAAGACTAGCTGAGTTCAATTGGTCGACCGAGGAAGTAAAGGGAGCAATACTCCCTGACTGCGTTGTACTTGCCAGGGAGCAGGGACAAGAACTTACACCCCTGCTGTTAACTGGCCGGAAAAATATCGAGCTAGTAATACTTCCGCTGGCCCATGATCGGCTACTGATCGGAAGGAAGGGTACAAATGAGTTAATTGATTTAAAAGCGCTAAATGCGGAAAGTGCTTCTTGTTGCGACCGTTTTTTTATATCACATAGACCTGAAGAAGGGATAGACCTAACGCAGTTGATTGGGCAAAGATCCATTAATACCATTAATGCAAGTGTCAACGAGGCACTTTCGGGATTCCAACTATCCTCCGAAAACAAAAAAGAAAGTTTTACACCATTTGAGCCTGCCTATTACGAAACGGATAATAGCTCATCAACCTCATTCTCATTAACGCTCAAAGACTTTGGAAACTCAGATATAGCTTTGAGACTTGCTGAGATCATTAAGGCAATTATCCGTGAAATAGGCCACGGGATTCCTATTTCCATTCTGGACGGAATAACTTTCGCACTAGACTATCCCGCTGCACTGGCAAGCTTAAACGGCGCTAATAAAACCTCAAAAGCAAACGAAAGCCAACCTCGAGACTATGGTAGAGCGGTCGCAAAAGTAGCTCAAGTAATTCGAGACAGCGAGCCGAAATATCATATAGTCATTGATGCGACTATTGCCTATAGCCTCCTTTCAGATATTGACGAAGACCGCTCACATGCCATTCATCTACTCTTAACAATGCTATCAGAACTCTTGCACACAACTCGCTACGAATCAACAATAAAACAAACTTCAGGAACAGCAATAGACCCGGTGAGTAAACTTCTCATTTCGAGCATATCTACTGCTCCAAGTAGCTTTTTTTGCGCACGTCAAAGTGCATTTGCAGATCCAAGTGCAGGTAAGCGTTATGCTGATTTGGTGAAGGATAGTTATGCTGCAGCGCAAGAAGCCATTAGGGCTGCTCGTTTGGCTTATAGAACAAATAGCGATATGGATACATTGCTGAATATAGCGCTTCCGCGAATCGCATTTGTTCTAACCCATGCGGCAGAATGGCTAGGGCATAGGGAGGGTTTATCTGCACATGATGTCTTCCCCGGATCCTCACTACCTAGTGATTTGGAGACTCTAGAGTTGGCCCGCTGGTTGGAGCTATTCGGGCGCGACCTGCGCAATCTGTACGACGTCGAAAATGAGTTCACCGTCGACAACATCTATGAGCTGAGCAGGCATGTCGAGCGACTCCTGTGGACGGTACAGATCTGTCCGTGGCCGATGGAGGACGGTACTCCGTATGTCAGCGTGCCCTTTGGTGACGACATAGCCTTTGTGGATTCTGAGATATGAGCTGCGCCAGGAGAAATGCACAAATCGGTACACCACTGTCGTTCGAAAAATCACCATCAGCGACTGCCAATTTATGAAAAGGAACTAACGACCTGAAAGCGTTACTGTGCGGGCTTTTCGGCCCGTTTTTTCGTGATTTCAATACGTCATGGGCGTTACCAAATACGACCGGTCGAAAAATCAAAATTCTACGAAACGCCTGTTTTCAGGATGATTCCCTTCGTGGGCTTGGCTTGTAGGAGGCGCTCTCGTTTGTACCGCTTAACGGTGCAGAAGAAAGGTACTGCACTCCTCTACAAAATCTTGCAAACAGTGCCATCACGTACCGTCTTTCAGAGTCACCAGTACAACTAGGTTCGCGCGCACATTACAAACTCTCAGCTTTTGCACAAAAAAAGACGCAGAGCCCGTCGGCGGAAGGGGGATAAGTGCTTTTTCATCGGATTTTTTCTTGGCTGCAGGATTTTCCATAGGGCTATCAGCTGCAACGCTCCAGCCAGACGCGCATGTCTCTAGCGGTCGGCAGTGGCCATGAGTCGCTCCGTTGATGTTGATGGGTACGCCTACCGATATACTGTTTATATATACAGCACCTTAGTAAGGTGGACATGACTGATGAATGTAGAGTCTGCAGCAACGTTAATCACGGAGGCCACCCGCGATAGCACAGTGGCGGACCATGCTGCGCAATGCACGGCGCCCATCACAAAGCATTGCTTAGGCAAGCACATGCACTGCACCAGGGCCATGTGATCGATGCTGACGAACTCAGCGACTTATTGGAGCTGGCGGATGCAGCGCTGGCCTACGCGGTCGAATCGCTACTTGACCTTGACGCTGAAGAGCAGGAAGCGCCATGCACGTACTGGTTACACCTATGCGCTTACGTGGTGTCGCGCTTGATCCAAAAGAGCGACGCCGCTATCCGACGATCAGGGGCAACGTCATGGTGAACTCTACTGTGTACCATGAGTTAGGCCGAGCAGCCGACATCGCACGCGTTGAAATAGGTATGCCGCTTGATCCTGACCCGCTACCGCCGCTGCTTAATACCACCCTTGCAGGAATGGCTATCACAGGATTTGTTATCAGCGGAATCGAGTACATTGATGGTTGTGCCTACGCTCAATCATGGTGGTGCCGTTTCGAGTGACCGGCAACGTAGTCATAAAAATACTTTCTTCGTCTAAGGGATTACGGAATGAAGTACGAAAAAATACTGCAAAAACTCAATAGTTATCCCAAATTGACAGAAGATCAAATAGTCGCAGCCTTCAATAAGCACGAAGATAAAGATGTAGATGTCTGCCAGAAAGACATAGGTAAACCAGGGTTTGAGATCTCTACCGATGCAGGTCTCTGCTTCCTCACAGAAAGGCCAATAAAGTATTACAACGAAAAGTGGGGGCGAGCTACCGGTGCACAGGAAAGAGCACTGCCATTATCGTTCCCTGTGCCACTTCACATAATCGGTGAGGGGCAGCTGAACAAAGACATAAATGAAATGAGCTGTGCCAAAAACCCTAAGGAAGCGGCAGATATATGGCTGAACGAATTTCTCGCCCCGGAAATTGCGGCGGCTTATTTCAATAGATTTTTTTCAGCAAGCGATTCACTAAAAGACTATCGACTGATCATCTTTGAGGCAATCGAGGCTTATTACATTGGAATGGATCATGCTGCAATAATGTCTTTAATTCCAGTATTCGAAGCTGGCCTAAGAAATATTCAAAACACGCGCCTCACCATTGCGCCGAACAACGTTAGCGGGGAGAAGTTTGAACGTCATCTTAGAGATATCATTGTCCAGTGGGGCAGGCGGCGTGTAGATACCTACGCGTGGTACCCGGGAAAAGATTATAGCCAAACTTTAGAGATAGACTTTTTTACCCATATCTGTCCACAGTCCGATGTAATTAACGCATTCAGACTGTACTTCAAAGAAGTTCTGTACAAGCCTAGCTACGGTGAAGCTGATGGCTTTAATCGTCATATAATAATACACTTGATAAAGAACGACTTTAAGAATCCGGCAAATTTCGTGAGAATATTTATATGTCTCACACATATTACGTTCATTGAAAGCCTCGAAAATCAAAATGTACCTTTCTTCTGGCGCGGCATCGATCAGAGAGATTTGAATGTGGCAGCTTATTTTGTTGAAATCTCAAAAAAGCTTGGCGACCCCCGCCGTCCTATATTGAAGACGCTCGGGATCGATGGGTATTGAAGTACGGTCAACAAACCTCAGGTGACATTATGCGACTTTTGGACATTATGAACTTCATAGCGAGCTTATTTGACGGGCTACTCTCTAAAGAGGTCGCGATCGCCTTAGTCGCTGCATATATTGGTGCCAGAGCTACAAGTAAATCGACGATAAGAGCACACGAACTTGCTACGCAAAAATCAAAAAATGACGAAAGAGCGGTAACATGCAATACGCTGCGACTTATAAAAGCCGAGCTAACAACAGCTTGGGATATTTATATGTACGAGTACGGAAAGGGGTTGCTATTAGTACCTGATGACTCACCCTACATTATGATGTTGCCAATAGGTGACAACCCCTTTCCTATATACGATTCAGCACCGCCTTGCTTAGCGAATATTGACCCTTCAGTTTCTGCAAAAATTGTGCGTATCTATATGCGAACAAAGGGCTTAATTACAATGATCAAGCTCAACAACGTGGATTGCCAAGCGGTTTACAATGCCGGACGCTTTGCGACTCAGAAACTTGTCAACAAAGCTATCGCCGACGGCGCAGCCATAGATGAGGCCGGTGCGAGAAAAATAAATGACTACCATATTTTCTATGTTGATCAAGAAGCCAATCAGCTAGGCATGGGTGGGACGGCGAATGGAATGAAGCTTCTGACTGGAGAACTTGAGATTCTCCTTAACAACATAAAGCGAGATATCGACAACTTAACCTCTGAAACTTGACGCGGGCTATTCATTCAAAGAGTAATTTATTCAACTAGTACATTCATAGCTTCTGAAGTGCCGGCTTGCGCTGCAAAAAACTACTGCATTAGACGGTACAGGAGTAGTTCCATGAGTATGAGTTGATATCTGCAAATTCATTTACTCAAGTAGATTCAGCGTATCGCACATAATTTTAAATATACTCACAGTTCAGACCCGATCCAGTTTTTCGGCGCCTGCATTCTTTGGCTGCCACTCGTCAGACTCTCGCGCAAGCCTGCAATACGTTCATGCATATCGCCACCCGCCGCGGCGTTGTGCTTCTGACCCACAACAAGGTTCAAATCACGACCTGTCGCCTGGTGCAGATCATCCACCGCCGCCAGGCTCGCGGATCCACCCGACATTAGCTTGAGCGCGCCCAGCGCCTCGATCTATTTCTCACCACCCACCTCTCGGTCGAGTGATCATCGATCGTCTGCTTGTGGCCCTGAAACTGCTCGCGGTTGTCCAGGGCTTCCACTTCACGCTCGATCGCCTGATCACGGATCTTGCCTTCGGTTTGGCGTAGCCAATTGCCGTCGGCGTCGACACGCTGCTGGACGGAAGCGCTGTGCTGCCACACCTGATCACCTTTGTGGCACCTTCGGCATGCTCAGCCCATGCGGCAAGATCGATTGGATGTTGGGCTTGTTCGGCAGGCCGTAGGCGAAGCACCACGACCCGCGTGCCCTCCTCCGGAAAGGCGTAAATGCCCATTTCCTCGCCACTGGTGGGCAGCGGTAACGGAACACCAGTAAGCGGCGGCATGGCTGGGTCTGGTTCATCGTCGGCATCAAGCACCTCGATGTCGACGGCGTAGCGCAGACGGAAGCCGTCGCGCAGTCCGGCGTCCGGCGTCCGGCGTCCGGCCACGGCGACCACCCGGGCAATCAACTCTGGGGCAAAGCACTCAACTTATACGACCTTAAACACCGCCTATCATCGACCGGGCACACATGAATCCCAGTGTGTAAAGCTCTGCCCAGCTCATTCCTGATAAACTCCCCCACCTTCGCCCCTCTGATCCAGATTCCCCCAAATGCCTCTACAACCCGCCCCACTCTCCCGCCGTTTCTCCGTCGCCCCAATGATGGATTGGACCGACCGCCATTGCCGTTTCTTCCTACGCCTCCTATCGAAGAACGCCCTGCTCTACACCGAAATGGTCACCACCGGTGCGCTCCTCAACGGAGATCACGAACGCTTCCTCCGTCACAACGAAGCCGAGCATCCTCTCACGTTGCAGTTGGGCGGTAGCGTTCCATTGGACCTAGCCGCCTGCGCACGCATGGCCCAGGAGTACGGTTACGACGAGGTGAACCTAAACGTCGGCTGCCCAAGCGATCGTGTGCAAAACAACATGATCGGCGCGTGCCTGATGGGTCACCCGCAGTTAGTGGCGGATTGTGTGAAGGCAATGCGTGACGCGGTGACAATCCCGGTGACGGTAAAGCACCGCATCGGCATCAACGGTCGGGACAGTTACGCTGAGCTGTGTGATTTCGTCGGCACCGTCCGCGATGCCGGGTGCACCAGTTTTACCGTGCATGCGCGGATTGCGATTCTGGAGGGGTTGTCGCCGAAGGAGAATCGTGACATTCCGCCGTTGCGCTATGACGTGGCGGCGCAGCTGAAGGCGGATTTTCCGGCGTTGGAGATTGTGCTGAATGGCGGGATCAAGACGATGGAGGCTTGCCATGAGCATTTGCAGACGTTCGACGGTGTGATGTTGGGGCGTGAGGCTTATCACAATCCGTATTTGCTGGCGGAGGTGGATCAGCAGTTGTTCGGCAGTTCGGCGCCGGTGATCAGTCGGGCTGAGGCGTTGGCGCAGTTGCGTCCTTATATAGCCGAGCATTTGCAGGCCGGTGGTGCGATGCATCACATCACCCGGCATGTGCTGGGCCTGGGCACGGGGTTCCCGGGGGCACGGAAATTCCGTCAGTTGTTGTCGGTGGATATTCACAAGGCCAAGGATCCGCTGGCGTTGCTGGATCAGGCGGCTGAGTTGCTTGAAGGTCGTTGATTGATGGTTTGAGTGTGCGGGCGACGCATGAGCGTTGCCCGGCGTTTTGTTGTACTGACAGGATGTCTTTTGTTTATGCCCGCGTTTACTTTTTCTGCTTTCAAGCGTTTCATCCTCCTCGCCTTGTTCAGCTTCACCTCCAACGTTTATGCGCACTGCGATGGCTTTTGCATGGGCCGTACCGATACGCCGTGGGAGGTGACGCAGTTTTCCGGCTTCACTTTGGTGTCTTTGATCCTCGCACCTATTTCGTCCAGCCAGGAAACGACCGACAGTCACAAGCGTGTTTACTCCGCCGAGGAGCAAGAAGACGCGCGACTCTATCTGGCCAGCGACGGCATGCTGCAGGCCGCGTATTTCACCTCGGCCTTGCAGCGCTTTCGTCAGGAGTCGCCGAATTCAGCGTTAAACGATCTCGCCATTGCGGCGTTGATCAGCGCTCAGTGATCAGGCGGCTGCTGCGGCGGTCCAGTTGACCCAGCCAAACAGCCACGTTGCCAGAATCAGCAAACCAAACGCGATCCGGTACCAGGCGAACGCAGCGTAGCTGTGGTTGGCAATAAACTTGAGCAAGCCGCGCACGGCGATCATCGCGAAGATGAACGCGGTGACGAAGCCGAGGGCGAAGACTGGCAGGTCGTTGGGCTGGAACAGGTCGCGGTATTTGTAGCCGGAGTACACGGCGGCGCCGACCATGGTGGGCATGGCGAGGAAGAACGAGAACTCGGTGGCGGCTTTGCGCGACAGGCCGAAGAGCAGGCCGCCGATGATGGTCGAGCCAGAGCGCGAGGTGCCGGGAATCATCGCCAGGCATTGTACGAAACCGACTTTCAGTGCGTCGGACCAGCGCATGTCGTCGACGTGTTCGACGCTGATCACATGGCTGCGCTGTTCGGCCCACAACATGATGATGCCGCCGACGACCAGTGCGACGGCGACGGTGATCGGGTTAAACAGGTATTCGTGGATTGCGTCCGCGAATAACACACCCAAGACCACGGCGGGCAGAAAGGCGATCAGCAAGTTGAGGGTGAAGCGTTGGGCATTACGTTCGGTGGGCAGGCCTTTGATGATGTCGAAGATCTTCGGTCGAAACTCCCAGACGACGGCAAGAATGGCACCCAGTTGAATAATGATGTTGAACGCCATGGCGCGTTCGCCGCCGAATTCCAGCAAGTCGGCGACGATAATCTGGTGGCCGGTACTCGAGATCGGCAAGAACTCGGTCAGGCCTTCTACCGCACCTAATATCAACACCTGGAAAAGGGTCCAGAAATCCATTAATCCTCCGTCAGAGCGCTCGTGGCGAGCGACCGGGTAATAACACTCAGGGGTTTGCACAATTGGCACATTATGAAGATCAAAAGATCGCAGCCTTCGGCAGCTCCTACAGGGGAATGCATTTCAAATGTAGGAGCTGCCGAAGGCTGCGATCTTTTGATCTTGAAGAATAGGTCTTATGAATTGCCACACTCAAGCCATGTTAATAATCGTCGGCTGACGAACTACGCGGAAAATATTTAGGCCTTTTTGCAGAAAAAAGTTGCTCTGACAATAAAGTGTGATCAATATCACATTATTCCGAGATGGCCAGACAGTGGCAATTAGACATAGACAAAGCCATCGCGATAAGCTCAAAATAGTGGCACCATTGCATATAGCCACCATCTAAGCAGTAGTTCACCTTCCCGAGAAAATCAACTAAAAGCTTGAAATGCTTAATTATTGTTAGAAAACTCGGGAGCCACGTCTAAAAAACGCGTGAATGTTACCAATTGTCAGTCACAGATGAGAACCGGTGCTTTAACATCCCGATGTCAGCACTTAATTCGAGTCAATGCATGATGCTCTCAGGGAACTTAGCGACCAGTAGTCCGCGCCCGACAAATGACGAACCTGGTGTTCTTACTTTGGGTCGTACCCGTGGCGTGGCTGAACATGTCAAAGCGCTAGTCGCCCAGCATTTACGCACTGATATGGCGCTCGAAGCCAGCGCGTACACTAGTTCATATCAGTTGAATGAACAGTCTGGTTCGTATCGAGCGATCTTCCTGGTTATCGACAGCCCACAGGCCCTCGAAGACAATCTTGCCTTGGTCGAGAACCTGCGCAGCGACAACTTGAAACCGATCATTTGCGCGGTCATCACCGGTCGCGGCGCCTTCAACAAGATCAAATATTATCTGGCTGGCGCGGATATTTGTATCAAGCTCAATACCCTTTCCGACGCTGGCGCCGAGTTGCTGGGCGAGTTCTTCAACAGTGAAGAATGGCAACGCGATATCGATCTGACACTTGATCCAACCCGTATCTGCCTGATGGGCACCAGCAAGAAACTCGATATCTCGTTTGCCGAGATGAAGATTCTCGAAGCCTTTGCGCAAACCAGTAATCACATTCTGAGCCATGATGAAATCGCCAGCATCATGGGCCTCAACACCAATTTCTACGACCCTCGAGCACTGGAGAAGTCGATCAGTCGCTTGCGTGGAAAAATCAAGGACATGTATGGTACAAACGCGATTCAGAGCATTCGCGGCTATGGTTATCGCCTGCTGCGGGGTCTGATATCGACTGCCTGACTCTCGGGCAGCCATCCCATTTGCATACGTACGAAGGATCGTCTAATGCAACCATATAGCTCCCGTTCTGCTTCACGCCTGTTTGAAATCAAGCAATTGAATGAGCGCGACAACACGACCCATAACAATAAAACTCCATAACATAGCAGCAGATCGAGTGGAATTTATCGAGGGCCAATCTTGGGCCCAGACCCTGCCTATCGATTACTTCCGAGGAAGTCATTGCTCGCCTGCCGATTTATCTTTTAGCCAATTTTGGTATGTATTCAGGAGAGAGACATGGAAACTAGTACAACCCTCCCAAGGAAATATTTTGTTGTCGTGACTCACAGTACAACGTCGCAACGCGAACTGGAGAGCATGCTGTCCAGTGAACGTTTCAATTCGTTTGAAGGGGTTGATTCACCCTCTTCCGCTCCAATGGTGATGGAGTTCACATATCCAGGCATCAATCGTAAAAACGCCCCGCGCAGTATCGAACACGATACTCAGCGAATATTGGCCACGCTTGAGTCCGAATGGCGCGCTGCACAATCGGCTAATCCTTTCCAGAATGTCCCGGCCATTACCGGGGAAACCCGCAACATGCCGCCTGCCGTTGACGGTGAACTACCTGGCAATGAAACCTGGCATCTGGACCCTGATCAGGGTGCACTGGTCAAAGAAGGTGTCGAAATCAGCCTGACGGGCCTGGAAACAGCATTGGTCAGGAAAATGCTCAGCCATGAAGAGCGTGTTGTCAGTCGTGACGAGCTGATTCTCAGCATCGGTCGAGAACCGGAACAATATCGCGGCCTGGAAATGTGCCTGAGTCGCCTGCAAGACAAATTCAAAAGCGCCAGTAATGGTGAGCGACTGTTTCGTGCCGTCAGAAACCGCGGTTATTGCCTGATTCAGGAAATCGTCGCGTAACCCGCAAGACTTCCACGAACAGAACAAACAGGCAAAAGTGCGATTACAAAAACAACAAGAGCACTCTGTTTGGCTTCATCCTCCTCCCTGAATTAAACACTCCCTGCCTCCACCCTCCAACAGTAACAAATACAACATCATTTATTCACCCCCTGCTCTGCGACCTTTTCTAACACCCTGCTATTTAATTATTAAAAAGTTGGCACTGTGCCATCTTGTTAGAACTCGTCAGACACCATTCCAGCCAATAACTTAGTCTATTGACTGACGACAGTTCGGCATATCGATGTTGTTACCTCAGGACACTCGTTACAACAAAAACAATAAGTCTGCATAACAACTCGGTTTTCAACTGTTGAAACCTGAATGGACGTCTTTTGGGGATACCGTATGGATCTTTCTTTAAGTATCAATCGAAGCACAGGCCTCAAGGGACTGACCTTTTGGGGCCAATGGGCGCTGGCACAGGGCTTTGTGGTGACGCTGCTGTTCATACTCGCCGAGCAACACACCGGGACGGTCGCGTTTTACTACCGGATGTGTGCAACGCTGGCGGTACTGGCGTCGGTGCCGGCTTATACGTTTAGCGGTGTTTATCGCAAACGTGACAACTACCTGACCGGTCTCGGTCGACTGTTTATGGGTTGGTCGATGACCATGGCGGCGCTGGCGTGCATCGCCTTTGTCTGCCAGGCCGATGAGCTGTTTTCGCGGCAGGTGATTCTGAGCTGGGCGGTGTATGGCTTCCTCGGTCAGGCGTTTCTGTACGCTCCGCTGCATGCGTTTTCCAAGTACTACCAACGGTCGCGTAAAAGCGAGCACAAGACGCTGATCGTCGGTACCGGCGAACTGGCGTTGGGTCTGGCAAAGAAGCTCAGCCAACTGGAAAACCTGCCGTTGGTAGGTTTGGTCAGCAATGGCGATGTGTCGGCGCTGGGTTCGGATGCACCGCGCGTTGTCGGCGATCAGGAACAGTTGTTGGAGCTGATCGAGGCGCATGACATTCGTCGCTTGTACATCACCCTGCCGCTGTGTGAAGCCGCGAAAATCGAGGCGATTTATGGCGATTTGCTCGGCGCCAACGTCGACGTGGTGTGGGTGCCGGACTTGAACAGTCTGACCCTGCTCAATCACTCGGTGAAGGTGGTGGACGGTCTGCCGGCGATCTACCTGAACGAAAGCCCGCTGACGAGCCGCCCTACTGCTGCTTTGAGCAAGAGTCTGGTCGAGAAAACCGTGGCGTTTCTGGCGATCATCGCGTTGAGCCCGATCCTGCTGATCATTGCGCTGGCGGTGAAGATCAACTCGCCCGGCCCGGTGTTCTTCAAGCAGGATCGCCATGGCTGGAACGGCAAGGTGATCAAGGTCTGGAAGTTCCGCTCGATGCGTGTTCACGATGACCGTGACGTGAAGCAGGCCAGCCGTAATGACTCGCGCATCACCGCAGTCGGTCGCTTTATTCGCCGCACTTCGCTGGATGAGTTGCCGCAACTGTTCAACGTGTTGCAGGGGCACATGGCCCTGGTCGGCCCTCGCCCGCACGCCGTCGCGCACAACAACTACTACTCGGGGAAAATCCTCGCGTACATGGCGCGTCACCGGATTAAACCGGGGATCACCGGCCTGGCCCAGATCAGCGGCTGCCGCGGTGAGACGGACACCATCGACAAGATGCAGAAGCGTGTGGAGATTGACCTGCAGTACATCAACAGCTGGTCGTTGTGGCTGGATCTGAAGATCCTGGTGAAGACGCCGTTTACGTTGCTGTCGAAGGATATTTACTGAGGTTCAACGCTGGATACCGCAAGGGGACGAAAGTCCCCTTTTTTTGTGCGTGGGATTTGGCGCGCGAGAGTAATTGGGCGTGGATGCAAAAACCTGTGGGAGCTGGCTTGCCAGCGATAGCGGTGGGTCAGGCAACATCAATGTTGCAAGTGCCGGCCTCATCGCTGGCAAGCCAGCTCCCACAGGGGATTTGTGCTTGGCTCAGGCCTCCCGGCTAGACAAACAACCTGGGGATTTGTGCTTGGCTCAGGCCTTATGGCTAGACACATAACCTGGGGAAGCTGTGCTTGGCTCAGGCCTTACAGCTAGACAAATAACCTGGGAAGCTGTGCTTGACTCAGGCCTTATGGCTAGACACATAACTGTGGGAGCTGGCTTGCCAGCGATGGCGGTGGGTCAGGCGACATCAATGTTGCAAGTGCCGGCCTCATCGCTGGCAAGCCAGCTCCCACAGGGATTCGGGTGTTTCGGAGATCCGCGCTTACTCCGTGATCTTCTCGAAATTGCGATAAAACATGTCCCCTTCCCGGCTATCGGTCATCGAGTGCAGTTGGTAGCCGCGATTCAGTCGCGCACCACCGTCACGGGTCAGCGGCGCCCAGACCAGGTTGGCGCGGCGCATGGTCGACATGCTCATCATCTCGTCGAACGGGATCGACAGGTAGATGCCTTTGTCGAAACTACCTTCGCCATATTCAGCACTGCCCGCCGTGGTAATGGTCGCCCAAGCGCCAAAGCGCACGCCATTGAAAAACTCGCGCGAGATGTCCACGGTGCCACCCCAATCCCCAGCCAGATAACGCCCGACGCTAACCGCCGCCAGCGTATCGAACGGCAGATCCGTATACGCCGTGACATGCCCGGTCACCACCGAGTAATCACGCAGGGCAAAACCCTGATCGAAATCGCGCTGACGCACCCAGTTCAGATCCGCGCCCACCGACCAGCGTTCACCGGTGGGGCGGAACAACACTTCACCGCCGACACCGGCGAACATCGACTCCAGATAACCGCCATACACCATGCCGTACAGGTCTTTATCCAGTTGCTCGGCATGGCTGACCTGGAACAACGGCATGGTCGTGTTGGACGTTGTCAGGTATTGGCGCAAATCCGTACGCACTCGCGGCAAACCGCTCGGCGCGTCGTAGGTGAACTTGTCGAAGTTGTTGGCCAGGTTGGCACTGAGCAAACCGCTCCACCAAGTGTTGCGATTGAAGCGGTATTCAGCGTCGGCATCAGCACTCAATTGATAGAGCAAGCCATCCGGACCACCAACGTTCTGCTTGAAGCCCAGCCCGACGCCATAGCTGAAATGCTGCGGCGCTTCGGTGTAGAGGGTTTTCTCGTTGTGCGGCATCGCCGGGTTGATCTCGGTGGTGCGGTGCAAAGACTCCAGTGGCTCCTCGTTGCTGATCACTTCGCGGAAGGTCTGGCGCGGCAAGCTGGTTTCTTCCAGCGGCAAGTCGTAGCGCTTGTTGACCACAGTGAACCAGTCGATGTCGTCGTTGACGCTGTTATCAAGAATCCGGCTCGCCCGCCCGACCGCCTTCGACGAATGGAAGTAGCGCTGCTGCTCGCCATACACGATCAATTCGGAATCACGCTGCGTGATGCGCTCGACCTTGTAGCCGGCGTTCTGCTGCAAGCGTTGCGACACATTGGCCCAGTTGACCTGATCCATCGCCGTGGTCGGCGCCTTCGCCGGCAACGGTTCCGGAGTCGGGTCGTAAGTCTTGGCCGGTGCCTTGCGGCTGACGAAATTGGTGTGGAAGGTCACGCCGAACATCGCCGTATTGCCGCGCTCCCACGCCGCGCTGACATCAACCGAATCGGTGACTTTGAACACCGCGCCGAGGTTGATCGGCGAGTCCTGCTTGATCTCGTTGTCCTTCGGCTCGTGCTTGTAATCATTGCCTTCGTATTCGAGTTTCAGGCTGAGACGATCCCACGGTGTCTGATAGCTCACGCCACCGAAGAACGACGGCCGCCCACGAAAGTACGAACCCGAGTTGACGTCACCGGTGCCTTCAAGTGCCGGCCGGGTATCGAAGCGATCACTGACGTAGCCCAACGGGTTGTCGATGTCGCCGCGATTACCGAGGTAACCCCAGGCAATCCCGGCGCTGAAATCGAAATTGTCGTAGCGCTTGTTGGCGACGAAAAATTCACTGGAAAACAAACCCGTACCGCCGATGTCTCGGAAGCCCAGCGCCACGTCGGGCAGCCAGTGACTCTCCTGCCACAGCCGGACTTTGACGTCGACCGCCTTGTCCTTATAGCTTTGGCTGCCGCTCAGGGCCTCCGAGCCGTACGGCCGGTTGGTGATCGCGGTGTAGCGAAACGAGCCTTCGAGCCAGTCCAGCGGCTGCAGCGAAACGCTGTAGCGGCTGTACGGTTCGGTGCGGTTGGCGTTGACGCTCAACTCGCCGGCCGGGGCCATGCGCGCGGTCGGCGTCTGCAACAGCCCGGTGCCACCGAAGTCATTCTGGGTAATGCGCGGCTCGGCATGAGCCAGACCGCAAGGCAATAACAACACAGCTGCAAAACGTAACTTCAACGAACCACCTCGGCCAGCTGCGTGGCAATGAATTCGGCCAACTGCTGATTCAGTTCAGGAAGAGGCGGATCAAGATCATCATTTTTCACCGGCACCAGAATCTTGCTGCCGGCCACCGGGAATTGCCCGGACTCGCGATTCCAGTGCGCGATGCCGACGCGCCGCGACACGCCGTTGGGCTGGATCAGCCACAGGTAATCGGCTTCGGCATCGGCCAGAATCGAACAGTCTTGCAAGTACTCACGCGCCTCCTGCAACGGCTGATACGGCAAGTGGCACGGCTCGGCGACCGCGCCCAACACTTGCACTTCATCGACACGTTTCGGATAAACCAGCCGATCGCCGTCATCGAGGCGAATGTTGCGCGCGAAGCCAACCTCCAGCGCCACCGGATCGAGATCGGCAATCTGCCGCCCCGTCACCGGCATCTGCCGCACTTCTTCGGCCAGACGCTGCGCCAGCGCGACACGACTGGGTCGATCAAACAACGCCGCCATGCGCTGCAGCACGTCGAGGTCAAACAGCACGCCGACCTTGAGCCGTGTCTGCTCCTCAATCAACGACTGCCGCAGCAACCCGCCCGCCAGCCAATAGCCTTCGGCGTTCGGCACCGCTTCGCCGATCACATCGAGCAAGCGCCCGCCCGCTGGCAACGCGACCGGTCCGGGATTGGCGACATCGCCCGACACCGTGACGGCCGCCTGACTCACACTGGCGACCAGCATCAGGCTCGCCGATAACAGTTTCAGGCGCATCACGGCAGGTGCCTGCGATCAGGGGTCAGTTGCACAACCTTGACGCGCAACTGCGAGGTCAGTTGCTGCTCGCTCTGCAAGATGAAACCGTCACGCGGGTCGACCCAGTAACGATTGGTCGCGCTCAGGCCAATGGCCGGGGCGTCAATGTGTTCATCGACACGCAGCACGGTGTATTCCTTGTCGAGAATCTGCAGGGTTTGTTCGGCGCGGCGCGAGAAGCGGCTGTTGACGATCACCCCGACTTCCTGGCCCTTGTAGAGGTCGATCCAGCGCCGCGTGGTGAAACCGTCGGCGACGTGATGCAGGCCCTGCTTGAACGGCGCGTCATCGGCCAGCCGCGTGCCATCGAGATCGCCTTCCAGGCCCAGGCCAATGCTGCGCACGGCGAGGCCATTGCGCAGCAACAGCACTTGTTTGCCGGAAGCGACCCAGAACTGCAGGTCTTCACGCTCGCGCACCAGCGCCAGCACCCCGGAGCCGGACGGCGTGGTCAGTTTCAGTTGCGGGTAGTTGACCCCGGCCACTTCGGCCGCCGACACGTCGACTTCATCCGGGCCGACAACCGCCGCTTTGAGGTTGTTCAACGAAGCGCTCATCAGCGGGTTACAGCCGCACAGCAACGAGGCCGCCATCAGGCACAGGCCAACTTTCAGAATGTTCAAAGTCGGCGACCTTATTTGCTGTTGTTACTGTATTCGCTCCAGTTCTTCGCAGCGGAAGCGCCGGTGCCGACAATCGATGCCGACGGCACCAACTGGCTGATCAGACGGTTCCAGCGAGTCACGTTGGCAGGCCCGACATACACCACGTCCTGCGGACGCACTTCGAAGTGCGAAGCGAGGGCCATGGCGGTGGGCGATTCGGCTTCCAACTGGTAGATCTTCGCCGGTTCGACATCGAGGTTTTCCACGCCACGAATGACATAAACCGCGTTGCCATTGGAGGTGGTCTGGGCCAGGCCACCAACCGAACCGAGCACGTCGGTAAGGTTCATCGTTGCGGTCTTGAAACTCAGTGCACGCGGCTGGTTGACCTCGCCCATCACGTAGATGCGCTTGTTGTCGTTGTACGGCAGATACAGCTGGTCGCCACCCTTGAGGTAGACGTTCTGCAACTCGGAATCCTGCTGATTGAGCGAGTCGAGATTCAGCGGATAAGTGCGCCCCTTGCGCGTCAGCAACAGCCCGGACAGATCAGCGTTGTTGGTGTCGATGCCGGCCGAACCGAGGGCTTCGACCACGCTCAGCGGATTGGTGGAAATCGCTTGCGGGCCGGCCTTGGTTACCGCGCCGGTGACCACGACTTTCTGGCTGGCGAAACGCAACACCGCGACATCCACCTGCGGCTCGGCGATAAATGCCGACAGCCGCTGTTCAATGTCCGAGCGCAGTTGCTGGATGGTCCGGCCGGCGGCCTGGACTTCCTTGATGAACGGGTAATACAGCGTGCCATCGGAGCGCACCAGTCGGCCGTTGGCATCGATCTGTTGTTGCGCGCCGGACGGGGCCGTCAGCTCGGGGTGATCCCACACCGTGATGTACAGAACATCGTTGTTGCCGATGCGGTATTCGGCCGGAGTGGCCAACAGCTCCGGCGGCAGCGACTCACGCTTTTGCGTGGCGCGGTTCATGGCAATCAGCTTGGGCGTGATCGGAATCAGCTCGACCCGGCTGCTTTCGCTGGCACCCTGGCGGGTGATGTCACTGGTGCTGAGGTATTGACCGGGGGAAAACATGCAACCTTGCAAAGCGAGACTTGCCAACATTAAAAGATAAACACTACGAGTCATAATGGCACTACGCTATTCAAGGGCGAATCCAAAAACAAAGTCACCCGACTTGCGTCGGGCGACCTTGTACTGCACTAACAGAACTTCCTGTTAGTTATGCGTGCCGGTTGTACCGGTGGTACCCGTCGTACCGGTGGTACCGCCGTTGGCACTGCCACCGCTGTTAGACGCCGCTACAGCACTGGCAACCATTGCAGTACTGGCTGCGGGCGCTTGAGAAGCCGCCACGTTGCCACCTACATTGGTTACCGCTGTCAGCGGTGCTTCAGCGGCGGCAGCCCAGTTGCTCAACATCGTCAACAGGGCAACTGCCATCACTTTTTTCATATCAACTCCTTTCTAACATTCGACTTGTTAAAAAACTCGTCTGAGTTAGCGGTGGTGAGTTCAAGTCCGCAAAAAGCGCGAACATGATCCGTCGTTCTTTCACAGTCTTACCCAACTGATAAAAGTCGAACGGCAGGTTTATATCTACGGACTTGCAAAAGGCATTGCCAGTGTAATTTCCCGACGTTATCTAACAACCTGACTGAAAATAACATTGGACTAAATGGCCATCATCGCGAGTAGCCTTGGGGATGATTCGATTGCCAGCGCCAAGTATCGGTGACCATGTCCTGCAAGTTGCGTGTGGCTTTCCAGCCCAGCTCTTTTGCTGCCTTGGAGGCGTCCGCCCAACTCTCGGCGATATCCCCGGAACGGCGCGGCATCATCCGGTACGGCACCGGTTGCCCGCAGGCCTGCTCGAACGCGTGGAGCACTTGCAGCACGCTGTAGCCATCGCCGGTGCCGAGGTTCCAGGTATGAATGCCGCTGCGTTCGGAGATCGACTGCAACGCCTTCAAGTGGCCGTCCGCCAGATCGACGACGTGGATGTAATCGCGCACGCCAGTGCCATCGATGGTCGGGTAATCGTTGCCGAAGATCGACAGCTCCTGCAGGCTGCCGACCGCCACCTGACTGATGTACGGCACCAGATTATTCGGGATGCCGTTGGGGTCTTCGCCCATGTGCCCGCTGGCGTGGGCGCCGATCGGGTTGAAGTAGCGCAGCAAGGCGATGCTCCAGCGCGGCTCGGCCTGGCTCAGGTCGCGCAGGACGTTTTCGACGATCAGCTTGGACTGGCCGTAGGGATTGGTCGGATTGCCGGTGGGAAAGTCCTCGCGAATCGGCATCTGCTCAGGCTCGCCATACACCGTGGCCGACGAGCTGAACACCAGACGAAAAACCCCCGCCGCCGCCATCGCCTGGCACAGGTTGATGCTGCCGCCGACGTTGGTCTCGTAGTATTCGAGCGGCTTGCGCACGCTCTCGCCGACCGCTTTCAGGCCGGCAAAATGCAGCACCGCGTCGATCGTGTGCTCGCGGAAGATCCGGTCGAGCAGTGCCCGGTCGCAGACATCGCCACGGATCATCCAGGCACTCTTGCCGCAAATGCCTTCAACGGCGTGCAACGCGGCTTCGCTGCTGTTGCAAAGGTTATCCAGTACGACAACTTCATAACCTGCTTCAAGTAAAGCAAGTGTGGTGTGCGAGCCGATATAGCCGGCGCCACCCGTTACCAGAATCTTCATAGCGCGATCCGTCTTTGAATGAGTGACAAGTAGCGTGTCAAGCCTGATTCATTGAAGATGTGTCACACTCCACACAAATAAGGCGACAACAACCGAAAACAAAACTAGTTCAATGACTGGCAATAAATATTTTTGCAGGTCACACTGTATTGCCCGGCTACTTATTAGCACTCCCTGCGCACTCATCACTATCAACAGATACCGACTAAAAATAACCAATAACGTACTTGCCGACATCTCATAACATTGTCACGTTTTACTGGCCCAACTAATTGCCATTAACAACCTGACTCAGGTATTAAAGTAGTCCTTCAATCAATATTGAAACTTGCAGCCATTGCTTATGGCCCGCATCCGTCGCCTGTGTTCCATGACTGTCCAGGATACTTTTATGATTCGTAAATGTTTGTTCCCCGCTGCCGGCTATGGCACGCGTTTCTTGCCGGCCACCAAAGCCATGCCGAAAGAGATGCTGCCGATCGTCAACAAGCCGTTGATCGAGTACGCCGTTGAAGAAGCGCGGGACGCCGGCCTGCAACACATGGCCATCGTCACCGGTCGCGGCAAGCGTGCGCTGGAAGACCATTTCGACATCAGCTACGAACTCGAACACCAGATTCGCGGCACCGAGAAAGAGAAGTTTCTCGCCGGCACCCGCGAGCTGATCGACACCTGCACCTTCTCCTACACCCGTCAGGTGGAAATGAAAGGTCTGGGCCACGCGATTCTCAGCGGTCGTCCGCTGATCGGCGATGAACCTTTCGCCGTGGTACTGGCCGATGACCTGTGCCTGAACCTGGAAGGTGACGGCGTGCTTACGCAGATGATTGAGCTGTACAAGAAATTCCGCTGCTCGATCGTCGCCATCCAGGAAGTCCCGGCCGACCAGACCCACAAGTACGGGGTCATTGCCGGCGAGCTGATCTCCGACGGCATCTATCGCGTCAACAACATGGTGGAAAAACCGGCCCCGCAAGACGCGCCGTCGAACTTGGCGATCATCGGCCGCTACATCCTCACCCCGGACATTTTCGACCTGATCGCCGACACCCAACCGGGCAAGGGCGGCGAGATCCAGATCACCGACGCACTGATGAAACAGGCACAGAACGGCTGCGTGTTGGCCTACAAATTCAAAGGTCTGCGCTTTGACTGCGGTGACGCCGAGGGTTATTTGCAGGCGACCAATTTCTGCTACGAAAACGTTTATCTCAAGGGCCGCTGAGACGGCTCCCTTCACCCAACGAGGCCACCATGAACATTGCACAACATTCCGTAGAGATTGAACGCGAGGTGGGTAACCTCGGGGTGATGAGCTGGTTGTCCCGCCATCAGCCGTTGCCCAGCGCCAACGAGTCCTGGCTGGGCACGATTCTGCTGGTGGAGCGGATTGGCGTGTTTCCGGCGTCCGGTGATATCCGACGGCCGATGCGTGATCCGTATCCCCTGCTCGCTCACCTGAAAAAACTGTATGGCGAGCAGGCGCTGGAGATGGATGACCAGGATGGGCTGAAGGTGATCTTTGGTGACTGGCGCTTTCGCGTGCGCATTTGCTGCAACGACCCGGCGATCATCATCAACGTGGAAACCCGTTGTGATGCGCGGTTGATGCCGCAGAAACTCTCGGAGCTGCTGGGCCAGATAGAACAATTCGAATAAACACACTCCCCTGTAGGAGCTGCCGAAGGCTGCGATCTTTTGATCTTGTTTTTAACAGCAACATCAAAAGATCGCAGCCTTCGGCAGCTCCTACAGGGGTTTTGTGGTTATTTCGGGAGGGTGTCACAACGGTCCTTGGCGCCGGTGATCCAGCCATAGAAGTAATCGGCAATCACCTTCCCGCCCGTGGCCGGCACCGGATGAATCTTGTCCGGGCCGATCATTGCCGCCGCGTAACGTTTGACGTCCGGGCCGAACGCACATTGCAGGTTGGCGTACCCCAGATGCTGCTCGCGCGCCCACGGCTCAAGCACCTGCGCGTACGCCGACATCGGGTAAGCGCTGGAGCGCGTGGTGTCCTGACGCATGATCAGGTTGATGCTCGCCGCCGGTTGAATCTCACGCAGCATCCCCACCAGCCCCTGAACATTCTGCAGATACTGCGCAGGCTTCACGCCGAAACCCTGGTCATTGCCACCGAGCATGATCAGGTAAACGTCGGCAGGGATCTTCGACACAGCGGCTTTCCACTGCACCTGCCATTGCGGATCCTTGTGATAGAAGTCCGCAGAAGCCGCGCCGGAGGCGGCCAGTTTCGAGACCCGCACGCCGTTCTGATCATTGCTCATCCACAGCCCGAACAACGTCGGCGCCCCCTTCACCACTTCCAGTTTGAAGGACCAGTCTTTCGCTGCCGAGAGACCTGTCAGCGGGACTTCCTGAACGCCAGAACCTTCGAGTTTCAAGGGCTGCCAGTCTTGCGTGGGCGTCCAGCGGTAGCGGATCTCGCTGGATTCGCCATTGCCCAGATAAAGCAGTTTCGCCTGAGTGACGGCCGTATCGATGCGCGGCGAAGGATTGGCATCCACCTGCAACCAAGCGCCGGGCCGGCCTGTCACCGTGCGGCTGTCCGGGCTCGCTTGCCCCAGGTCTGAAACCTTCCAGTCGCCGCCGAAGTACTTGTCACTGCTGCGGGTGTATTTGAAATGCGTGCCGCCCAGCGCAGCACCGTGGTTGAAACCAACGTAACCGGGCCCGGTAAAACCGACCTCGCCGGCGACGCGCTGCACCAGTTTGTTCAGGTAGAAATCCTGCCCCGCGCTGTAGCTGTCGCCGATCACCGAGACCGACAGAACATTGCCGGCCTTGCCTTCACGCCACTGGGCAAAACGCTCGCGGGCATCGCCCACCTGAACCACCGACGCTGCGACGGGTTGCGCGTCATCTACTGCCAACATGCAAAATTTCCTTCAGTCTGGAATGGCCCCTTCGCGAGCAGGACGAATCATCGCTCCACAGGGGTTGTGGTCATCCGCTAAGTCTATGTACACCGAAAAAACCTGTGGGAGCTGGCTTGCCAGCGATGGGGTCCGGTCAGACACAGATTCATTGCCTGACCCACCGTTATCGCTGGCAAGCCAGCTCCCACAGGGATTGTGTCGCTCGCATAGATCTAATGTGGGAGCGACGCTCTTAGCTGCTTTGGGTTTGCACCACCGGGGTGACGGGTGCCAACGGTTTCTTCTTCGCCGCCCGCTCGCCAAGGAACAACACAGAGGTGAAGTTGAACCGACTGAAAACCATCGACAACACCACCGGCCCAAGCAAGCCACAACTCAAGCCACCGAGCACCAGCAAGCTCTCATCCTTCACCCCCAACCGCCCCAGGACAAACCGCGACGTCGCCGCAAACAGCACATGAAACAGGAAAATCGCATAGGAGTAGCCACCGAGCCAGGTCAGCGCCTTCGAACGCATATCACTCGACAACAACGCGATGCAGGACACGCAACCCACGGCCAGACCGATCAGACTGCGACGATCGACAATCAACTCACGATCAATCGCCGCCACATACAGCAACGTCAGCGAGATCAGCACAAACACCAGCGGCCCGATCACTTTGAAGCGCTGCTTCAGTGCGTCAACGTTCTCCTGGCCAATCATCCCGGCGACAAAAAACGGCAGCAGGTAAATCGCGCCGTTGATCCCGAATGCGTCGAACTTGAACGGTGGCAGCAGAAACAACACTGCTGCAAAGGCAAACAGCCCATACAAGCGCGTCGCCGAACGCAACATCCCGCGCCACTCCAGCAACCCGACGAACATGAAAATAATGAACACCGCCTGCAGGAACCAGAAGTGGTTGATCGGCACCCAGAACGACAGCAACGCGTCGATCACCCCGACATCCTTGTTCACCCCCGGCCCCACCGCTTGCAACACCGAGAACGGCACACCGACGCAAAACAGCGGCACGATCAAGCGGCGCACCTTGCCGCTGAAAAACGCGGAAAAGTCATTGCCACGGATTTTGTAGATCGAATAGATGTACCCGGAAATAAACGTGAACAGCGGCATGCGCACGTAGACCATCGAGTCGGCGATCACCCGGAACGGCGAGCCGATATCGATTTTCAACCCGCCGCCCAGCGGCCCGATGACGTGATAGAGCACCAGCAGCAGGCACGCCAGGCCGCGCAGGGTTTCGATCTCCAGGGACTTTTTCTTGCTCGACATAAAGCACCTGCCTCAATTCAGAATTCTTGATTCAACCTGCACCGGTTGGTTCGCCCGCAGCATCAAGCCCAGACCGACAAACAACACCGGCACCACCATCGAGAAGTGCCGGGCGAAGGAGCCGAAGTCCGGCTCGAACAGGCCCTGCACCAGCAGAAACGCCAGCGGGATCGCGATCAGTTCCTTGGGTTTGGTCTGGATCGGCGCGCCCTTGTAATCGGTCGAGGTGATGACTTTGAACAGCAGCAACGCGGTCATGATCATCAGCGCCACGAAGATCACCTGCCCCGGCCCCGAGAGCAGAATCAACTCCACTGGAAACGACAGGCGGAAGAAGATGATCATCGAGTCCAGCGCCTGCGAAACGAAGTCGCTGCCGCTGAGCCACGACACGATCAACGATTTCGAACCTTCCTCGCCCGCCGTGCGCAATTCGTTGTTGCTGGCGCGAATCGATGACACCGGAAAGCCCAGGGCGAGCTGGATCGACATCGCCACCGCGAGGTAAAACAGGAACAGCATCAAAAAGAACGTTGTGCGCGACACGTACTTTTTCATCACGCAGACACCGACCCACGACAGCGAAAACAGAATCCAGTAGGGCCGGATCAGCACGCCGTAGATCACTGCCGAAAGAAAGAACCCGCCACGATATTTGCGCGTCAGCGAGCTGAGCAGAATGCTCAACACCGCCACCGACACAATGATTTCCTTGGTCAGATTCTCGAGGAAGAACGAGCGCACGATGCCCCATAGACACAGGGTGCCGAAGATCGCCAGCGGCATGCGCCGGAACACCACCACTGGAATCGCCGTGAGGAAAAAATTGCAGAACATGCCGTAGGCCCAGGCATTGGTCAGGTTGATCCCGGTGGGCCGCAGCAGGAACGCCGAACACTCGTAGGACGAGCGATCCGGCGAGAACGGGTTCCAGAAGTTGCAGTTATCGGCGCGGGCGTAGGACGACCACAAGGTCATCGCATCCGGCCCAGGATCACGCGGGACCAACAGCGGCATGGCCACCGACAGGAACAGCCCGGTGAACAGGATCAGGAACGAGACATACGAATCGAGTCGCTTGCCACGAAACTCGATGCACGGCAGTTTCAGGCCCATGACAACGCAGCCTTTTTCCCGGCCGTTGCACGGGTCAGCACGGCAATCACCAGCAGTTGCACGATGATCGCGAAGACGTTGCCCCACGCCGCGCCGTAAATCGAATAGTGCTTGATCAACACATAGCTGACCGGCACTGACACCAGCAGACAGATCGCCGCGCTGGCCAGTGATACGCGACTGTTTTTCGAGGCAATCAAACCGCCCCAGACGATGTCGCCGATCGCGCGCAAGGCGAAGGAGAAAATCAGCACACCGAGAATGGCGTTATCCGGACGCGGAACGCTGGTGGCGACGTAATCGAGCACCACGTTGAAAAACACATAGATCGCCACCGCCACCGCCGCCGACACCACCAGTGAGCGCATGACCCACTTGTTGATGAACAACTGCTTGACCGTGAACGCCTGTTGATCAGCCTGAAAACGCTTGGCCAGCAGCGGAATCCCGACCACCGCCACTACCGCATACGACAGCGCCTGCAAGGTGTTGGCCGCCGACCACGCGTACACGTATTGACCCAGTTTGGCGTACGGTTCGAGGTCGGCGATCAGAAACCGCTCGGCGTACTGACTCAACGCGATCAACCCGGTGCCGAGGTAAAACGGTAACCCCGCTTTCCACACAGTAGCAGTGGCCAGTGTCCCGGATTCCCGGCCGTGATGAACGTTCACCACGATCAGGTAACCGGCGATGATCACCAGCACGTTGGCGGCGACCCACAACCACAACACGCTGGCGATACCCGACACCCACCCGAGCATCATCCCGCCCACGGCCAACACCGCCCACAGGCCGGTCTTGATGAAAAAAAGCAGCGCGCCCGCCGTGGCTTTCTGCGCGGAAAACACGAACGAGTTGATCTCGAACGACAGGTGCTCAGTGAGCAACACCAGCGTCACGCAAAGGATCAGCGCGGCCGTCGCTTCGACTTGCTGGAACAGCGAGTAAATCAGCACCGTCACCACTGACAAGACCACGCCAACGGCGAGGTACAGCAGCAGCACCTTGTCGACCACGCGGCGCGAACTGCCGCCGACACTGATCAGCCGATTGATCTCGGAACTGAAACCGACACTGTAGAACTTCGACGCGATCAACGAAGCCGCGACCACCACGCCGTAAAAACCCAGCGCCTCATAACCGAGGTAATGGGTGATCGCCAACACCAGCAAAAACTTCGCGCCCAAGGCACCGCCGCGAAGCAGTAGCCGAAATATCATCGAACGACACCTTTGATGATCTCGTCCATGGCCACGGTTTTCGCTTCGATTTCACGGCAGGTGTCGGTCAGGCGCTTGCCAAAATTCGACAACGCATTCGGCGCGTAAACCGTGTCGATGATGGTGTCGACATTGATGTCGCCGCCGTTGATTACCCAATCTTCCACGCCCATGTCCTGATAGGCGCCGAAGCCTTTGCGCTCGTAGCTGATGTGGTAAGCGGGCACGCCGGAGAGCAGCGATTCGATGGCGCCGTGCAGACGCACGGAAATCACCAGGTCCGGCTGATATTTGGCAATCGTTGCTTTCAACGACAGCAGATCTTCAGTGATGCCCAGTTCGCGATAAAACGCGCCGTCATCGTTGCCGCGCACCGCGCTCTGTACGGCGCAAACCACTTTGCTTTTGTTCTTCAAACGCTGCAGCAGCAATTTCAGATTGGCCACGTAAGCGACTTTCTTTTCCTTGCTCCACTCCGGCGGCTTGCGCAGGACTACGCACACCGTGGCCGGTGACGACGCGCAGCGGGTGAACTTCGCTTGCTGAAGGATTTTGCTCGCCAGCGATTGCACCGCCAGATCCGGCGCGCGGTAGACGTTGGCACAGGCATCGAACATGGCCGAAGAGCGATTGTCACGCACGAACACCGCGTCGGCATTGGCGTAGTGCTCGACGATCTTGCTGCTCTCACCGTGGAACGGACCGATGCTTTGTGGCAGGTACACCGACGGCACTTTGCTGAGGATCGCAGTTTCCAGTTGCTTGGCGTGGCCGAGTTTCAACTTGATGTGTTCGAAGGCACTTTTCGAGCGCATGTAACCGCCGCCGACGCCGACGATCAGATCGGTTTTCTTCAACAGATCCGCCAGCCCGGCGTAGGACTGATTGAGGAACACCGCTTGCTTGACCCGGCCCAAGCCCTTGGCCGCCATCACCGGCGCGTCGAAACGCGGGTGCGGCAAGTAGCTGAAAGAGTCCGGATCGGAAGCCACGACACTGATCGCGGTGTCTTCACCAAAGTTGCGCTGCACCAGCGCGATGGCCAGATCGACGAGCAAGCCGTCACCGGAGTTGGACGCACTGTAGCCATGCAAAATCGTTACGTTCATATGCTTGAGTTCTACTTAAAAAGTGGGAGCGCGATACAGGTCGTAGGTCTGGCGAATCATCAACGCGGCACTGAAGCGCTCGCGGACGATGCTCCGACCTTCGTTGCCGAGGTCGAGCAGGCGTGGTTTCTGGATGATGGTCAGCACATCCGCCAGCGCCTGGTGATCACCGGAGGGAAAGACGTAGCCGGACACTTCATTGGTGACCAGTTCAGGCAGCGAGGTGCAATTGCTGGCGATCACCGGCAAGCCCATGGCCATGCCTTCCAGCGGCACCATGGCGAAACCTTCCCAGCGACTCGGCACGATCAGCGCATCGGCTTTCTGGTACAGCGCCTGCACTTCGCTCGGCGTGACCCATGGCAGGTATTCAACAGAGTCCATCGGTGGGCACTCCACCGAGTCCTCGTTCACCGCGCTGCCGACTACGGTCAGCTTCAAGTCTTTGCGCTGCACGTTGGCGAAGGCCTTGAGCAGCACGTCGAAGCCTTTCTGATAATCGAGGCGACCGACGAAGAGCAGATGAATCGGCTCGGGACTCGCCGCTTTTGGCGCGTCATCCTTGCGGTGAATGCCGTTGTAGATCAGCTTCATGCGCTTGCGCTCGATGCCGAAGCGCGCGGCTTTATCGAGTTCGTACTGGCTGACGCAAATGATCACGTCGGTGACTTTCTGTAGCACCCGCTCGATCCACGCATAGACTTTCTGCTTGGTCGGCGAGCTTTCCATCAGGAACGAAAACGCGTGCGGGCAGTAGACGATTTTCGGCTTGCGCCACGGTCGCAACAGCACGCACACGCACCGGCCGATCACCCCGGAAAAGGTGCTGTGCAAATGCACCACGTCGGGTTTTTCCTTGAGCATCACCTGGGTCAGGCGCCAGGCGAAACGCAGCAACGACGGCACGTTGCGCCCGGTACGAGGGAAGGTGCGGATCTGCTCTTCGCCGATGCCGTGCAACTCTTTGGCCTGATCATCCGGGACCAGATACACCAGCTCGTAGTTCGCCGCATCGCCTTCAGGCGAAGCCGAAATCGTCCGGATCACCGTCGCGACGCCACCTTTGATCGTCTCTGCCACGTGCAGTATTTTTTTCACAACTCACCCACTTCAAACAGGAAAAAACAGTCGCTGACAGTCAGGATTTGTCGGACGCGTATTCGTAGTTGTAATAGCCGTAGCCGCCGTTGCCGTAATAACTGGCCGCGCGCTTCTCGACGCCGTTGAACACCGCGCCTTTGAGCTCGATGCCGTTTTGCGCGAAGCGGCGAATGGTCAGTTCGATTTCCTTGGCCGGGTTCACCCCGAAGCGCGTGACGATCAGGCTGATCCCGGCTTCACGGCCGACGATTGCCGCATCGGTCACCGCCAGCAGCGGCGGCGTATCGATGATCACCAGGTCGTAGCGCTCGCTCAGTTCCGCCAGCAGCTCGCGAAAGTTGGCGTGCATCAACAGCTCGGAAGGATTCGGCGGTACCTGGCCGCGACTGATGAAGTGCAGGTTGTCGATTTCGACCTTGTTGATTGCCTCATCAATGCTGCAGCGCTTGACCAGCAGGTCGGACAGACCGTTGGTGATCGGCGTGTTGAGGGTTTTGTGCAGGTGGCCTTTGCGCATGTCGGCATCGATCAGCACCACGCGCTGGCCGCTCAGGGCCATGACGGCGGCGAGGTTGGACGAGACGAAGGTCTTGCCGACTTGCGGGCTCGGCCCGGAAATCATGATGCGGTTGTTGGTCGAGTCCAGCCCGGCGAAGTGCAGGCAGGTGCGCAAGCTGCGGATCGATTCGATCGACAGATCCGTCGGATTACGCAGGGCCAGCAGGTACGCCGGTTTGTCGACGCCGTCGCGGGCGCGACCTTTTTTGTTGTCTTCTTCATCCTGCAAGGCGCTGTACGGAATCGACGCGTACACCGGCAAACCGAGTTGCTCAATGGCTTCCGGACCTTCCAGACCACGGCTCAGGGATTTGCGCAGCAGCACCAGGGCCACGCCGACGAAGGCACCGAGGAAGGTGGCGATCAGCACGATCAGGGCTTTTTTCGGTTTGACCGGGCTGGTCAGGTCGACATCCGCCGCGTCGACCAGACGCACGTTACCCACCGCGCCGGCGCGGACGATGTCCAGCTCCTGGGATTTGTTCAGCAACTGTGTGTAGATCTGCGAGGCCACTTCGACATCGCGGGTCAGGTTGAGCAATTCCTGCTGTGTGGCGGGCAGATCGCCGACTTTGCCTTCCAGCGATTTCTGTTGCTGGGTCAGTTCGCCGATCTGGCTCATCAACGCGCGATAGGCCGGGTGCTGTTTGGTGAACTTGCGGTCCATCTCCGCCTGCTGCATTTTCAGCTCGGAGATCCGCGTTTCCAGCGCTACCGACTGGCCCAGTACCGACTGGGTTTCCAGCGAGATGTTCACGGTTTTTCCGTGGGTCTGGTAGGCGTTGAGTGCATCGCTGGCCTTGGCCAGATCACGCTTGACCTGCGGCAACTGGCTTTGCAGGAAGGCCAGGCTCTGCGCCGCTTCCGCCGAGGTGCGGCGCACGTTCTGATCGACGTACAGCGCGGCAATCTTGTTGAGGATTTTCACCGCTTCAGCGGCGTCGCTGCTGGCCAGCGCCAGTTTGATAATCCCCGATTCCTTACCCTGCTCGGAGATATCCAGGGCGTCCTGATAACCCTGAATGGTCACGATCCGTGGGTTGCGCACCACTTCGAAACGGGTGCCGGGGTTGGCCAGCAACTGGGTGATCTGCCCTTCTACGCCGTCCGCCGCAAAGGCTTCGCCCGCCATACCTTCGACCAGCAGGTTGTCGTTGTCATCGAGCAGCTGAAAGCGCTTCTGTTCGCCGGCGATCAGGGTGAGCTTCTTGCCCAACAGCTCTTTGGGCAGATTGAGCCGGGCAAACTCCAGGCGCTCACCGCCCCAGGCGTAACTGCTCAGGCCGAAACGCGGCGCGGCGACACTGGTCTCGGTCTCGCCGCGATAACGCCGGGCAAGAAAGCCGCCAATCATCGGGAAGGTGTTGGGAGTGACATCGATGTCCAGCCGCAGGTCGTCGACGGTTTTGCCGATCACCGCGCGGGATTTGATGATGCCGATTTCGGTCACCGACGGCGATTGCCCGCCGAGCATGCTGTTGAGGTCGGAGAACCCGAGCATGTCGTTCTTTTTCGGCTCGACCTGCACCAGCGCATTCGCCAGGTACACGGGCGTGGCCAAAACCGCATAGGCCACGCCGGTGACCATAAAGGCCCCGGTCAGTGCGCCAATCAACCATTTCTGATCGATCAGGCTGCCAAATATGCCGAGCAGATCAATACTGTCTTGATCGTTGTCACGGGTGCCGATTACTGACGGTAACTGCATAAGTCTGTTCTTACCATTCACTGATCTGAAGAATATTCATCAATGCCCGAGGCGCTGCGCCCATGAACTAACAGCATCTTCAATCAATGCATGGGCATGAATAAAAGCGGCCTTGCCTTGACGAAACGGGTCCTGTATTTCGCGCTCGCTCTGCCACTTGCCGAGGAGAAACACTTTGCCTCTGGCGTGAGAGGCAATCTTCAGTACTTGATTAACATGCTGTTTTTCCATGACCAGAATCAGGTCTGAGTCATTGACGATGTCCGCTGTCAGTTGCCGCGCCTTGAACGTTTCGGCGCTGTGCCCATGGTCTTCGAGAATCTGCCGGGCCGACGCCTCGACGCCCTCGCCAACCCGGGCGGAAAGGCCTGCGGACGTCACCGTGATGGCCGTGGAACCCAGCGCTTTACGCAACAACAGTTCTGCCGTCGGACTTCGGCATATATTGCCCACGCAGACAACAAGGATCTTTCTGAACAAGGTTTACTTTCCTGTGTAATGTCAAACGGCCAACATCCCGAGAGCATTTGAATGAACCCTCAAGATCTTCCTGCACTCAGAAATAGATTCGCCCTGTTAGTACCGAAGTATTAAGTACCACAGCGTTTAAAAGCCCCCCAACCACAATTAGCGGACTAAAAATAACTGTGATTTTCGAATGCCTGTTTTCCGACAAAAAATAACATTCGCGCACTAAGTGCCATCACCTCACTCGAAATTTGAGAAACGGGATCATTTATTCGCAGTTGTCACTTCTCTTCGGGAGAGCAGACATGAAAACAACACATCTCAAAAAACTCGGCGCTTTGGCGCTAATGATCGCCGGCGCTACGACTCAGGTTCACGCCAGCGAAGTGTTTCCCAACCTTCCGGCCAAGAACATCGGCGTGCAAGTGAAGATCCAGAACTTCACGGCTGCCGACGCGGCGCAGATCAAATCGGCCGGCTTCGGTTTTGTCCGCTTCGGTGTGTGGAGCGACAGCCTGACGGCCAAGGCTTATCAGAAACAGGTCAGCGATGCCTTTGCAGCAGCCCAGTCTGCAGGCCTGCCGGTGTTACTGACGGTCCGCGCGATCAAGCCGTTGCCGGCCACCTCGAGCACCGAGCTGACCACTGCCGGTGAAGGCTTCGCCAAAGCCGTGACCGGGCTGCATCAGTCGTACAGCGCGCAACTGGTGGCGATCGAGCTATGGAATGAACCGGATCTGGAAACCTACTGGCCGACGCGCAATTTCGACACCACGTTTGTGCCGTTCATGAGCGGCGTGTGCAAGGCGCTGCAACAACAACCACTATCGACGCCGGTGGTCGGTTACGGCTTCGCCCGCCCGCCCAGCGCAGGCTCGGCTTCCACCGTGGCGCTGAACCGTATCGTCAGCGAATACCCCAAATGCCTGAACGCTGTGTCCTATCACCCCTACGGCATGACTGCGGCACAGATCAGCAATGCGCA
Organism: Pseudomonas sp. rhizo66; assembly: GCF_031931925.1. NCBI lineage: Bacteria > Pseudomonadati > Pseudomonadota > Gammaproteobacteria > Pseudomonadales > Pseudomonadaceae > Pseudomonas > Pseudomonas sp. rhizo66. The sequence goes on from NZ_JAUJWZ010000009.1 coordinate 148,922, forward strand.
AAATTTCATTCAGCAGAATTTCCATGTGCCGGGAGTCATCAGTGAATGGGGCGTCTCGGCGCTCGCTTCCAATGGGGGGCCTGAAGGGCAAGCGAGCAAGATCAACGCGTTTATTGGCGATGTTAAAAAACTCAAGATCCCGCTGACGTCCATTTATGAATGGAAGAACAGCGACTCCGGCAGTAACGATCGCGAGAAGAACTTCGGCCTGCTCACCTCGGACGGCCAGCCGAAACCGGCGCGCATGTCGGTCGAAGCCTTGTTGAACGCCCAGTAGCGCATGCACAACCGGCCTGCACGCAGGTCGGTTGCTTTGAACCTGTTGGCTGTTTTGGCATCGTATTCATCGATACCTCGCCCCGCCTTTCAAACAATTGTTTTCAGGTTGTTGCCGCAGGGGCCATCGATACACACACCTACCCTTGAGTGGCTGTCAGCGCTCGGGTAATGTCATCAGACCCATAGGACAGAGCACGCCCATGACTTCCAAGCTGGAACAACTCAAACAATTCACCACCGTGGTTGCCGACACCGGCGACTTCGAAGCGATCGCCCGAGTCAAACCGGTCGACGCCACCACCAACCCGTCCCTGCTGCTCAAAGCGGCTGCCATTCCGGCCTACGCCGAGCTGCTGAATGCTTGCGTCAGCGACTGCAAGGGCGATGTCGGCCTGGCCAGCGACCGTTTCGGCGTCGCAGTCGGCCAGGAAATTCTCAAAGTGATCCCGGGGCGCATCTCCACTGAAGTGGATGCGCGTCTGTCGTTCGACAAGGATGCCGTGCTGAAACGTGCACATCGCTTGATCGAGCTGTACGACAAGGCCGGCGTTGGCCGTGACCGCGTACTGATCAAGATCGCCTCGACCTGGGAAGGCATTCGCGCCGCCGAAGTGCTGGAGAAGGAAGGCATCCAGACCAACCTGACCCTGCTGTTCTCCTTCGCCCAGGCCGCCGCCTGCGCCGACGCGGGTGTGTTCCTGATTTCGCCATTCGTGGGCCGCATCTACGACTGGTACAAGAAGGCCAACGGCAACGACTACACCGGCGCTGATGATCCGGGCGTACAGTCGGTCACCCGCATCTACAACTACTACAAGGCCAATGACTACAAGACCGTGGTCATGGGCGCGAGCTTCCGCAACCTCAATCAGATCGAGCAACTGGCCGGCTGCGACCGTCTGACCATCAGCCCGGACCTGATCGACAAACTGGCGGCCGATACCGGCAAACTGGAGCGCAAACTGGCACCGGGCAACGCCGGCGAAGCCCGTCTGAGCCTCAACGAAGCGCAATTCCGCTGGTTGTCCAACGAGGACGCAATGGCCACCGAGAAACTGGCTGAGGGCATCCGTCAGTTCGCTCGCGACCAGGAGAAGCTTGAGGCGCTGTTGCAAGCCAAGCTGTGATTTGAGCGGTTGAAATGCAAAAGGGCGAACCTGTGAGGGTTCGCCCTTTTTTATGGCTGCTGGAAAATTTTTGGTGATCTTGCGGCCGCTTTCGCGAGCAGGCTCGCTCCCACAAGGGGTATCTGTGATCGACGCCGCGTCAGTGTGGGAGCGAGCCTGCTCGCGAAGAGGCCCGTCCGGTCGGCATCACTTAATGCCGCTCGAGGGCATTGACCAGGTCATGAAACGCTTCACGGTTGGAATCGTTCAGGCCCATGAGGATCTTGTGCGCTTCGAGCACCTTGATCCGCACCACTTCTTCCGACTGGTCCTGATCCGGCAGGTCGTCCAGGCACTCCGGGCATGGCACCGGGTGGTTGACGATGTTGAACACCTGCTCGAACCCCATCGACTGCAGCAGACGGGTGATGTCTTCGTGGGTGGTGACGACGGTCGGCAACAGGCCGACCTTCTGCCGCGACAGGATCGACAGTTTGGCCAGCAGGCCCAACGTCGTGCTGTCGATGCTGCGGGTTTCGGTCAAATCGATCACGATCGCGTTGAAATTCAGCGCGGTGAAGATTTTCTCAATAGTCGCATCCAACGCCGAACACAGGGTCAGGCGAACTTCACCGACGAACTTCAGGACGAAAGTGCCGTCCTGCTCGGCGAACTGGATTCTACCGGTACTCATTAAAGATTCCTGCTCAACACCAACAGGGCGATATCATCCGGCATCTCCCCTAGCGTGGCCAATCCAAACACTTGCCGCAGACCATCCAGGCTGCCGCCTGCCGACTTCACCCGTTGAGGCAAAGCGGCTTCTTTTTCTTTGAGCGTAGGTTCTGGCAAAAGATCCAGAATGCCATCCGACATCAGCGTCAGGCTGAACGTCGGCGGCAGCTCAAGCACGTGATCTTCGTAGGTGGCTTCATTGAAGAGGCCCACCGGCAGACCACGCCCTTCGAGATAACGAACACTGTCAGGCGTGTACAACACAGGCAACGGCAGATGGCCGCCGATGCTATAGGTCAACAAACCGGTCTCCTCGTCGATGACTCCACCGACCATTGTGACGTGTTTACCCAGCTTACAACTGATCAGCCCCCGGTTGATATGACCAAGGACTTCCGAAGGCTTGAATTCCGGCAATGTGCCGTTGCGCTTGGATTCGAACAGCAAGCGCGTGGTCATGAACTTCAGCAGCACGGTGACGAAGGCTGAAGAGGCGCCATGACCGGATACATCGGCCAGGTAAAACGCAACCCGGCGCTCGTCGACGCGGAAATAGTCGACAAAATCACCCGACAGGTACAACGACGGAATGATCTGGTGCGCGAACTTGAACTCGTCGATGCTCCACGGGCTTTCCGGCAGCATGTTCATCTGCACCTGGCGACCGGCGTTCTGGTCTTCCTGGAGCAGGTTCAGGCTGGCTTCAAGCTCGCGGTTGGCCTTCTCCAGCTTCTCGCGGTAGCGCTGGTTTTCCACCAGCAGGCGCGCACGATCCAGGGCCCGGCGCACAGAGTGCTCGAGCACAGCCAGATCTTCGAGAGGCTTGATCAGGTAATCCGCCGCGCCCAGGCGCAGGGCCTCGACCGCGTCGTTCATCACGCCGGCACCCGACACCACGATCACCGGCGTCTGCGGTGACCGCTCGGTGACCTGACGGATCAGTTCGAGACCGCCCATCTGCGGCATGCGCAGATCGCAGATGACCAAGTCGGGCTGTTCTTGCTCGAATACCTGAAGACCCTGTTGGCCGTTGCTGGCCTGCAGGACGCTGAAACCACTGTCTTCCAAATAGGCCGCGAGGCTCGCGCGCACTACTTCGTCATCATCGATTATCAGCAGCGTGGCACTGGTTTTTGGCATGTGGGCAAACGGCGCCAGAATTAGGTTGGCGTAGTTGGCGAGGCATTTGGCCCTGCGCAGACTACTGGATTCGCTTTCTAGCCTCTCTGCTGCACCGCTTTCGAGCATTGGCTGCTAACGCGGTTGCACCAGAGGTGCCCTTCTAAGGCGCAGACGGTACTCCCATCCGCAGAGCGTTTCAAGCATGCGCCGATGGTCGCTTGACGACTTTACTTGTCAAATCACCGAGAGTTATAAGAACCGTTCAAACCGTAACCCAATGGAAGGACGAACCTATGAGTCAAACCGGTCGGGACTACAGCGAAAAGCGCGATTTCATCCGCATGCGGGTCGATGCCGATGTCGTGCTGATTCATGAAGGGGATGAGGTTTCAGGCGTGTGCATCGACCTCTCCAGCAGCGGCATGCAGGTCCAGGCGCCGCAGCCGTTCGCGGTCGGCGACCGTTTGAGCGTACGTATCGATTCCGAACACGCTGCACTCAGCGGCCTTGAAGCCGACACGGAAGTGGTCTGGGTCAGATCACAGGATGGCGGCGGCCAGAAGCTCGGCCTGACCATTCTGAAGATGAAATAGCTGCACACAAAAAAGGCGACCTCGAAGGTCGCCTTTGTTTTTACCGGTCGAGATTAAAAATCGTCTTCGACCTGGCCATCCTTCACCTTGAACTCGCGGTTCTGCAAGTAGGCATTGCGGATGAAGGTGTACTTGTCGCCGCTGATCAGCTTCTCGCTCGACAGCAGGCTGGCACGGGTGTCGACGATGTTCAGGCCGAAGATCGAGTTACGCGTAGGCACATGGTCCATGTAGCGATACATACCGGTGTAGCTGTCAACATACCTGGAAGGCGCATCACGCAGGGTGCTTGGGCCGAGCAATGGCAGCATCACGTACGGACCGCTGCCCACGCCCCAGTAACCGAGGGTCTGACCGAAGTCTTCGTCGCTGCGGTTGAGGCCCATTTTGGTGCCGACATCGAAGAAGCCGAGCAGGCCGAAAGTGGTGTTGAAGATCAGGCGGGCCGTGTCGACGCCAGCGGCAGCCGGTTTGGCCTGCAGGATGTTGTTGGCAAGGTTGGTGACGTCACCGACGTTGCGGAACATGTTGTGAATGCCGTCTTCGAGAAACTGCGGTGTAACGAACTCATAGCCCTGCGCCAATGGCTTGAGCGCGTAGGTGTCGACGAAGTCGTTGAACTGGAAGATCGGACGGTTGACGCTTTCCCAAGGGTCTTCTTCCGTTGCCGCCTGAGAGGCAAACGGGGCCAGCAACAGGCCGGCACAAACACAAAGCTGAGCGAGCGGATTGCTCCAGCGCATAGAAAAAACTCCTTGGAATGGTACTGTCGCGGACCTCTGGGTCCGGGTATTCAGGTCGCTAGTATAAGCGCAAAAGCCCGTTTGGACAGTCTGCGCAATGAAGCAGTCCGTAGGACGTTTCCCGCGCTGCCCTTCACACGGTTGTCATCCAACTGTCACTGATACGCCCTAGCCTGATCGTTATTTCAGGGACGTTGCCATGACACACGCCGAAACCTTGCCCGTCGCCGCGCCCAGCCTGACGGCGGTACTGTTTGGACTCAGCGGTTGTCTGGTGGATTTCGGCGCCCGTGCCCGGCTACAGACGAACGCCCTGCCCGAACATGCCGAGGCGACACCAGGCGCCCTCGACAGCCTGCACAGTTTGCAGCGTCAGCAGATTCCATGCGCCTGGCTGGATGAATTGCCCCCGCCGCTCGCGCAGGCGTTGTCGGCCTCGCTGCCGGCGTGGATCAAACCTGTGCAACATTCGGCAACAATCAGTCCGTGGCCAGCCCCGAATGCCTGTTGGCAAGCGTTAATGGACTTGAACGTTGGAACTCTGGACGGCTGCGTGCTCGTCAGTGGCGAACCGCGCCTGCTGGAAGCGGGTCTGAATGCCGGACTGTGGACCATCGGCCTCGCCTCCTGCGGCTCGCTGTGCGGCCTGACACCCCACGAATGGCAAGCCTTGAGCCAGAAGGAGCGCGAACACTTGCGTGGCAAGGCCACCGTGCAGTTATTCGGGCTGGGCGTGCACTCGGTGATCGATCATCTGGGCGAACTCGACACTTGCCTGGCGGACATCAGCCTGCGCCGCCTCAAAGGCGAAAAGCCCTGATCGGGATCATGCAGGTTTGCCGGGAGTGGATTAATCTAAAGGTCAGCCATAGACCTTTGGCGCGCGGCTGCGGTCAATGCCAGTGCCTATTGATAAAAGGAAAACACCATGCCCGCCCAAGAACTGCAAAAACAGCTCGATACCCTGCGCGAGCAGCTGGAGCAGAATCCGCCACTGTCGGAAGTCGAGCGTGAGGATTTGCGCACGCTGATGGCGCAGATTGAATCCGAAATCGAACTGGAGACTGCCACTCAAAACGCCAGCATCGCCGATGGCGTGAACCTGGCCGTTGAACGTTTCGAAGTCGAACACCCGGCCATTGCCGGCACCCTGCGCAACATCGTCAATGCGCTGGGCAGCATGGGGATCTGATTCCCCAGAATCAAAAGATCGCAGCCTGCGGCAGCTCCTACATTGATCAACTGTAGGAGCTGCCGCAGGCTGCGATCTTTTGATCTTACTGACGTACCAACCGATGGTTCGGCAGTTGTACGCTTTCGGTGCTGCGGTACGGGTTGATGTCCAGTCCACCGCGACGCACATAACGTGCAAATACCGTCAGTTTTTCTGGTTTCAGCAAACGCTGCAGGTCGAGGAAAATCCGCTCCACACACTGCTCATGGAAGTCCGAGTGCTGGCGGAAGCTGACGATGTATTCCAGCAGACTGGCATGATCCAGCGCCGAACCACGGTACTCCACCACCACACTGCCCCAGTCCGGCTGACTGGTCACCGGGCAGTTGGATTTGAGCAGATGGCTGTGCACGCTCTCTTCAACGACCCGCGACTCATCGCAACGCAGCAATTCCGGGCGCGGATGCTCGTAGTTGCTGACGCTGATGTCCAGATCATCGATGCACACACCCGGCAAAGCGACGATGCCTTCCGCTTCAACGTCCTTCAAGCTGCGAACCCGCACACCCACCGGTTTGCCGGCAGCGGCCGACAGATCCTTGACCAGCGTCGCTTCAAGAGTCGCGATGTCGGTAAACGGCGTCTGGTTCAGCGAGTTCAGATACAGCTTGAACGACTTCGATTCGATGATGTTCGGCGAGTCCGCCGGGATGCTGAATTCGCCGATCGCCACCACCGGCTTGCCCGACGGCAACAGCCACGACAGCTCGAAGCAGTTCCAGAAATCCACACCTTTATACGGCAGGGTTTCGGCGGTCAGACCCAGCTCGGCCCATTTCGCGGTGCGCGGAATCGGGAACAGCAGGGACGGCGTGTACGTGGCGATGTATTCGCTGGATTTGCCCAGCGGCGAATGTTCGGCTGCGGGATGCATGGCGGAAACCTGACTGAATAATCAGCGGATTCTACCAGCCTTTGCCCGCGCCTTTGAGTGCTTACTGACTGACCGTCAGTTTGCCGACCATGCCCGCCTGATAATGCCCGGGAATATTGCAGGCAAATTCCAGGCTCGTCGCTTTGCTGAAGGTCCAGGTCAGCTCGGCAGTCTTGCCCGGCTCGACCAGCACACTGTTCGGGTCGTCGTGCTTCATGCCGTGGCCCATCGCCGCGTGATCCATGCCGGCCATATCGTGGGACATTTCCTTCATGCCGGTAGGCGTAAGCATGCCGCTTTGCTGCATCTGCAACATTTCCTGCTGGTGTCTGGCATGCATCGCCGCATCCCCCAGGTTGAATTCGTGCAACAACTGGCCTTTATTCACCAGGACAAAACGAACGGTCTCACCAGCCTTGATCTGAATGGTCTTGGGATCGAAGGACATATCGCCCATCACCACCTCAATGCTGCGCGTGGCTTTGGCAGCCGGTGCTGGCTGACCAAAGTCGAAGGTATGGGCTGGTGCGGCCCACACTGGCGAGCTCAGCGCCAACAGGCAGACAGCCAACGTCAGGGATTGGCGTAAAAACATGGTCGTTCTCCAACTGGATAAGGTTCAGCCTGTGGGAAACTCTAGCCGGCCTGCGCTGGCAACTACCTGACAGACAGATTACAACTTTGTCAGGTTGGCGCTTGTCGCAGGCTCTCACGGTATAAAGCCTTAGTTACTACAACCCGAGTCGCCCATGAAACTGTTGATCGTCGAAGACCAAGTAAAAACCGGCCAATACCTGCGCCAGGGCCTGACCGAGGCCGGGTTCAACACGGAACTGGTGGCCGACGGCAACAGCGGACAGCATCTGGCACTGAGCGGTGATTACGCGCTGCTGATCCTTGACGTCATGCTGCCGGGGCGCAGTGGCTGGCAGATTCTGCAAGCGGTGCGTAACGCCGGGCTGGATACGCCGGTACTTTTTCTGACGGCCAAAGACGCCGTGGAGGACAGGGTTCACGGCCTGGAACTGGGCGCCGACGACTATCTGGTCAAACCGTTCGCTTTCTCCGAACTGCTGGCGCGGGTACGCAGCCTGTTGCGTCGCGGCAGCGCTACACCGCAGGAAACCAGCCTGCAACTGGCCGATCTGCGCCTCGATCTGATTCGCCGCCGGGTCGAGCGCTCTGGCCAGCGCATCGACCTGACCGCCAAGGAATTCGCGCTGCTGGAAATGCTCCTGCGCCGTCAGGGTGAAGTGCTGCCGAAATCGCTGATCGCCTCGCAAGTCTGGGACATGAATTTCGACAGCGACACCAATGTCATCGAAGTGGCGATCCGCCGTTTGCGCCTGAAAATCGACGACGAGTTCCCCAACAAACTGATCCACACCGTGCGCGGCATGGGTTACGTGCTCGAAGAGCGTAGCGCCTGATGCGCCGGTTGTCCCTGAGTTCACGCCTGGCCTTGTTGTTTGCCGCTTGCACTGCCGTGGTGTCGCTGTTCGCCGGGGTGTTGTTCAACCGCGCCAGCGAGGCGCACTTCATCGAACTCGACCAGCAACAACTGGACGCCAAGCTGATCGGCCTGCGCCGCGCCCTGCAGGATGTTCAACCCGCTCAACGCGAGGCACGGCTGGCGGATGAACTGAGCCGTCAGGCTGATCTGTCGCTGCGCATCACCGGCAGCGACGGCCAACGCTGGTACGACAGTTCGACACAGATCCCCACGGATTTGCCGCCACAATCCGGTCTGTCGACCGTGAGTCACGCCGGCACCGATTATCGCGTGCTCAACGCCCCGCTCTACCCGGAAAAAGCCGATTCACCGCAATTGACCTTGCTGCTGGACATCACTCATCACCAACACTTCCTGCAACGTATGCAGCATCTGATCTGGCTAACAGTCGGGCTGTCAGCGCTGGCCACCGCTTTGCTCGGTGCCTGGGCCGCACGCAGCGGCTTGCGTCCGTTGCGGCGCATGAGCGCGGTCGCCCGTGGGATTTCCGCACAATCGCTGAATGCCCGACTGCCTGAAGCGCAAATGCCGCCCGAGCTTGCGGAAATGGCCCACAGCTTCAACGCCATGCTCGCACGCCTCGACGACTCGTTTCAGCGGCTCTCGGCGTTTTCCGCCGACATCGCCCATGAACTGCGCACGCCGCTGTCGAACCTGCTGACCCACACCCAGGTCACCCTCACCCGCCCCCGGCCGATCGAAGATTACCGCGAAGCGCTGCACAGCAACCTCGAAGAGCTGCAATGGATGGCGCAATTGGTCAACGACATGTTGTACCTAGCCAAGGCTGACCACGGTTTGCTGATGCCCAAGCGCGAAGCGCTGGAACTGGCGGACGAGACCGATGTGTTGCTGGAGTTTTTTGCGCCGCTGGCGGAGGACGCCGGGGTCAAGATGAGCCGCAAGGGCAATGCGCGGATCGAGGGTGATCGCAGCATGTTGCGCCGGGCCCTGTCGAATTTGCTGGATAACGCGCTGCGGTTTACCCCGGCTGAGGGCTATGTGAGCTTGCGGATCGTTGATCAAGCGAGCGCTGTGCGTATTTCAGTCGAGAACAGCGGTGAAGGCATTTCCGCGGAGTTATTGCCACGCCTGTTTGATCGGTTTTATCGGGCGGATCCGTCGCGGCAGGAAGGCAGCAGTGAGCATGCGGGGCTGGGGTTGGCGATCACTCAGTCGATCGTCCGCGCCCACGGCGGGCAGATTCATTGCGAATCAGAGGCGGGATGGACGCGGTTTGTGATTGAGTTGCCTCGAACCTGATCGTTCCCACGCTCTGCGTGGGAATGCAGCCCGGGACGCTCCGCGTCCCTTCCAGAGCCGAACGCGGAGCGTCCGTTGAGGCGTTCCCACGCAGAGCGTGGGAACGAGCATGGAGTCGCTTACGAATATCTCAGGGCGTGAGCCGGCTCGATCTTCGCCGCCCGCCAGGCCGGATACACCGTCGCCAGGAAGCTCAGAATAAAGCCCGCCGAGCAAATCAACAGCACATCCCCGCCCTGCAATTCCGACGGCAGATTGCTGACGAAATACACATCAGAACTGAAGATGTGCTGCCCGCTGACTCGCTCGATCCAGCCCACGATCTGACTGACATTCAGCGCGGCGATCACGCCCAAAACGCCGCCAATGATCGTGCCGACAATCCCGATCACCGTGCCCTGGACCATGAAGATCGCCATGATCTGCCGTGGCGTGGCGCCGATGGTGCGCAGGATCGCGATGTCCGCGCCCTTGTCGTTCACCACCATGATCAGGGTCGCGATGATGTTGAACGCCGCCACCGCGACGATCATCAGCAACAGCAGGCCGATCATGGTTTTTTCCATTTTCATCGCGCTGAACAGGCTGCCCTGGGTGTGGGTCCAGTCGTCAGCCTTGAACTCCGCACCCAAACCGGCGGCGATGTCCGAGGAGACTTTCGGCGCGGCGTACAGGTCTTTGACCGCCAGACGCACGCTCTGCACCTGATTCGGTTCCCAATGCTGCATGGTCGCGGCGTCAGCCACATGGATCAGCCCCATCGAGCCGTCCAGTTCAGCGCCAACCTTGAACACGCCAACAACGTTCAAACGCTGCATGCGCGGGGTGATGCCACCCGGCGCAGTGCTGACTTCCGGGACGATCAGGGTGATCTTGTCGCCAACATTGAGACGGAAACGGCGGGCGGTGATTTCGCCAATCACCACGCCGAACTCGCCGGGTTTCAAGGCATCCAGACGCCCCTGGACGATGTGCTGGGCAACAATCGACACCTTGCCTTCCTGCGCAGGATCGACGCCGCTGATCTGGATCGGCTGCATCAAGCCCTTGTAGGAGAGCATGCCTTCCATCTCAGTGAACGGCACGGCGGCGGTCACTTCAGGATTTTTCATCGCGGCCGCGGCAACCGGCTGCCAGTCATCGATTGGCTTGACGCCAACGATGGTCGCGTGCGGCACCATGCCGAGGATGCGCGAGCTCATTTCGCGCTGGAAGCCATTCATCACCGACAACACCACGATCATCGCCAGCACGCCGAGGGCGAGGCCGATCATCGAGGTCATCGAAATGAACGAAACAAAGCGATTGCGGCGCTTGGCGCGGGTATAGCGCGTGCCGATAAAGATCGATAACGGTCTGAACATTCGCTGGGGCACCGTATAAAAATAAAAGACCCGGCGCCTTTACAGACGTCGGGTTTCAGCCAATCAGATGGGCGTCAGGCAACCTTCCTGCAGGTGCAATACGCGATCCATCTGGCGAGCCAGGTTCATGTCGTGGGTCACCACCAGAAACGCCGTGCGCATGGAGGTGCTGAGTTCCAGCATCAAATCCTGAATGCCTTGGGCGGTGTGGGAGTCGAGGTTGCCGGTTGGCTCGTCGAGCATCACCAGGCCCGGCTTGTTCACCAGGGCGCGGGCGATGGCCACACGCTGACGTTCGCCACCGGACAGTTCCGCCGGTTTGTGCTCCAGACGATGGCCGAGGCCGACGCGTTCCAGCAATGCCGTGGCGCGCTGACGGGCTTCCGGGATCGGCGTCTTGCCGATCAGCAGCGGCATGCAGACGTTTTCCAGCGCAGTGAATTCCGGCAGCAAGTGGTGGAACTGGTAAACGAAACCGAGCGCACGGTTACGCAGCAGGCCACGCTTCTTCTCGCTCAGCGCCGACAGCTCTTCACCGTCGAGCCAGACGCTACCCTTGGTTGGCGTGTCCAGACCACCGAGCAGGTTGAGCAAGGTACTTTTGCCCGAACCCGAGGTGCCGACGATCGCGACACGCTCGCCCGGGTGCAACTCCAGTTGCAGGCCGGCCAGTACTTCTACCGATTCCGGGCCTTCCTCGTAGGATTTGCCCAGGTTGCGGCAGCTCAAGATTGCTTGTTCACTCATGCCCGACTCACTCATAACGTAGCGCCTCCGCCGGCTGGGTGCGCGCGGCACGCCAGGCTGGATACAGGGTGGCGAGGAAACTCAGGACCAACGCAGCGGCGCAGACCATGACCACATCCTGGCTCTGCACCTGCGACGGAAGATAATCAATGAAATACACGTCAGCATTAAGGAATTTGTGGCCGATCAGGCCTTCCAGTGCCGAGATCGCCGCGCTGACGTTAAGCGCCGCGAAAATGCCGACCACCGCGCCAATCGCCGTGCCGACCACACCGATCACCGTGCCCTGCACCATGAACGTGCGCATGATCGTGCCCGGCGTCGCGCCCAATGTGCGCAGAATGGCGATGTCGCCCTTCTTGTCGTTGACCACCATCACCAGCGTGGAAATGATGTTGAACGCAGCCACGGCGACGATCAGCAACAACAGCAGGCCGATCATGGCTTTTTCCATGCGGATCGCCTGATACAGATTGCCATGGGTGCGGGTCCAGTCGCGGGCGTAGTAGTGGTCTTCGCCAAGCTGCTGGGCGATGTTCCAGGCCACTCGCGGCGCCTGGAACAGGTCGTCGAACTTCAGGCGGATGCCCTGCACCTGATCAGGCTTCCAGCGGTGCATCTTCGCCAGATCCTGCAGGTTGGTCACGCCCAGATAGCCATCAAGCTCACCGGCGCCGACATGGAAAATGCCCACAACGGTGAAGCGCTTCATACGCGGAAACATCCCGGCAGGGGTCACACTGACTTCCGGCGCGACGAAGGTGACCTTGTCACCGATGCCTACACCGAGCTTGGTCGCAGCCTTGTCGCCGATGACGATGCCGAAGCTGCCCGGCGTCAGATCGTCGAGTTTGCCCTGCTTCATGAAGTTGTCGATGATCGACACATTGCGTTCGAGCGCAGGGTCGATGGCGTTGAGCAACACCTTGGACACCTGACCGTTATTGGTCAGCAGGCCCTGCATCTGCGTGAACGGCGCAACCGCCATCACCTGCGGGTTCTGCTTGACCTGAGTGGCCAGGCTTTGCCAATCGTTGATCGGCTCAGTGGATTCAATGGTCGCGTGGGGCACCATGCCAAGCACGCGGGTGCGCATCTCATGATCGAAGCCGTTCATCACCGACAGCACGACGATCATCACGACCACGCCAAGGGCGAGCCCGATCATCGAAGTCAGGGAAATGAATGACACAAAATGATTGCGACGCTTTGCACGGGTATAACGCGTGCCGATAAATACGAAGAGAGGTCTGAACATGTCGGGGCTTGTTCGGAGGGAAAAGGAACGTCCTTGTGGCGGGGGTCGATAACCAGCTTTACACTCAGACCACCGCCGCTACCATGGGTTCGCCATGTCGACATTAGATGAAGAAGATCGCCGCGAATACTACCGTATCGAGGACACGATCGCACTGGAAATTCGGCCCCTGTCTGCTCCCGAAGCCGCAGGCCAGGAAGTGTTGCAGGATGCTTCCCCGCTCTTCAACCTGCTCAGCGAACTGCACCTGAGCGAATTCGAGTCGCAACACCTGTTGCGCCAGATCAGCGAGCGCGACCGGGCCATCGCCGCGTTCCTGAAATCCCAGAACAAACGCATCGACCTGCTCAGCCAGGTGGTCGCCCTGACCGTGCTCGGCCATATCGGCGAGCCGCAACCGGTGATCATCTCCGAAGGCGGGATCGACTTTCAGTACCCGACGCCGATTGCCACCGGTGCACACCTGTCAGTGAAACTGGTGCTGATGCCGCAAGCGCTGGGCCTGCTGCTGCGCGCCCGCGTCACCCATTGCGACCGCAAGGGCGAAGGGTATGACATTGGTACCGAGTTCGAACACCTGACCGATGCCCAGCGCCAGTTGCTCGCCCGCTATATTTTGCAGAAGCAGGCCCAGGAACGACGTCTGGCCCGCGAACAGAACGAATCAGGCATTTAATTTAAGGAAGAACCGTGACCCTCATCTACGGCCACCGCGGCGCCAAGGGCGAAGCACCGGAAAACACCCTGAGCAGTTTTCAGGAATGTCTCAAGCACGGCGTGCGCCGCTGCGAACTGGATCTGCACCTGTCCAAGGACGGCGAGTTGATGGTCATCCACGACCCGACCCTCAAACGCACCACGGAACGGCGTGGCAAGGTCGTCGAGCACACCGCGGCCGAACTGGTGACTTACGACGCGCGCAAGGGCGGTCCGGGCTGGATCAAGCCGTGCCCGATTCCGACGCTGGAAGAGTTGTTCGAAAAATGCGATTTCGAGCACTGGCAACTGGAAGTCAAAAGCGCTTCACGCACTCGCGCGGCAACCACGGTGCTGGCGATTCGTGAAATGGCGCAGCGTCACGGCCTGCTCGACAAGGTGACGATCACCTCGAGTTCGCGGGAAGTGCTGAAAGCGGCGCTGGATCTGGTGCCGGACGTATCGCGCGGACTGGTGGCCGAATACGCCTGGCTCGACCCGTTGAAGGTCGCGGCCAGCTATGGCTGTGAAATTCTGGCGCTGAACTGGACGCTGTGTACGCCGGAACGCCTGCAGAAGGCGCAGCGTCAGGGGCTGCATGTATCGGTGTGGACCGTCAACGAGCCTGCGCTGATGCGCAGACTCGCCGACTTCGGCGTTGACAGCCTGATTACAGACTTTCCCGGTTTGGCCACTGCCACTCTCGAGAATTGCTGAAATCGGTCTCCCCGGCCGGCTCAGGCCACCGGCCGGAGCCCGTCAAAAAAGCCGGTTGAGGCCGTCGTACGCCGCTACCCGATAGGCTTCAGCCATGGTCGGGTAGTTGAACGTGGTGTTGACGAAATACTTCAGGGTATTCAACTCACCCGGCTGGTTCATGATCGCCTGACCGATGTGAACGATCTCCGACGCCTGATAACCGAAGCAGTGAACGCCCAGCACTTCCAGGGTTTCGCGGTGGAACAGGATCTTCAGCATGCCTTGCGGCTCACCGGCGATCTGCGCACGCGCCATGCTCTTGAAGAACGCCTTGCCGACTTCGTACGGCACTTTGGCCTGGGTCAGCTCCTGCTCGTTCTTGCCGATCGAGCTGATCTCCGGAATGGTGTAGATGCCGGTCGGCACGTCATTCACAAAGCGCCAGCTACCGTTATCAACGATGCTGCCAGCGGCCGAACGGCCCTGGTCATGGGCGGCACTGGCCAGGCTCGGCCAGCCGATCACGTCACCGGCACCGTAGATATTCTCGACGCAGGTGCGGTAGTTCTGGTCGACTTCGATCTGGCCACGACTGTTGACCTTGACCCCGATGTTTTCCAGACCCAGCGTGTCGGTGTTACCGGTACGGCCGTTGCACCAGAGCAAGGCGTCGGCCTTGATCTTCTTGCCGGACTTGAGGTGCAGGATCACGCCGTTGTCGACGCCTTCAACGCGGTCGTACTCTTCGTTGTGACGCACGGTGATGTTGTTGTTGCTGAAGTGGTAGCTCAACGCCTGGGAGATTTCCGAGTCGAGGAAGCTCAGCAACTGGCCACGGTTGTCGACCAGCTCAACCAGCACACCCAGGCCACTGAAGATCGACGCGTATTCGCAACCGATCACGCCCGCGCCGTAAACGATCAGTTTGCGCGGGGTGTGGCCGAGGCTGAGGATGGTGTCGCTATCGTAGATACGCGGGTGATGGAAATCGATGTCCGCCGGGCGATACGGGCGCGAACCGGTGGCGATGATGATGTGCTTGGCCACGAGTTTTTCGACTACGCCGTTGCCGCACACCACTTCGATGGTTTGCTCGTCGGCGAAGCTGCCGGTACCGAAGAACACGTCGACGCGGTTACGAGCGTAGTAGCCGGTACGCGAAGCGACTTGTTTGGAAATGACTTTCTCTGCGCTTTTCAACACGTCCGGGAAGGAGAACCAGCGCGGCTCGCCGATCGCCCGGAACATCGGGTTGGTGTTGAACTGCATGATCTGCCGCACCGAGTGACGCAGTGCCTTGGACGGGATGGTGCCGAGGTGGGTGCAGTTGCCGCCGACCTGGCGACGGCTGTCGACCATCGCGACCTTGCGCCCTGCTTTGGCGGCGTTCATTGCCGCGCCTTCTCCCGCCGGGCCGGAACCCAGCACCACCACGTCGTAGTTGTAGACAGCCATGCGTACTCCTCAGAACAGGCCGCGGTGCCAGCAGCACCGGCGGCTAAATCACGCCGAACGGCGGCGCGAAGGAACAATTGGGGGTCAATCAAGAACCCGGACACAGTCTATAGAAGCGTCAACGCCGCGCACATTAACCCTTGGTCGCGTCGTAGGCTACTTTTGCCTGCACTACAACGCCAGCTTTCGTATTGTTCTCAGTCAGTTTTTGCGCCACTGAGGCGTTCAAAAGCCGGGTTGGTACGGACGACAAAACCTGTATCGGCACGAATCACAAAGAATGCACCAATGTCATGTTTTTCGGCATAGTCCCACGCCCTTTCCGCGCCGAGAATCAGCAACAGCGTCGATAGTCCATCGGCCATCAACGCTGAAGGATGAATCACCGTGACTGACGCCAGGTCGTGTAGGACGGGTGCACCGGTACGCGCATCGAAGGTGTGGGAATAACGCCGACCGTTCTGCATGAAATAGTTACGGTAGTCGCCGGAAGTCGAGACGCCGTAGCCGTCGACATTGATGATGCGCTCGGCGACCTGCTGATCATCCCGCGGCTCTTCCAGAGCAATACGCCAGGGCGAGCCGTCGAGTTTTTTGCCTTTGGCCTTTAATTCACCCGTGGCTTCAGCGAGGTAATCATGGATGCCCATGGCGTCGAGCCTGGCCGCTATAGTATCGACGGCATAACCGGCGGCGATGCTGTTGAAGTCGACTTCGACGGCGGCGTCTTTGCACAACTGATCGCCATTGATGTGCAGATGCTGGTGGCCAACCCGCTGCATGACGTCGGCGAGCGCCATGGCGTCAGGGACTTTCTCTTCGCGGCCTTGCGGGCCGAAGCCCCAGAGATTCATCAACGGCTCGACAGTCAGGTCGTAGGAACCTTCGCTTTGCACTGAGAGTTGTTCGCCTGTGCGGACCAGTTCAAGCACCGGCGCGGGCATTGTCTGACAGCTGTTGGCCGGCAAGGCGTTGAAGCGCTCAATGTCCGAATCCTGGCGGTAAGTGGACAGTTGTCGATCGAGTTCGCCGAGGATGTCTTCCACTTCCCGGCGAACTTGCGTGGAATCTGCCAGGCCGGCGTGACGCACGTATTTGATCGAATAGGTGCTGCCCATGGTCGGACCGGCGAAGTTCTCCATGGAATCGCCATTGCCACAGCCGGACAAAATGCCCCCGAGCACCATAACCACCAACCCTCGTCCAGTTAACAATTCTTCATCTCTCCGCAAAACCGCGCCGGCCATTATGGGATACGAGCGAAACGCTTTCTTACAAGATTTAAAGTGAGTATCCAGAAATGTCTTCCACGACCGGTAACGGCAAAGCGATTTTTCGCGTTGTCAGCGGCAATTTCCTCGAAATGTTCGACTTTATGGTTTATGGCTTCTACGCCACAGCCATCGCCAAGACCTTCTTCCCGGCCGACAGCGCCTTCGCCTCCCTGATGCTTTCCCTGGCCACTTTCGGCGCAGGTTTCCTGATGCGTCCGTTGGGCGCGATCTTTCTCGGTGCCTACATTGACCGACATGGACGCCGCAAAGGCTTGATCATCACCTTGGCAATGATGGCTGCCGGCACTGTGCTGATTGCCTGCGTGCCAGGCTACGCGACGCTCGGCGTGGCGGCTCCCCTGCTGGTGCTGTTCGGACGCCTGCTGCAAGGCTTCTCGGCCGGCGTCGAACTGGGCGGGGTGTCGGTGTATCTGGCGGAAATTTCCACACCCGGGCGCAAAGGCTTTTTCGTCAGTTGGCAATCCGCCAGCCAGCAGGCGGCGGTGGTCTTCGCCGGATTGCTCGGCGTCGGTCTCAATCATTGGCTGAGCCCGGAACAAATGGGTGATTGGGGCTGGCGCGTGCCGTTCCTGATCGGCTGCATGATTGTGCCGGTGATCTTCGTCATTCGTCGTTCGCTGGAGGAAACGCCGGAGTTTCAGGCCAGAAAGCACCGCCCTACCCTGCAGGAAATCGTCCGCTCGATCGGCCAGAACTTCGGCATCGTCATCGCCGGCATGGCGCTGGTGGTGATGACCACGGTGTCGTTCTACCTGATCACCGCGTACACCCCGACGTTCGGCAAGGCTGAGTTGCACTTGTCGGATCTCGACGCGTTGCTGGTGACGGTGTGCATCGGCCTTTCGAACTTCTTCTGGTTGCCGGTGATGGGCTCGGTGTCTGACAGGATCGGCCGCAAACCCCTACTGCTGGCCGCGACGATTCTGGCAATCCTGACGGCTTACCCGGCACTGTCGTGGCTGGTGGCGAACCCGAGCTTCAGCCATTTGCTGATTGTCGAGCTGTGGCTGTCGTTCCTGTACGGCTCGTACAACGGCGCGATGGTGGTGGCGCTGACCGAGATCATGCCAGTGGAAGTGCGTACGACCGGTTTCTCGCTGGCCTACAGCCTGGCGACAGCGACATTCGGCGGGTTTACCCCGGCGGCATGTACATATTTGATTCATGTGCTGGATAACAAGGCTGCGCCGGGGATCTGGCTCAGTGGTGCGGCGGTGTTGGGTTTGATTGCGACGCTGGTGTTGTTCCGCGGTAACCGGCATGAGCTGCGCACTGCGCGGGCCTCGATCGTCGGCGGCGCCAGATAAGACGCTATCGCTGGCAAGCCAGCTCCCACAGGGACTTCGGGTGTGAACACAATTGTGCAACCTTCCAAGAACCTGTGGGAGCTGGCTTGCCAGCGATGAGGCCGGCACAGGCAATAGATATTGACCAGCCACACAAACAAAAACGCCCCGACCTAAGTCGGGGCGTTTTCATTCGCAGCGAGTGCTTAGCGCGGGAACGCTGGCGGGTTTACACCGGCCATGTCTTCCATCACGCGAACCACCTGGCAGCTGTAGCCGAACTCGTTGTCGTACCAGACGTACAGAACAACGCGGTTGTCCTGAACGATGGTCGCTTCAGCGTCGACCACACCGGCGTGGCGCGAACCCACGAAGTCGGTGGACACCACTTCCTGCGAGTTGACGAAGTCGATTTGCTTGTGCAGATCGGAGTGCAGCGCCATGTAGCGCAGGTACTCGTTCATCTCTTCACGGGTGGCGGCTTTCTCAAGGTTGAGGTTGAGAATGGCCATCGACACGTTTGGCGTCGGAACTCGGATCGCGTTACCGGTCAGCTTGCCGGCCAGCTCAGGCAGGGCCTTGGCAGCTGCGGTGGCAGCACCGGTCTCGGTGATGACCATGTTCAGCGCGGCGCTACGGCCACGGCGATCGCCTTTGTGGAAGTTGTCGATCAGGTTCTGGTCGTTGGTGTACGAGTGAACGGTTTCGACGTGACCGTTGATGATGCCGAACTTGTCATTCACCGCTTTGAGCACCGGCACGATGGCGTTGGTGGTGCAGGAAGCGGCGGACACGATCTTGTCGTCAGCGGTGATTTCGTTGTGGTTGATACCGTGAACGATGTTCTTCAGCTTGCCTTTGCCAGGCGCGGTCAGAACTACGCGGTCGATACCCGGGCAGGCCAGGTGCTGACCCAGGCCATCGGCGTCACGCCATACACCGGTGTTGTCCACCAGCAGCGCGTCTTTGATGCCGTACTGGGTGTAATCCACCTCGGTCGGGTTCTTCGCGTAGATCACCTGGATCAGGTTACCGTTGGCGGTGATGGTGTTGTTTTCTTCATCGATGGTGATGGTGCCGTTGAACGAACCGTGTACCGAATCGCGACGCAGCAGGCTGGCGCGCTTGGTCAGGT
Source organism: Pseudomonas sp. rhizo66 (assembly GCF_031931925.1). Taxonomy (NCBI): domain Bacteria; kingdom Pseudomonadati; phylum Pseudomonadota; class Gammaproteobacteria; order Pseudomonadales; family Pseudomonadaceae; genus Pseudomonas; species Pseudomonas sp. rhizo66. The sequence continues at coordinate 168,319 of NZ_JAUJWZ010000009.1, forward strand.
CGTTTTCGGCGCCTTTGCGCACCACGATGGCACGCAGACGCAGACCGTCGCCACCACCGGTTTTCTCGATCAGGATGCGCGCCAGCAGACGGCCGATACGACCGAAGCCGTACAGCACAACGTCGGTGCCTTTACGTGCGGAAGCGTTTTGCTGGCCAACCACGTCAGCCATTTCTTCACGAACGAACTGCTCGGCGCTGCGGCCATTGCCTTCGTTACGGAATTTGAACGCCAACTTGCCCAGATCTACCGAAGCCGCGCCGAGCTTGAGCTCGCTCATGGCTTTGAGCAGTGGGAATGTTTCGTGGACGGAGAGTTCGCTGTCGTCGGAAGAACGGTGGCGAGCAAAGCGGTGAGCTTTGAGAATCGCGATGACAGACTGGTTGATCAGGCTGCGGCCATAGATCGAGCTCACCACGTTGTTATTGCGGTAGAGCTGACCGATAAGCGGAATCATCGCTTCTGCGAGTGCTTCACGGTCGATCCATTCACCAAGACACTGGTCGGGCTTCTGAGTCACGGTAACCTTCCACATGTAGGGGCAGAAAAAAGGGGCTACATTATGCCGCCGACAACCTCATTCAGCAATGCGCGCTTGTCGCGAAATCGGTAACAAAATCCCGTTCAAAAAAATTACGCCTCTCTCAAGCCCAGTAAAACCGGGGCTTTCAGCGCAGTCAATTTTTCGACGACTGTTAGACGATGTCTGTAACCCTCCGTAACACCAGCCACTTTCGACACTACATAATCGCTAAAAAACCGCTGGTTTTTATGGTTACCACTACATTTCGCGCAAACATCGAAGATAGACGCAGTCTGCAACTGACAGGCGGCACCGGACGCCGCTACAATTACCGACTTTGTCGCAAAGCCTGGAGCTCAACCTTCCGTGCCCGTTCTGCGTCTACCGCTACTCCCTGCCGAGGCAGGTAAACAGCATTGGGGCAATCTGCCCGGTGCTGCCCTCAGCCTGGCGATTGCCGAGGCTGCCAGCGCTGCCAAGCGCTTCACCCTGCTACTGACCGCCGACAGCCAGAGCGCTGAACGGCTGGAACAGGAGCTGAGTTTCTTCGCCCCGGATTTGCCCGTGCTGCATTTTCCCGACTGGGAAACCCTGCCGTACGACCTGTTCTCGCCGCACCAGGACATCATTTCCCAGCGCATTGCCAGCCTCTATAGGCTGCCGGAACTGGCGCATGGCGTGCTGGTGGTGCCGATCACCACGGCGTTGCACCGCTTGGCGCCGACCAAATTCCTGCTCGGCAGCAGCCTGGTGCTGGATGTCGGGCAGAAGCTCGATGTTGAACAGATGCGTTCGCGGCTGGAAGCCAGCGGTTATCGCTACGTTGATACGGTTTATGAGCACGGCGAGTTCACCGTGCGCGGTGCGCTGATCGACCTGTTCCCGATGGGCAGCAAACTGCCCTACCGCATCGACCTGTTCGACGATGAAATCGAAACCCTGCGCACCTTCGATCCGGAAAACCAGCGCTCCATCGACAAAGTCGAATCGGTCAAGCTGCTGCCGGCCCGCGAATTCCCGCTGCAGAAAGACGCGGTTACCCGCTTCAAGGCACGCTTTCGCGAGCGCTTCGACGTCGACTTCCGTCGCTGCCCAATCTTTCAGGATCTGAGCAGCGGCATCACTCCGGCCGGCATCGAGTACTACCTGCCGCTGTTCTTCGACGAAACCTCGACCCTGTTCGATTACCTGCCGCAGGACACTCAGGTGTTCTCGCTGCCGGGCATCGAGCAAGCGGCGGAGAATTTCTGGAACGACGTGCGCAATCGTTATGAAGAGCGTCGCGTCGATCCTTCGCGTCCTTTATTGCCGCCAGCGGAATTGTTCCTGCCGGTGGAAGACTGTTTCGCCCGCCTCAAGAGCTGGCCACGTGTGGTTGCCAGCCAGCAAGACTTGGAAAGCGGCGTCGGCCGCGAGCGCTTCCCGGCGCAGGCACTGCCGAATCTGGCGATCGAAGCCAAAGCCACACAACCGTTGGCTGCGCTGTCGGCGTTCCTCGACGAATTCCCCGGTCGCGTGCTGTTTACCGCCGAATCTGCGGGCCGTCGTGAAGTATTGCTGGAATTGCTTGAGCGCCTGAAGCTGCGGCCGAAGACCGTCGACAGCTGGCCGGACTTTGTCGCGAGCAAGGACCGCCTGGCAATCACCATTGCCCCGCTCGACGAAGGCTTGATGCTGGATGATCCGGCGCTGGCCTTGGTCGCGGAAAGTCCGCTGTTCGGTCAGCGTGTGATGCAACGTCGTCGTCGCGAGAAGCGCAGCGACGTCAGCAATGACGCGGTGATCAAGAACCTCACCGAGCTGCGCGAAGGCGCGCCGGTGGTGCACATCGATCACGGTGTCGGGCGTTATCTGGGCCTGACGATTCTGGAAATCGACAATCAGGCGGCCGAATTTCTCACCCTCGAATACGCCGAGAACGCCAAGCTCTACGTACCGGTAGCCAACCTGCATTTGATCGCCCGTTACACCGGCAGCGACGATGCGCTGGCCCCGCTGCACCGTCTCGGCTCGGAAACCTGGCAGAAAGCCAAGCGCAAAGCCGCCGAACAGGTGCGCGATGTCGCCGCTGAATTGCTCGACATCTATGCCCGTCGCGCTGCTCGCGAAGGCTACGCATTCGCCGACCCGAAAGCCGATTACGCGACGTTCAGCGCCGGTTTCCCGTTCGAAGAAACGCCGGATCAGCAATCGACCATCGAAGCCGTGCGCGAAGACATGCTCGCGCCGAAACCGATGGATCGCCTGGTCTGCGGCGACGTTGGTTTCGGCAAGACCGAAGTGGCCATGCGCGCGGCATTCATCGCCGTGCACGGCGGTCGCCAAGTGGCGATTCTCGTACCGACCACCCTGCTCGCCCAGCAGCACTACAACAGCTTCCGCGACCGCTTCGCCGACTGGCCGGTGACCGTGGAAGTGATGAGCCGCTTCAAGTCGGCCAAGGAAGTCAACGCGGCGATCGCCGATCTGGCCGAAGGCAAGATCGACATCATCATCGGCACGCACAAGTTGCTGTCCGACGATGTGAAAATCAAAAACCTCGGGCTGGTGATCATCGACGAAGAACATCGTTTCGGTGTTCGTCAGAAAGAACAGCTCAAGGCCCTGCGCAGCGAAGTCGACATTCTCACGCTGACCGCCACGCCAATTCCGCGCACGCTGAACATGGCGGTGTCGGGCATGCGCGACCTGTCGATCATCGCCACGCCACCGGCGCGACGCCTGTCGGTGCGCACCTTCGTCATGGAGCAGAACAAGAGCACGGTCAAAGAGGCCCTGCTCCGCGAACTGCTGCGCGGTGGTCAGGTTTACTACCTGCACAACGATGTGAAAACCATCGAGAAATGCGCTGCCGATCTCGCCGAACTGGTGCCGGAAGCCCGCATCGGCATCGGTCACGGACAGATGCGCGAGCGCGAACTCGAACAGGTGATGAGCGACTTCTATCACAAGCGCTTCAACGTGTTGATTGCCTCGACCATCATCGAGACCGGCATCGACGTGCCGAGCGCCAACACCATCATCATCGAGCGCGCCGACAAGTTCGGCCTGGCGCAACTGCACCAGTTGCGTGGTCGCGTCGGCCGCAGTCACCACCAGGCTTACGCCTACCTGCTGACACCGCCGCGCCAGCAAATCACTTCGGACGCGGAAAAGCGTCTGGAAGCAATCGCCAATACCCAGGATCTCGGTGCCGGTTTCGTGCTGGCGACCAACGACCTGGAAATCCGTGGCGCCGGCGAACTGCTCGGCGATGGCCAGAGCGGGCAGATTCAGGCCGTGGGTTTCACCCTGTACATGGAGATGCTTGAGCGCGCGGTGAAATCGATCCGCAAGGGCGAGCAGCCGAACCTCGATCAACCGCTGGGCGGTGGCCCGGAAGTCAACCTGCGGGTGCCGGCGCTGATTCCGGAAGACTATCTGCCGGATGTCCACGCCCGCCTGATTCTATACAAACGCATCGCGTCGGCTACCGACGAAGAGGGCCTGAAGGATCTGCAAGTCGAGATGATCGACCGTTTCGGCTTGTTGCCGGAGCCGACCAAGAACCTGGTGCGCATTACCGCGCTGAAACTGCAAGCGGAGAAACTCGGCATCAAGAAAGTCGATGGCGGACCGCAAGGCGGGCGCATCGAGTTCGAGGCGCAGACACCGGTCGACCCGATGACGCTGATCAAGCTGATCCAGAGCCAGCCAAAACGCTACAAATTCGAAGGCGCCACGATGTTCAAGTTCCAGGTTCCAATGGAACGTCCGGAAGAGCGCTTTAATACTGTAGAGGCGCTGTTTGAGCGCCTCCTCCCGAAATCTGTCTGAAGGACGCCCAATGCGCCTGTTCCGCTCAGTGACTTTGCTACTTGCTTTGGTAGCCCCTTCGGTTTTCGCCGATGACCTGTATCAGGTCGAAATGATTCTGGTGCGGCAGAACGCCGTGCCGGCTATCGTCAGCCGTGCCGCACCGGAAGACTGGGCCGCTGGCGCCCAGCGTTTGGGCGACGACAGCAAGCGCACGCCTGCGTTGAATGACGTTGTCACCAGGCTCACCGCCAGCGGCGACTACACCGTGCTGATGCACAAGGCCTGGCAGCAAACCCTTGGCGAAGCACCTGCAAAAGTTGCGGTCAGCGACGGCCAGGAGCAATTCGGTCAATTCCCGATCGAGGGTACGCTGGAAATGAAACTGGGGCGCTTCACCGATGTGAACGCCGACTTCTGGGTCAATCAGATCGACGCCAATGGCCTGGTCACCGCCAGTGAGCGCCTGAAACAGGACAGCCACACCAAGAACGGCCAACTCAACTACCTGGACAACGGCCATCTGGCCCTGCTGATCAAGATCACTTCCCTGACCGCGCCAGCGCCACGGGAAGCGCCTGAAGCCATTCCGGACTGATCGAAGTCCTTATGTCCCCGCCCCTGAGTAAACCGTTGGCACCCTCCTGGGTCAGCCGATTCAAGGAACAGAGCCTGGAGCGTGGCCGCCGCTACGCCCTGGAAAACCGGGTACGCATCGCCCAGGTCGGCGATGCGACCATCACCGCCAGTTGCGAAGGCTCTGGCGGCAACGTTTACCGCCAGACCATCCAGCTGCGCGAATCCGCCAAAAACACCTTGCTGCTGGTCGATGCGAGTTGCACCTGTCCGGTTCGCAGCAACTGCAAGCATTGCGCAGCGGTGCTGCTGAAAGTGCAGGAAACCCTCGATTACCCGGCCGCCGCCAAAGACGCCGAACTCTTGGAAAAGCTGCAAGCCGTGCTGGAAAACCGCAGCCCGAAAGCGCCACCGCAAGTGCTGGTCGACAATGTGCAGCCACTGCCACGTCTGTGGCTGGCCAGTGTCGAGTTCAGCGCCTTCGAACCGCGCAACGGCAAAATGCAGCGCTACATTCAGCATCGCGCGGCGCTGTCGTTCAGTTATCTGGACGAGTACGTCAGCGGGCAGAAGAACAGCGACATCCTGATTCGTCAGGAAAGCCAGACGCTGCGGGTCAAACGCCATCCGGATGTCGAGCAGTCCTACCGCGAACAGTTGCGCATCCTCGGTTTTCGCATCGCCACCCGCCAGAGCAAAGCCCTGCCGGAAAGCGCCGGCGAGCTGTACGAGATGGTCAATGACAGCGCCTGGCTGACGTTCACCCTCAACGACTTGCCGAAACTGCGCAGCCAAGGCTGGGAGCTGCAGATCGATGAGGAATTCGGCTTCGACCTGACCGCCGTGGATGACTGGTACGCCACCGTCGAACAGGTGCCGGAACGCGATTGGTTTGATCTGGAACTGGGGATCATCGTCAACGGTGAGCGCCTGAGCCTGTTGCCGATCCTGCTCAACCTGATGCGCTCGCATGCGGAAATCCTCAACCCGGAACGCCTGGCGCGCCGCCGCGATGACGAGCTGATTCTGGTGAATATTCCGCAACGCAACAGCGAGCACGGGCCATTGCAGGTGGCTTTGCCGCTCGGGCGCTTGAAACCGGTGTTGATGACGCTTGGCGAGTTTTATCTGCAGGAACCAGGTGAAACCACGCTACGCCTGAGCAAGGCCGATGCCACCCGCCTGAATTCGCTGGAAGGCCTGCCGTTGCTGTGGGAGGGCGGCGAGCAGATCCGCACGTTCGCTCAGCGCCTGCGGGATATTCGTGATTTCAGCGCAGAAGCTCCAGAGGGCTTGAATGCGACGCTGCGTCCTTATCAACTCGAAGGTCTGAGCTGGATGCAGTCGCTACGGCAACTGGAAGTCGGCGGGATTCTCGCGGATGACATGGGCCTGGGTAAAACCCTACAGACCCTGGCGCATATTCTCAGCGAGAAAAACGCCGGACGCCTCGATCGCCCCTGCATGGTGGTGATGCCGACCAGCCTGATCCCTAACTGGCTCGATGAAGCGGCGCACTTTACCCCGCAACTGAAAGTCGTGGCGCTGTACGGCGCCAGCCGTAAAAAACACTTCGACAATCTGGCGGATTTCGACCTGATCCTCACCACCTACGCACTGCTGCCCAAAGACGTCGAACGTCTGGCCAGGCAGCCGCTGCATGTATTGGTGCTGGACGAAGCGCAGTACATCAAGAACCCGAACAGCAAAGCTGCACAAGCGGCGCGCGAGCTGAATGCGCGTCAGCGTCTGTGCCTCAGCGGTACGCCGCTGGAAAACCACTTGGGCGAGTTGTGGTCACTGTTTCACTTCCTGCTGCCGGGCTGGCTCGGCGATGTGAAAAGCTTCAACGCCGATTACCGCGTGCCGATTGAAAAGCGTGGCAGCGAAGTCAGACTTCAGCACCTGAACGGCCGGATAAAACCGTTTCTGCTGCGCCGCACCAAGGAACAGGTGGCCACCGAACTGCCGCCGAAAACCGAGATCATCCACTGGGTCGATCTCAACGAAGCGCAGCGCGATGTGTATGAAACCATGCGCTTGGCGATGGACAAGAAAGTCCGCGACGAGATCACCCGCAAAGGCGTGGCACGCAGCCAGATCATCATTCTTGAGGCGTTGCTCAAGCTGCGCCAGGTCTGCTGTGATCTGCGCCTGGTCAATGACGCCACCCTGCCCGCTCGTGGCAGCACCTCCGGCAAACTCGACAGCTTGATGGAAATGCTCGAAGAGCTGTTCGAGGAAGGCCGGCGGATTCTGCTGTTTTCGCAGTTCACCTCGATGCTGTCATTGATCGAAGACGAACTGAAAAAACGCAATGTCGCCTATGCGCTGCTGACCGGCCAGACCCGCGATCGGCGCACGCCGGTGAAGGAATTCCAGAGTGGCAAGCGTCAGATCTTTCTGATCAGCCTGAAGGCTGGCGGTGTCGGTTTGAACCTGACGGAGGCGGACACAGTGATTCACTACGACCCGTGGTGGAACCCGGCCACCGAAAATCAGGCGACGGATCGCGCCTATCGGATCGGTCAGGAGAAACCGGTGTTCGTCTACAAGATGATTGCCAGGGGCACGGTGGAAGAGAAGATTCAGCACCTGCAAAAAGAAAAATCCGACTTGGCGGCAGGCGTTCTGGATGGGCGCAAGGCCGGGGACTGGAAGTTGCAGAGTGATGATATTGAGGCGTTGTTTGCGCCGTTGCCGGATAAGTCCGACAAGCGTTGAGACCTGCGTCGCCTGTTAGATAGCTATCGCTGGCAAGCCAGCTCCCACAGGGTTATGAGTCGTACACAAAACTGTGTTTCAACTCGATACCTGTGGGCGCTGGCTTGCCAGCGACGGGGCCCTCAGATAATGGCCTCAGATTTAGGCAATCAACCCTTGGATACAGGCAAGGGCGCAAACAGCGCTTCAATGTCACCCTGCTCCAGTTTCCAGCCCCCCGTCGTCCCACCTTCAAGCACCGCCCCGGCCAGCGCTGCTTTTTCCTGCTGCAGTGCCTGGATTTTTTCCTCTACCGTGCCACGAGCAATCAGCTTGTAAACGAACACCGGGTTGTTTTGCCCGATTCGATACGCACGATCGGTTGCCTGATTCTCCACTGCCGGGTTCCACCAAGGGTCGAAGTGGATCACCGTGTCCGCCGCAGTCAGATTCAAACCGGTCCCCCCAGCCTTCAGACTGATCAGAAACAGCGACACCTTGCCGCTCTGAAAGTCCTTTACCGGTGTGCGCCGGTCCGTGGTTTCACCGGTCAGCAGCGAATAGGTAACTTGACGTTGCTGCAGTTCTTGCTCGATCAAGGCCAGCATCGACGTGAACTGTGAGAACAGCAGAATCCGGCGACCCTCGCCCAGCAGTTCTTCAAGCATCTCCATCAAACTGAGCAGCTTGCCACTCCCCGAACGCAGCGCCTTCGCTGTCAGCGGCATATTGATCAGGCGCAGGTCGCAACAGACCTGTCGCAGTTTGAGCAAGGCATCAAGAATGATGATCTGGCTGCGCGCCACGCCACTGCGGGCAATCTCGTCGCGCACTTTTTTGTCCATCGCCACGCGAACCGTTTCATACACATCGCGCTGGCCGTCGCTGAGATCGACCCAATGCACAATTTCGGTTTTCGGCGGTAACTCGGTCGCGACCTGGTCCTTTTTGCGGCGCAGCAGAAACGGTTTTATCCGTGCCGTCAGATGCTGCATGCGCTCGGCATTGCCGTGTTTTTCGATGGGGGTGCGGTAATCACGATTGAAGGATTTGCTGTCACCCAGCCAACCGGGCATCAAGAAGTGAAACTGCGACCACAACTCGCCCAAGTGGTTTTCCATTGGCGTACCGCTCAAGCACAAGCGCTGACGGGCCTGCAAATCACACGCGGCTTGAGCAGCCTTGCTGATCGGATTCTTGATGTTCTGCGCTTCATCGAGAATCAGCACGCTCCACAGCTGCGGCTGCAGAACCTCAAGATCCCTCGGCAGCAAGGCGTAAGTGGTCAACACCAAATCATATTCAGCAAAATTGTCGAAGTCTTTTTTCCGGCCCGTACCGTGTAGCGCCAGCACTTTCAACTGCGGTGTGAAACGCTGCGCCTCGTCCAGCCAGTTGGGGATCAGGCTGGTAGGCATCACGGCCAGTGCCGGGCGATCAAGCCTCCCTGCCTGCTTTTCCGTAAGAAGATGGGCGAGTGTTTGCAGAGTTTTACCCAGCCCCATGTCATCGCCAAGAATGCCGCCCACCTGAAGCTCGCGCAGGGTTTGCATCCAGTTCAGGCCTTCGAGCTGGTAGGGCCGCATCTGTGCGTTGAGTCCGATCGGCGCAGCGACCGGCGTATAGGTTGATTCACGCAGGCGTTTGGCAAAGTTGCGCAGGCGCTCGCCACCCTGCCAATCGAGGGCTACACCGTCAAGCAAATCAAGGCGTGCTGCATCGGGGGCACTCAAGCGCAACTTATTGCCCTGATGGTTACCCAGATACAACTCGCCAAGCGTGGCCATCAACGGTTTGATCCGACCGAAGGGCAGCGCGACTTTGCCACTGATGTTATTGCTCAAGCGTCCGGCACCCAGCTCGACCAACAGCAGTTCATCATCGTCGCGCTGAGCGAGTTTCGCAGGGTCGAGAAGTAGCGGCTGAGTGCGTAACAGATGCAAAAAAATCGGCAACAAGCTATGACGCTCGCCGTTAACGACAATCCCTAATTGCAGATCAAACCACTGGCGCCCCGACTCTTCCTCAACCTCAGCGAACCAGTGTTCGACTGGCTCGACGCTGAAATGAAAGTTCTTGCTGACGTCGACCTGCCAGCCTGCCTCGCGCAGTACGGGAATCCCGTTTTGAGCAAATGCGAGCCACGCCGAATCATCGGGCAGATCAAACTTCTCCCCCGGATGATCAACACTGCTTTTGCGCGTCGCCTTTTTGAATCCGTGCTTCTGCAACTGCTGACGCAGCGCTTTCTCGGCGGTCGGCTGGCGCTGAATACGCAGGGTTTCAACGCCCGAAAGAACCATCACCTCCGGGTTGCGATCCTGCACAGGATGACCATCGTAGGTGAACAGTAAAGCGGCACGGTGCTCGGGTTCGTACTGCCAGCGCGTGTAGCGTTTACCACTGTCGAGGGTCAGCTGCGCCTTGGGCAACACATTATCGACGATCCGCTCCGTGAGCTGGTGCGGCGGAGCCACTTGCGTTGCCGCACTCATCCGATGGCTGAACTGCATTGCCTGACGGGCCGGAATCTCCGGAGCCAACGCTAAATGACAGGCGAGTTTCTCATCGAACTCGTTGAACAGCGGGCCGATTTGCTGCCGTTGGCGATCCAGATAATGCAGCGGCTCCAGCGCGAGAACGGTTTCCACCGGTGCTTCCTGGCTGCTCCAGTGCGGGAGAAAACTGCCGTTGGCTTGTTCGGCCCAGGCAAACTGCGCGCTTCTTCCTGGGCCCGCAGTCAGCGGCTCCAACGCTTCAAAATCCAGATACAGTCGCGACGTTCGCAACAGCATTTCAAGCAGCTCGGCGCCGCTGCTGCCGTCCAGCGGATAGCCGCTGTAATAGGCATGATGCGAGTGCATGGCCACCAGCAACCGGGCAATCCGCAGATCGAGCTCGGTCAGATAACCGGGCTGACGCATCAACATGTCGGATAGCGAGAACAGCGGTTTGACGTCGCGCAGCTCGCCACTCTTGAGCTGGTAGACCTTGAAGATTTCTACCAGCCACTTGCCGGTCACCGGCGTTGCTTTGAGTTTGTAAAAGAGCCGCGTACTGGCCGCTTGCGAGGTTTGATCAGCAGTCTGGGACGTCACAGGAATAGTGGAGAGCCAGTGCTCCAGTGTTCGACTCAGTTGAACAGGAGCGTCACTTTCAGGCGTTCTATCGGCGCGATCGAGCAAGTGATAGAGCACCGCAGCGCAGTGTTTGCAGTTGATCTCGACCGGGCAGGAGCAAAAGCAACGTAGACCGAATTGCTCCTGATGATCTTTGACCAGATAGATTTCCTGTAGATAGACGTAATTTTCAGATCCGGCGCAGGCCGCCTCAATCATCTCGTCATCGACTGAATGGATGTCTATCCGATCCTCCACGGCGTAATCGCGAGCCTTGGCCAAAGCATTACGGCTAAATGACTCAGTCCATGGCAGCGAACGAAGCTGATCGATGATGATCGTCATGGCTCTGATCAGTCCTTTAGTTCGCCAACACCCGCGTCAACGTCGATTTCACCTTACCCATCCCGTCATGCAGCGCCTGCTCGATTTCGGCCATGGTGATCACTTCGGTGGTCTTGCCCGCCGCCGCATTAACCACTAATGCCAGGCAGGCGTAATCCAGATCCAGCTCACGCGCCAGCGCCGCTTCCGGCATGCCGGTCATGCCAACGATGTCGCAGCCATCGCGCTCCAGACGCAAGATCTCGGCAACGGTTTCCAGACGCGGGCCCTGAGTGCAGGCATACACGCCTTGATCGCTGTACTCGCAACCTTCGGCAGCCACCGCCGCAATCAATTGCTGACGCAGCGGCTCGCTGTAGGGAAAGCTGAAGTCGATGTGGGTGACGTGCTCCAGATCGTCGGCGAAAAACGTGTGCTCACGCCCGCTGGTGTAATCGACGATCTGGTGCGGCACGCAAAAATGCCCGGTGCCCATGGCCGGATGAATACCGCCGACGGCATTTACCGCGATGATCGCTTCGGCACCGGCCTGTTTCAACGCCCACAGGTTGGCGCGGTAGTTGACCTTGTGCGGCGCAAAGCGATGCGGGTGGCCGTGACGGGCGAGGAACAGTACCTCCTTGCCGGCGTATTCGCCGATCTGCACCTCGGCCGATGGCGCGCCGTAGGGCGTGTCCACCGCCAGCGATTGGCGAATGGTCAAGCCATCAAGCTGAGTCAGTCCGGTGCCACCGATGATTGCGTAAACCGTCATAGCACTCTCCTCAATCGATCAGTTGAGCGTCTTTGAGCGCGCCGATAGCGGTGAGCCAGCGCGGATCCTGACGGTAATCAGTGCTGGCGAACGCCTGGCTGCGCATACGCGCGATGCGCGCGGACGGCTTGACCTTCATGCGTTGCGCGGCACTGAGGGCCAGCTCGGCGGCGGCGCGGTCGTTGCACACCAGGCCCATGTCGCAACCGGCAGTCAACGCCGCTTCGATACGACTGGCAGCATCGCCGACCACGTGGGCGCCGGCCATAGACAGATCGTCGCTGAAGATCACGCCGTCGAACTGCAATTCGCCGCGCAGGATGTCCTGCAACCAGCGCCGCGAAAAGCCGGCAGGCTGCGAATCGACTTGCGGGTAGATAACGTGGGCTGGCATCACAGCGGCCAGTTGTTTGCTGAGTCTGGCGAAGGGCACGAGGTCATTGGCACGGATCTCGTCGAGGCTGCGCTCGTCATTCGGGATCGCCACGTGGGAATCGGCTTCGGCCCAGCCGTGGCCAGGAAAATGCTTGCCGGTGGCCGCCATCCCCGCGCTGTTCATGCCGCGAATGAACGCTCCGGCGAGCATGGCAGCGCGCTCGGGATCGCCTTCGAATGAACGGGTGCCGACCACAGCGCTGCGCTGGTAATCCAGATCCAGCACCGGGGCGAAACTCAGGTCGAGCCCGACCGCCAGCACTTCAGTGGCCATGATCCAGCCGCATTGCTCGGCGAGATATTCGGCGTTCGGGTTGTCGGCGATGGCACGCATGGCCGGCAGACGAACAAAACCTTGGCGCAGACGCTGTACACGCCCCCCCTCTTGATCCACCGCCAGCAGCAGGTCCGGGCGAATCGCGCGGATCGCCGCGCTGAGTTCACGCACCTGACGCGGGTGCTCGATGTTACGCGCGAAAATGATCAGGCCACCCACTTCGGGCTGACGCAACAATTGGCGATCTTCGGCCGTCAGCCAGGTACCGGCGACGTCCACCATCAACGAGCCTTGCAGGCCAGCAGTCATAGAGATTCCTTGAAAACGAAAAACCCGACCCACAGCAAATCGCTACCGTGAGCAATGCTCGGCAGGTCGGCAATTTCTATGGATTTCAGGTTCAGAACGAGAGTCGGCATGGGCGGCTAGCTTAGCGGATACAAGCTGCCGCGCCCACCCGTGCGCGGTTAAACCTTGGCGGCGACCGGCGTTGATTTGCTGCGCGGACGCAACTGCGCGGTGGCCATGGCGGCGTCGGTGACACCGGTTTCGGCACGCATGCCCGCAGCGAGGAACGGCACCATCAGGCGCATCACTTGCTCGATGGAGGTGTTGACGCCGAAATCGGTCTCGGCGATCGCGCGCAACGCCTTGATGCCGGACATGCTGAACGCCGCGGCGCCGAGCATGAAGTGCACGCGCCAGAACAGCTCGATCGGCGGAATGCGTGGCGCGGCTTCGTTGACCAGCAGCATGTAGCGACGGAACACCTTGCCGTACATGTCTTCCAGATAACGGCGCAAGTGGCCCTGGCTCTGACTGAATGCGAGGCCGAGCAGACGCATGAAGATCGACAGATCGTTGCCGCTGCGTGGCTGAACCACGAGGGCTTGCTCGACGAGAATTTCCAGCAGCTCTTCAAGCGTCGGCTTGTTTTCAGGCTTGGCCTGACGCCGCTCCAGCTCTTTATCGAGGCTGATGCAGAACGGCCCGAGGAAGCGCGAGAAAACCGCTTGAATCAGCGCTTTTTTCGAGCCGAAGTGATAGTTCACCGCTGCCAGGTTGACGCCAGCCTTGCTGGTGATCAAACGCAATGAGGTTTCAGCGAAACCTTTCTCCGCGAACAACTGCTCGGCAGCATCAAGAATGCGTTCAACGGTTTCCGACTGGGCCATGGCTACTCCGCCTGACAAACACTTGTTTGAAACATACGTTTCAGCCTGTGCCTTGTCAAGCCTGCCGGTTCGTTTTGGGAATGGTCGGTCAGCTATTTAACCACACAAGACCCATGCATTAATAAGTCGGCCTGTCGACCGTCCGGCGGCGTGCAAAAAAACGGGCATTGCCAAGGGCGCTTCACTGTATATAATCCCAGTCACTGTATAAAAAGACAGAGCGATCAATATGCTAAAGCTGACGCCACGCCAAGCCGAGATTCTGGCCTTTATCAAACGCTGCCTCGAAGACAACGGCTACCCGCCAACCCGTGCGGAAATCGCTCAGGAACTGGGCTTCAAGTCGCCAAACGCGGCTGAAGAGCATCTCAAGGCTCTGGCCCGAAAAGGTGCCATCGAGATGACCCCCGGCGCCTCTCGCGGCATTCGCATCCCTGGCTTCGAAGCCAAGGCTGACGATTCCACCCTGCCGATCATTGGCCGGGTCGCTGCCGGCGCGCCGATACTTGCCCAGCAGCACATCGAAGAGTCCTGCAACATCAATCCGGCCTTCTTTCATCCGCGCGCCGACTATCTGCTGCGGGTGCACGGCATGAGCATGAAGGACATCGGCATTTTCGACGGTGACCTCCTCGCCGTACACACCACCCGCGAAGCACGTAATGGCCAGGTCGTCGTTGCCCGCATCGGCGACGAAGTGACGGTCAAACGCTTCAAGCGTGAAGGCAGCAAGGTCTGGCTGATTGCCGAAAACCCCGAGTTCGCCCCTATCGAAGTCGACCTGAAAGATCAGGAACTGGTGATCGAAGGCTTGAGTGTCGGCGTCATCCGCCGCTAATTGGAGGCTTTATGCAGTTCCCACACACCCCTCAGCAAACACAACTGCCTTTATTCGAAGCGTTTCTGGCGCAACCGATGGCGCCGATCCTGAAAGACGTGGTCGAACGCCCCTGGAATGCCGAACCCGAAGTATTCAGTGAGCTGTCACTGCGTGGTGCTGCCGGGAACTGCCTGAACCTGCTCGCCCCGATTCTTCGTGAACTCAGTGACGATCAGGACGCGCGCTGGCTGACACTGATCGCACCACCAGCCAGCCTGACCCAAACCTGGCTGCGTGATGCCGGCCTGAACCGCGAGCGTATTCTGCTACTTCAACCACGGGGCGCCCAAAGCGCTCAACAACTGGCGTGCGAAGCGCTGCGCCTAGGTCGCAGTCACACTGTGGTGACCTGGCTCAACCCGTTAAACACCAACTCGCGGCAACAGCTGATCAGCGCCGCACGCACGGGCGAGGCGCAGAGCCTGAATATTCGTTTGGGTTGATTTACGGGCAACAAGCGCTGTGTGAAGCGCAGGGCTTCTCCAGGGACAGAGAAGCCGATCTGAAGCAGTAACGTCAAACAATAAAAAGGCAGGGGATCAATGAAGAACCCGCGGCCCCTCTTCTTTATCAAACTCGCCTTCGACCATACGACCGGCCATCTGCACGCCGACGCTTAGCATCGCCTTGGCGATTTCCACATGCTGACCTTGCAGGAACGCCTTGGCATCCTCGGAGAAATCCAGCGTCACCAAAGAACCCTCGTCCTCAGCCCTGCGCAGCTCGATTCGGCCGTCTGGTAACTCGACAATTTCTAGAAAGGACGTTGGCATAAAGGTCTGTTCTCCACGAAAGGCAGGGATTATATAGACATCATTCAGGCTTCGCTCGGGATCTTGACCAGCAGCATGTTTCAGATTGCCACCGTGTCAATCGCACTCAGCACTCGTTCAAGCCTTCGCGAAAGCGAATCGCCAAGCCTTTCAGATTCTGCCGCCAGCTCTCCAGCTCGTCTCGACTCAACTCTTCGGGCGATTCTTCTTCATCCAGATTAATCGCCTGAATCAGCGGTTGCGTCACATCCCCTTTGGGCTTGTGTGGCACCCGTGGCGGTTGAAATAACGCCGAATGCGCGGCCAGCAGTTTTGCCAGCCAGGTTTCAGAGTTACCCGCCAGCTCGACCATCTCGGCCAACTCTGGAATCGCGATCGACTCGAGGACTTCGCGCGTCAGCAGCATCTCGGCGCGCGGTGCATTGGCCTGCGGCAGACGATAGAAACCAGCGATCTCATGACAGAGCCCCAGCAAAGCGCCGTACAGGTGAAACAACGCCGATTCACGCCCAGCCTGAATCAACGCCAGCGAATTCATCGCGCGCCCTTCTTCAGCGCGAGCCAGAGCTTCGAGCGACAGGCCGGCAAAGTAGATCTTCTGGTTGGTGCGGGTATAGAGTTCGTGGGCCATGAAGGCAGTCTCCACTACGAAATAATTGCTTCACACAGGCCGGACAGTGTCGTGGATCAGCCGATCCCACCGCAAGCACAAAACAAAAAGGCCGCATGAAAACCCTAAGGTTGTCATGCGGCCTTTCAGTATCAGGCTAACGCTTATTCAGCTTTGGCCTTCGTACGCTTGTCTTCAACCGTCCACTTGCCACCGTCGTAGTAAGCCTTCCAACCGGTAGGCTTGCCGTCGACTTCGGTCTGTACGTATTGCTCCTTGGTCTTGCGGCTGTAGCGGATCACCGCCGGCAGACCATCAGGATCTTTCTGCGGCGCTTCGCACAGGAAGTGGTACTTCGGATCAATTTCGTCCTTGTGCGGCAGAATCTCGATCACCAGCGGAGCACGGGTCTCGCGGTTTTTCGGGAACTGACTCGCAGCCAGGAACAGACCGGACGCACCGTCACGCAGGATGTAGGTGTCGTTGACCTTTTCGCATTTCAGCTCAGGCATCTTCACCGGGTCCATCTTCGGCGGCGCCGCATCACCGCTCTTCAGCAGTTTGCGAGTATTTTTGCACGTCGGGTTGGTGCAACCGAAGAACTTGCCGAAACGGCCGGTCTTGAGCTGCATCTCGCTGCCGCACTTGTCGCATTCCAGGCTCGGACCTTCATAGCCCTTGATGCGGTAGCTGCCTTCTTCGATCTCGTAGCCTGCGCAATCCGGGTTGTTACCGCAGATGTGCAGCTTGCGCTTTTCGTCCAGCAGATAAGCGTCCATCGCCGTGCTGCAGATCGGGCAGCGATGCTTGCCGCGCAGGACCAGCGATTCCGACTCACCCTCGTCGTCCGCTGCGATTTCGTCACCCGGCACCAGGTTGACCGTGGCCTTGCAGCGTTCTTTCGGCGGCAGGCTGTAGCCCGAGCAACCGAGGAACACACCGGTCGACGCGGTACGGATCTGCATTGGACGACCGCAAGTGGTGCACGGAATGTCGGTCATGACCGGCTGGTTGGCACGCATGCCGCTGTCCGGGTTTTCGGCCACTTCGAGTTTCTTTTTGAAGTCGCCGTAGAACTCGTCCAGCACGTTTTTCCAGTCGCGCTCGCCTTGCGCCACATCATCGAGGTTCTCTTCCATGCCGGCTGTGAAGCCGTAGTCCATGAGGTTGGAGAAGCTTTCCGAGAGACGCTCGGTGACGATGTCGCCCATCTTTTCCGAGTAGAAACGACGGTTGTGCAAGGTCACATAACCGCGATCCTGAATGGTCGAAATGATCGCGGCGTACGTTGAAGGACGACCGATGCCGCGTTTTTCCATTTCTTTAACCAGACTGGCTTCCGAGTAACGGGCCGGCGGTTTGGTGAAGTGCTGCGATGGATCGAGCTTGATCAGCTTCATCACGTCGCCCTGCGCCATATCGGGCAGAACGTCGTCGTCACCCGGCTTGGCAATCTGCGGCATGACGCGGGTGTAACCGTCAAACTTGAGGATACGGCCTTTGGCGCGCAGCTCGAAGTCACCAGCGCCGACGCTGACGGTAGTCGAGAGGTATTGCGCCGGCAGCATCTGGCAAGCGAGGAACTGGCGCCAGATCAGCTCGTAGAGACGCTCAGCATCACGCTCCATACCCGCCAGCTTGCTCGGAATGGTGTTGGCGTCGGACGGACGAATCGCTTCGTGAGCCTCTTGTGCGCCTTCCTTGCTGCTGTAGACGTTCGGCGTTTCCGGCAGGTACTTCTTGCCGAACTCGTCTTCGATGTAAGTACGCGCCATCGCCACGGCATCAGCCGAGAGGTTGGTCGAGTCGGTACGCATATAAGTGATGTAGCCGGCTTCGTACAGACGCTGGGCCATCATCATGGTTTTCTTCACGCCGAAGCCCAGGCGGTTGCTCGCAGCCTGTTGCAGGGTCGATGTGATGAACGGTGCCGAAGGCTTGCTGCTGGTCGGTTTGTCTTCGCGTTTGACGATGCTGTAGCTGGAAGACTTGAGCTTCTCCAGCGCAGCCATGGCCTGGGCTTCGTTGAGCGGTTTGAAGGCTTCGCCTTTCTCGCGGGCCACTTCAAAACGCACCGTGGAGCCTTTGGTGGTGCCGAGATCGGCGTGCACTTCCCAATATTCTTCGGGGTTGAACGCACGGATTTCGCGCTCACGCTCAACGACCAGCTTCACGGCAACCGATTGCACACGACCGGCGGACAGGCCACGCGCGATCTTCGCCCACAACAGTGGCGAGACCATGTAGCCAACGACGCGGTCGAGGAAGCGACGCGCCTGTTGAGCGTTAACACGATCGATATCCAGCTCACCCGGCTCCGAGAAAGCTTCCTGAATCGCTTTCTTGGTAATTTCGTTGAACACCACGCGCTTGTAGCGGCTGTCGTCACCACCGATGGCTTCGCGCAGGTGCCAGGCAATGGCTTCCCCCTCGCGATCCAAGTCGGTTGCGAGATAGATGGTGTCAGCATCCTTGGCGAGCCGGCGCAGCTCTTCGATGACCTTCTCTTTACCCGGAAGGATCTCGTACTGGGCCTTCCAGCCATGATCGGGATCGACACCCATACGCGAAACGAGCTGCTTGCGCGCTTTCTCTTTCGGCGAGAGCACCGGACCTTCGCCCGCGGCAGCCTTGCCGCGCTTGGCGGCTGGCTCTTTGCTGGCGCTAGCCGAACCGCTGGTGGGCAGGTCTCGGATATGGCCGATACTCGACTTCACCACGTATTGGTTACCCAGATACTTGTTGATGGTCTTGGCCTTAGCCGGGGATTCCACAATGACCAGCGATTTGCCCATGGATCAGAAAATTCCTGAATTCTAGAAGTGAAAGGCGGTTGGCGCCTGACGCGGCACCGCTATATATAGTTGATACAAGGTGAGGTCAAGCACAGGGTTCTGTGCGCACTCGCCTCATGCCTTGGAAAAAAGGCTCGGTTCGGCTTGCACCAAAGCAAAGCGTGGCACCTGCTCGCCGTCAACCTCGACTGACTCGAGAAACATGCTCAGAGGGCGCACCCAAAAGCCGTAATCGCCATACAGGGCTTGGTAAAAGACCACTTCTTCTTCGGTCTCGGAATGCCGCGCAACACTGAATACGCGGTACTGCGGACCTTTGTAATGTTGGTAGAGCCCAGGTTGTATCGGCATGCTTCGGCCCTCACTCAAATTTTTTCAAAAATAAAAACAAAATAAATCCTCAAAAACAAAAACCGGGGCACTTGGCCCCGGCTTCCATCGACGAGACGCTTAAACGCGTTCGAAGACGGTGGAGATGCCTTGGCCGAGACCAATGCACATAGTGGCCACCCCGAAGGTGCCGCTATTCTGCTTCATCACGTTCAGCAAGGTGCCGGAAATACGGGCACCGGAGCAACCGAACGGGTGACCCAGGGCGATTGCACCGCCGTGCAGGTTAACCTTCTCGTTCATCTTGTCGAGCACTTTCAGATCTTTCAGCACTGGCAGGGCCTGTGCAGCGAAAGCTTCGTTGAGTTCGAAGAAGTCGATATCGTTGATGCCAAGGCCCGCACGCTTCAGGGCTTTTTGTGTTGCCGGAACTGGACCATAGCCCATGATCGCCGGATCCACACCCGCCACTGCCATCGAACGGATAACCGCCATTGGCTGGATACCCAGGTCCTGCGCACGCTGCGCCGACATCACGATCATGCACGAAGCACCATCGGTGATCTGCGACGAAGTACCGGCAGTCACGGTGCCGCCCTTTGGATTGAAGGCAGGCTTGAGGGCCGCCAGACTTTCCAGGGTGGTTTCCGGACGAATGGTTTCGTCGTAGTCGAACAGTTTCAGGAAACCGTTCTCGTCGTAGCCCTGCATCGGGATGATTTCGTCTTTGAACTTGCCTTCCACGGTTGCCTTGTGGGCCAACTGGTGGGAACGCACGCCGAAAGCGTCCTGCTGCTCGCGAGTGATGCCGTGCATTTTGCCGAGCATTTCCGCGGTCAGGCCCATCATGCCCGAGGCTTTTGCCGCGTACAGCGACATGTGCGGGTTCGGATCGACACCGTGCATCATGCTCACGTGGCCCATATGCTCGACGCCGCCAACCACGAACACGTCACCGTTGCCGGTCATGATCGCTTGCGCAGCGGTGTGCAGCGCGCTCATCGACGAGCCGCACAGACGGCTGACGGTCTGACCGGCCGAGGTGTGCGGGATCTGGGTCATCAGCGACGCCATGCGCGCGATGTTCCAGCCCTGCTCCAGGGTCTGGTTGACGCAGCCCCAGATCACGTCCTCGACTTCTGCCGGATCGACCTTGGCGTTGCGTTCCAGCAATTTGCTGATCAGGTGCGCCGACATGTCTTCGGCGCGGGTGTTGCGGTGCATGCCGCCCTTGGAGCGGCCCATCGGAGTACGACCGAAGTCGACAATCACGACGTCTCTAGGATTCAAGCTCATAAGTTCACTCTCACTCTAGTTGGGGGCGCTTAACCGAAGAAGCTCTGGCCGTTTTTGGCCATTTCGCGCAGCTTCGCGGTCGGGTGGTACAGCGCGCCCAAATCAGCGTACTGGTCAGCCAGGGCAACGAACTCGGCAACACCGATCGAATCGATGTAGCGCAGCGCACCGCCACGGAATGGAGGGAAACCGATACCGTAGACCAGACCCATGTCGGCTTCGGCGGCGGTTTCAACGATGCCGTCTTCCAGGCAACGCACGGTTTCCAGGCACAGCGGGATCATCATCCAGTTGATGATGTCTTCGTCAGTGACTTCGCGTTGCTCGTAAACGATCGGCTTGAGCACTTCCAGCACCGATGGATCGGCAACTTTCTTCTGCTTGCCTTTCTTGTCGGCCTCGTAGGCGTAGAAGCCCTTGCCGTTCTTCTGGCCCAAGCGCTTGGCTTCGTACAGCACGTCGATGGCCGAACGACGGTCATCCTTCATGCGGTCCGGGAAACCTTCAGCCATGACGTCACGACCGTGGTGACCGGTGTCGATGCCGACCACGTCCATCAGGTAGGCCGGGCCCATCGGCCAGCCGAATTTTTCCATGACCTTGTCGATACGGACAAAGTCCACACCGGCGCTGACCAGCTTGGCGAAACCGCCGAAGTACGGGAACAGTACACGGTTAACGAGGAAGCCCGGGCAGTCATTGACCACGATCGGGTTCTTGCCCATTTTCTTGGCGTAGGCAACGGTGGTGGCAACAGCCAGTTCGCTGGACTTCTCGCCACGGATCACTTCCACCAGCGGCATCATGTGCACCGGGTTGAAGAAGTGCATGCCGACGAAGTTTTCCGGGCGCTTGAGGGCTTTCGCCAGCAGGCTGATGGAAATGGTAGAGGTGTTGGACGCGAGGATGGTGTCCTCTTTGACCTGAGCTTCAACTTCAGCCAGTACGGCTTGCTTGACCTTCGGGTTCTCGACCACAGCTTCGACCACCAGATCGACGTGACCGAAGTCGCCGTAGGACAGGGTTGGACGAATGGCGTTGAGCACTTCAGCCATTTTCGCAGCGGTCATGCGACCTTTATCAACGCGGCCAACCAGCAGTTTGGCGGCTTCGGCCAGACCCTGCTCGATACCGTGCTCGTTGATGTCCTTCATCAGGATCGGCGTACCTTTGGAAGCCGACTGATAGGCGATACCGCCACCCATGATGCCAGCGCCGAGTACAGCGGCCTGCTTCACGTCTTTGGCGATTTCGTCGTAGGCCTTGGCCTTTTTCTTCAGCTCCTGATCGTTCAGGAACAGACCGATCAAGCTCTGCGCGGCAGAGGTCTTTGCCAGTTTGACGAAACCGGCGGCTTCGACTTCCAGCGCTTTGTCACGACCGAAGTTCGCGGCTTTCTGGATGGTCTTGATCGCTTCAACCGGCGCCGGGTAGTTCGGGCCAGCTTGACCGGCGACAAAACCTTTGGCGGTTTCGAAAGCCATCATTTGCTCAATGGCGTTCAACTTGAGTTTTTCAAGTTTCGGCTGACGCTTGGCCTTGAAATCGAACTCGCCGGAGATGGCGCGCTTGATCAGCTCAAGGGCAGCTTCCTGCAGTTTCTCAGGAGCAACCACGGCATCGACGGCGCTGACTTTCAGAGCGTCTTCAGGGCGGTTTTCCTTGCCGGCGGCAATCCACTCGATGGCGTTGTCGACACCGATCAGACGCGGCAGACGCACGGTGCCGCCGAAGCCTGGGTAGATGCCCAGTTTGACTTCCGGCAGACCGATCTTGGCCTTGGTCGACATGACGCGATAGTCAGCCGCCAGGCACATTTCCAGACCGCCGCCCAGCGCGATGCCGTTGATGGCCGCTACGGTCGGAACGTTGAGGTCTTCGAAATCGCTGAAGATCTTGTTGGCTTCGAGATTGCCAGCAACCAGCTCGGCATCCGGCAGCTTGAAGTTGTCGACAAATTCGGTGATGTCGGCGCCGACGATGAACACGTCCTTGCCACTGCTGACGATCACGCCCTTGATCGAAGCATCTGCCTTGATGGTGTCTACGGCCTGACGCAGTTCGTTCAGGGTTAGACGGTTGAACTTGTTGACGGACTCACCCTTGAGGTCGAATTTCAATTCGACGATGCCACTTTCAAGAGCTTTAACCGTGATGGCTTTACCTTCGTAAATCATCAACTGATCTCCACGATATGGAAGCTGAACAGTACACGTCGGACGCAGGCGAATGGCTCGGCAGGACGCTTTTTCGTCGATGCTAACGCCAATCCACCCGGCACACCCGCCAACGCGATAGTCGGGATTCTGTAGGAGCAGTCTGTAAGACAAACGCTCAATTCATACGCCCGTTTGATTTGGGTACGTCACCTTCACGGAATTTCCGACAATTGTCAATCGCCCAAAATACGGGTTGAAATGCGACTTTGCGGTCATTTCTGTAAGACGAAGACCCGCAACACGCGTCTGCATGTGAAGCCATTCATAGAATCAATAGTTAGAAAAGTCGCCCTAATTCGCGGCGGCCCTTGTTTAAAGGGCTACGCTGGGTGGACTACGGAGAGATATGCCGACCCTGTCAGCATCAAAAAGAAGTTTCCGGCCTGCCTGGCCACCCCGCCCGACGAATCATGTCGGGCTTTTTATTGCGCGTCTGCCGGACGTTCCCCACCGTTGCAGTGGGAAAAGTCCGCGCCTCACGCCAGTGCTTTCAGAGTGGCGTCAATGTCCTGCAAAACCGAGGCTTCGCCCTTCTCGCCCCAATACAAGGCGATCATCTGTTTGTCTGCCTCGACTTTGAAAACGTTGCCCGGCAACTTTTCGAAATGATTGAGCAGCGCACGGTCCTCACAGACTTCCTGCCACTGATTGACCCACACACCCGGTGTTTTCTGCCAGTAAGTCCAGCACGCAGGCTCTTTGCCCCGGCGCGGCCGATGATACTGCGCACACGGATTGGGCGGCTCCTGCGCCAGCCAGTGCGGCCATTCCTGAGGCGCCAGTTGCATGGCCAGCCCCATGCGTCGAGCTTCCATGCGCAGGGCGATGCGACCGCTTTGCGCGCGCGATGGGCGCAACCACGCCAGCGGACTTAAAACCACCAGCAGGATTGACACCACTAACCAGACCGTCATATCTCTATTCCCAATTCTTGATGAGCGCATTCTGTCACTTTGGAACCAATGCGCCTGAAACCAGCCATACTTAACAATATTGAAACCTCACGAGGAGCACCTCATGCCCTACCACCACATCCTGGTCGCCGTAGACCTGACCGAAGAGTGCGACCCTGTGATTCACCGCGCCCGAGAGCTGTCGGTGAGCAATGGCGCCAAGCTGTCGCTGGTGCACATCGTTGAGCCGATGGCCATGGCGTTCGGCGGTGACGTGCCAATGGATCTGTCACAACTGCAACAGCAGCAGTTTGATCAGGCCAAGGAGCGACTTGCGCGCTTGAAAGTCAAATATGCAGAGCTGGAAGCCGCCGACTGCCACTTGACCTATGGCCAGCCACGCCAGGAAATTCATCATTTCGCCAAGGAAAACACGTGCGATCTGATCGTGGTCGGCAGCCATGGCCGTCATGGTCTGGCGCTGTTGCTCGGTTCCACCGCCAATGACGTACTCCACGGTGCGCCATGCGACGTCCTCGCCGTCCACTTGGTCAAACGTTGAAACACTGATCATTGTGGGAGCGAGCCTGCTCGCGAAGGCGTCGGCACATTCAGTATTAATGCCGCCTGACACACCGCATTCGCGAGCAGGCTCGCTCCCACATTGGGTCTCCGCCCGCATATGAAAAGCCCGGCGTTCATCACTGAGCGCCGGGCTTTTTCACATCAGGATCAATCAGGCATCCAGCTCGGCCCAACGCTCCACCAGCGCATCCAGCTCAGCCTGCAACTGCTCCAGCGAAGCAATCACCTTGGCCGTTTCTGCCGGCGGTCGCTGATAGAAACCGCCTTCAGCCATTTCGGCTTCTACCGCAGCGATCTGCTGTTCCTTGGCGTCGATATCGCCCGGCAACGCTTCCAGCTCACGCTGCAGCTTGTAACTCAGCTTTTTCCTGGCCGCCGGGGCTGCAGCGGCAGGCGCAGCAACCACAGCAGGCTCAGCGGTGACTACCGCCGAATTCAGGTCAGCCTTGCCCGATTTGCTTTCAGTCACACCCAGCAGGCGCGGCGAGCCGCCCTGACGGATCCAGTCCTGATAGCCACCGACGTACTCGCGCACCTTGCCTTCACCTTCGAAGACCAGGGTGCTGGTGACCACGTTGTCGAGGAATGCCCGGTCGTGACTGACCATCAGCACGGTGCCGTTGAAGGTCAGTAGCACTTCTTCGAGCAGCTCGAGGGTTTCCACGTCGAGGTCGTTGGTCGGTTCGTCGAGGACCAGCAGGTTCGCCGGCTTGCTGAACAGCTTGGCCAGCAACAGACGCGCCCGCTCACCACCCGACAGCGCCTTGACCGGCGTACGAGCACGCTGCGGGCTGAACAGGAAGTCGCCGAGGTAACTCAGCACGTGACGGCTCTGACCATCGATATCGATGAAATCGCGACCTTCGGCGACGTTGTCGATCACGGTCTTTTCCAGATCCAACTGATGGCGCAACTGGTCGAAGTACGCCACGTCGATCCGCGTGCCCTCTTCCACTTTGCCGCTGGTCGGTTGCAGACCGCTGAGCATCAGTTTCAGCAGGGTGGTCTTGCCGGTACCGTTGGCGCCAAGCAGGCCGATACGGTCGCCTCGCTGCAGGACCATCGAGAAGTCCTTGATCAGGAACGGCCCGCCCGGATGCGCAAAGCTGACATTTTCGAGGACCATCACCTGCTTGCCGGACTTGTCAGCGGTTTCCAGCTGAATGTTGGCCTTGCCGGTGCGCTCGCGACGCTCGCTGCGCTCAACGCGCAGGGCTTTCAGGGCGCGGACGCGGCCCTCGTTACGGGTACGACGGGCCTTGATGCCCTGGCGGATCCACACTTCTTCCTGGGCCAGACGCTTGTCGAACAGCGCGTTGGCGGTCTCTTCAGCGGCCAGCGCGGCTTCTTTGTGCACAAGGAAACTGGCGTAGTCGCCGTTCCAGTCGATCAGGCCGCCGCGATCCAGCTCAAGGATGCGCGTGGCCAGGTTTTGCAGGAAAGAACGGTCGTGCGTGATGAACAGCACAGCGCCCTGGAAATCTTTCAGGGCTTCTTCGAGCCAGGCAATTGCACCGATGTCCAAGTGGTTGGTCGGTTCGTCGAGCAGCAGCAGATCCGGCTCTGACACCAGCGCCTGCGCCAGCAGGACGCGACGACGCCAGCCGCCGGACAGTTCGGCGAGGGTCTTGTCGGCCGGCAGTTGCAGACGGCTCAGAGTGCTGTCGACGAGGGTCTGCAAGCGCCAGCCGTCACGGGCTTCGAGGTCGTGCTGAACGTGCATCAGCTTGTCCAGATCGGCATCGGTGACGATGTTCTGGCTCAGGTGATGGTATTCGGCGAGCAAGGCACCGACGCCGTCGAGGCCTTCAGCCACCACGTCGAACACGGTCCGCTCGTCGGCCACCGGCAGTTCTTGCGGCAATTCGCCGATTTTCAGACCGGGGGCACGCCACACCGAGCCGTCATCGGGCTTCTGGTCGCCCTTGACCAGTTTCATCATGCTGGACTTGCCAGTGCCGTTGCGGCCGATGATGCACACCCGCTCACCACGGGCGATCTGCCAGGACACCTTGTCCAACAACGGCATAGCGCCGAACGCAAGGGACACATCGCTGAATTTGAGCAGGGTCA
Organism: Pseudomonas sp. rhizo66; assembly: GCF_031931925.1. Taxonomy (NCBI): domain Bacteria; kingdom Pseudomonadati; phylum Pseudomonadota; class Gammaproteobacteria; order Pseudomonadales; family Pseudomonadaceae; genus Pseudomonas; species Pseudomonas sp. rhizo66. Next base: position 194,475 of record NZ_JAUJWZ010000009.1, read on the forward strand.
TGAGCTTCTCCAAAAACCGGGCGCGCATTCTACCTGAGTTAGGGCTTCAACAGGCCGGCAATTTGTCTGTCGAAGCACTCTGCACAACATTTGTTGCGAACTTGTGCTGCGAGGCCCGCAAAGCTTTCGCCGCTTGCTGGCAAAAGGCTAAGCTACAGACAATTCAGTGCTGATTGATGTCGGCACTTGTCATGATTTCTCTGCCCGGATGTCTCATGCGCAGTCGCCTTTTCAGTGTCTTGTCCTGTTTGCTACTTACCGCCGCTGCCGCTCAATCCGCCCAGGCGGTGGACCTGTCCACCCAACGCCAGTATTACGATGAAGCCAAGCGCGCCCTGGCCAAAGGCGATACCGGCCCGTATTTCCGTTACAGCCAGGCCTTGGCCGATTACCCGCTGGAACCGTACCTGGCCTACGACGAACTCACCGCGCGGCTGAAAACCGCGAGCAACGCAGAAATCGAGAAGTTCCTCGCCGAACACGGTGACCTGCCCCAGGCCAACTGGATGAAACTGCGCTGGTTGCGTTGGCTCGCCGACCGTGGCGACTGGGCAACCTTCGTCAAATATTACGACCCGAAACTCAACTTCACCGAACTGGATTGCCTCAATGCGCAATACCAGATCACTCACGGAAAGAAAGCCGAGGGTTACGCCAACGCCGACAAGCTCTGGCTAACCGGAAAATCGCAACCTGCGGCATGTGACGCGCTGTTCGGCATCTGGGCCGCCGACGGCCAGCTCACCGAACAGAAACGCTGGGAGCGCACCAAACTCGCCGCTCAAGCACGCAATTACCCGCTGGCCAACAGTCTGGTCAACGGCCTGACCACCCTCGCCCCGCGCGGCCGTTTACTGGTGGATGTGGCACAGAAACCGGAGCTGCTCAATCAGCCTTCGCGCTTCTCCCCGGCCGATGAGCCGATGGCCGATGTGGTCAGCCTCGGCTTGCGCCGTCTGGCCCGTCAGGATCCGGACAAGGCCATGGCGTTGCTCGACGGTTATGCCAGCAGCATGCATTTCTCCCGCGATGAAAAAGTCGCGATTGCCCGGGAAATCGGTCTGACCCTCGCTCGGCGTTTCGACAGCCGCGCGCTGGACGTGATGACCAAGTACGACCCGGAGTTGCGCGACAACACCGTCTCGGAATGGCGTTTGCGCCTATTGCTGCGCCTCGCTCGCTGGGACGACGCATACGAACTGACCAAGCGTCTCCCGCAAGACCTGGCCAGCACCAACCGCTGGCGCTACTGGCAGGCGCGTAGCCTTGAACTGGCCCAGCCGCAGAACCCGCAAGCGCAAACCCTGTACAAAAACCTGGCGCGGGAACGGGACTTCTACGGTTTCCTCGCCGCCGACCGCTCGCAGTCGCCCTACTCGCTCAACAACAAGCCATTGGTGCTGAGCCAGGCGCTGATCAACAAAGTGCGCAACACGCCGGGCGTGCGCCGTGCGCTGGAATTCCATGCCCGTGGGCAGATCGTCGACGGTCGCCGCGAGTGGTATCACGTCAGCCGCCATTTCAATCGCGATGAAATGGTTGCCCAGGCCAAACTCGCTTACGACCTGAAATGGTACTTCCCGGCCATTCGCACCATCAGTCAGGCGCAGTACTGGGACGATCTGGATATCCGCTTCCCGATGGCCCATCGCGATACGCTCGTGCGTGAAGCCAAGGTGCGTGGCCTGCATTCGAGCTGGGTGTTTGCCATTACTCGCCAGGAAAGTGCCTTCATGGACGACGCCCGCTCCGGCGTCGGCGCCAGTGGCCTGATGCAATTGATGCCCGGCACCGCCAAGGAAACCGCACGCAAGTTCAGCATCCCGCTGGCTTCACCGCAGCAGGTGCTCGATCCGGACAAGAACATCCAGCTCGGCGCCGCTTACCTGAGCCAGGTGCACAGCCAGTTCAACGGCAACCGCGTTCTCGCCTCCGCCGCCTACAACGCCGGCCCGGGGCGCGTGCGTCAATGGCTGCGTGGCGCCGATCACTTGAGCTTCGACGTCTGGGTGGAAAGCATCCCGTTCGATGAAACCCGTCAGTATGTGCAGAACGTGTTGTCGTACTCGGTGATCTATGGCCAGAAGCTCAACTCGCCACAGCCGCTGGTGGATTGGCATGAGCGGTATTTTGATGATCAGTAACCGGTAACGCCGGTTAAGTAGGAGCTGCCGAAGGTTCGGGCCGCGTTCGGACGATCTTTTGATTCTGATTCAAACAAAAATGCCCGCATTTTCATGCGGGCATTTTTACATCAAAAGATCGCAGCCTCCGGCAGCTCCTACACAGCCACCGCGTGACCATCATTGAACTGCAACGCCGCCAGCCGCGCATACAGCGGATTGCTGGCAATCAGTTCCTGATGGGTACCGATAGCCACAAGCTTGCCCTGATCCATCACCGCAATCCGGTCAGCGTTTTTAACTGTGGCCAGTCGATGCGCGATCACCAGCGTGGTGCGGTTCTGCATCAGGCTCGGCAGCGCTTCCTGAATCAGATGCTCACTCTGCGCATCAAGGGCACTGGTGGCTTCGTCCAGCAGCAGGATCGGCGCGTCGACCAGCAACGCCCGGGCGATCGCCAGACGTTGACGCTGACCACCGGAAAGACCGAGACCACCGTCGCCGAGATGGGTCTGGTAACCGTTGGGCATTTTTTCGATGAAGTCGTGGGCGTGAGCAATTTTTGCCGCGTCCTTGACTTGCGCAAGCGTCGCCCCCGGATTGCCGTAACGAATATTCTCTTCAACACTGCCGAAAAACAGCGCCGGCGATTGTGATACCAGAGCAAAGTGACGGCGCAGGTCCAGCGGATCGAGGCTGGTCAACGGCACGCCATCAATCAGGATCTGCCCTTCCAGCGGGTCATAAAAGCGCAACAGCAAGTCATACACCGTGGACTTGCCGGCACCGGACGGCCCCACCAGCGCCAGCGTCTCGCCGGCGCGAATGGTCAGATTCAAGCCATTGACCGCGTAGCTTTCAGGACGCGAGGGGTAGGAAAAGCGCACGTCCTGCAATTGCAATTCTCCTCGCACGCGCTCAGGCAGAGTCACAAGTCCCGTGATGGGCGGCTGGATGATATTTTCCGAACCCAACAATTCAGCGATCCGCTCGGCGGCCCCGGCCGCGCGCTGCAGTTCGCCAATCACTTCGCTCAAGGTGCCAATGGCACTGCCGACGATCAGGCTGTAAAAGACAAACGCCGCCAGTTCGCCCCCGGTGATGCGCCCGGCGATCACGTCCATGCCACCGACCCACAACATCACCGCCACCGCGCCGAGTACCAGCACGATCACCATGGTGATCATCCACGAACGCTGAAAGATGCGTTTGCGCGCGGTGTCGAACGCGTCCTCGACCGTTGTCGCGAAACGCCGCTCATCCTGGACCTGGTGGTTGTAGGCCTGCACGGTTTTGATCTGGCCGAGGGTTTCCGACACGTAGCTACCGATATCGGCGACCCGATCCTGGCTCAGCCGTGACAGATTGCGCACGCGCCGGCCGAAAATCAGGATCGGCGCGACCACGAACGGCAAGGCAATCACCACGATGCTGGTGAGTTTGGCATTGGTGACAAACAGCAGGATGACACCGCCAATCACCATCAACAGGTTGCGCAGGAACATCGACAGCGACGAGCCGATCACCGATTGCAGCAGCGTCGTGTCGGCGGTCAGCCGCGACTGGATCTCCGAGCTGCGGTTGTTCTCATAGAAGCCGGGATGCAGATAAACCAGATGGTTGAACACCTCACGGCGGATGTCGGCCACGCAACGCTCGCCGATCCACGACACCCAGTAGAACCGGGCAAACGTACCGACCGCCAGCCCCAGCACCATCAGCATGAAGATGCCGATGCTCTGGTTGAGCTGATGCGGCGACTGAGTCATGAAGCCCCGGTCGACCAACAGCTTGATCCCCTGCCCCATCGACAACGTGACGGCGGCGGTGACGATCAACGCCAGCAGCGCAGCGATCACTTGCCAGCGGTAAGGGGCCAGAAATCGACTGGTCAGACGCAGCGCGCGACGGTGTCGTGAAGAAAGCTTCGGGGTCATTCAGGTACACATCCGTGTTGATGAAAGGGCTAGCGTAAACCTTCTTTGGGGTGGAACTCTGTAAATCACAATGAGTCAGGTTAAATATGCCCCCAAAGACTAGGCCATAGTTGCTATCGGTCTAACGTCAAGGTTGAGACGAACGGTCATTTCTGTTGGACTGGAATGGCCGCTCATGACGGATCGAAAGGCGCTGTCACAGCCTGGTCACGTGGCGGTTTTAATCTGGGTAAACAACCTGATGAGGAGACAGGCCATGTCCTTGCAACACCGCAGCGAAGACAAGATTGAAGTGATCCGCACCAAGCCCGGCCAACCTCTGGGTTGCTCGATTATCGATAAGGATGGGCGTGAAGTACCGATCACTGAAGACATGATCCAGGACGCGTGCCGCGAGCTGGACAAGCGATTGGTCAAGCCTGCCGAACAAAAGTGATATAGCCACCGTCTTCCTGACCCGGCCCCTTTGGGCGGGTTTTTTCTGCCTAAACAATTAAAATTCGTGTTGAAACAATCGCTGGCAAGCCAGCTCCCACAAAATTTTCGTCGTACTCAAAACTTGAGTACACCCGAGAAACCTGTGGGAGCTGGCTTGCCAGCGATGAATCCATCTCGGTCTCTAAACAGCCACCGCCCCGAGTGCAGCCACAGTCTGCCGCAACGCCGGCGACTCCCCTTCAATCCGCACCTTCAACCCTTCAATCTCGCGCCGCACCGGATACTGCTTGCGCAACACATCGAACGCCGCGCGCTGCTCACCGACATTACCTACAAGGCTGCGGCGAAAATCCGCATCATCACGGCGCGGGTCGTACACGCCACGGCACAACATCGCCAGCGCCCAGGCCGGATCGCTGTCGCCATCCAAGGTCACTTGCGACACCCACGGCGCAGGCAGCAGCTCACTGAGTTGAATGCTGGCTGGCTGGCCGATGAATGCGCAGTAAGCCTGATAAATCTGCGCCGTTCCGCGCTGTTTACCGTCAAGGCTGTAACCGGCAATGTGCGGGGTGGCCAGCACGCAGAGCTCGGCCAGTGCCACGTCAACCTCGGGCTCGGCCTCCCAGACATCGAGAACGGCCTGCAGGTCGTCACGCTCCAGCAGCACTTCGCGCAGCGCGGCGTTATCCACCACCGGACCACGCGCCGCGTTGATCAGCCATGCACCAGGCTTGAGTTGCTGCAAACGCTGCTGATCGAACAGATGCCAGGTCGCACCAGCGCCGCTGCGTGTCAGCGGTGTGTGCAAACTGATCACGTCACATTGCTCGATGATTTGCTCGAGGCTCACGTAATCGCCGCCCTCGGCAGCCTGACGCGGCGGATCGCAGACTTTGACGTTCCAGCCCAGCCCTTTCAGAACCTCGATCAGGCGCCCCCCCACCTCACCGGCGCCGACAACACCGTAGGTCCGCTGAGTGAGATCGACACCTTCGATTTCGGCGAGGGTCATCAGGCTGCCCAACACATAATCGACCACGCCCCGGGCATTGCAGCCGGGCGCACTCGACCAGGTGATGCCGGCCTCATTGAAGTAGTCGAGATCCAGATGATCGGTGCCGATCGTGCAGGTACCGACAAAGCGCACCTTGCTGCCCTCAAGCAACGCGCGGTTGACGTTGGTCACCGAACGCACGAGTAATACATCGGCCTGCTCGACCGTCGCACGGTCGATGGAACGGCCCGACACCCGGCGGATCTCGCCGAAACCGGCAAAAAAGGCATCGAGCAGGGGGATATTTTCGTCGGCAACAATCAGCATGGCGGGCTCCTTTGGCGGATCGGCAGTTTAGGTGCAGATCGGTCGCCGGGCCAGCAAGCTTTGCGCTTACAAATCCGCAACAGAGGATTTTTCCTGACCAAGGCGTCAGCGGCGTAGAATGCGGCGCCTTGCGCATCAACACCTGTGGACGTTTTGCCCGTGAATTCTGTAACTGATCAACCTGTCGCCGTCTCCCTCACCCGCCCCGCGCGGATTCGCCTGGAGTTCAAGAACCTGCTCGCTTTGGCGTTGCCGATCATCATCGCGCAACTGGCGACCACGGCCATGGGCTTCGTCGATGCGGTGATGGCTGGTCGCGTCGGGCCAAAGGATCTGGCAGCCGTGGCACTGGGCAACTCGATCTGGGTGCCGGTGTTTCTGCTGATGACCGGCACCCTGCTGGCAACTACGCCGAAAGTCGCCCAGCGTTTTGGCGCCGGGACCCACAGTGAGATCGGCCCGCTCGTACGGCAGGCGCTGTGGCTGGCACTGGTGGTCGGACTGATCGCGACGGCAATGCTGATGGCCGCCGAACCGGTGCTGCACCTGATGAAAGTCGATCCCGAGCTGATCGGCCCATGCATGCAGTACCTGCACGGTATCGCCAGCGGTCTGCCGGCGGTGGCGTTCTATCACGTGCTGCGCTGCACCAGTGACGGCATCGGCCGTACCCGCCCGGCCATGGTGCTGGGCCTGTGCGGTCTGGCGCTGAACATACCGCTGAACTACATCTTCATCTATGGCCACTTCGGTGTGCCGGCGATGGGCGGCGTCGGTTGCGGTTGGGCCACGGCCATCGTGATGTGGGTGATGGCACTGGGGCTGGCCGGTTATGAGCGTTGGGCTCCGGCTTATCGTTCGAGCGAGATTTTCAGCCGTTTCGACTGGCCGCAATGGGCAGTGATCAAGCGTCTGCTGGCGATTGGTCTGCCGATCGGCATCGCGGTGTTTGCCGAGTCGAGCATTTTTGCCGTGATCGCGCTGTTGATCGGCAGCCTCGGCGCCACCGTAGTGGCCGGGCACCAGATTGCGCTCAACGTCAGCTCGCTGGTGTTCATGATTCCCTACTCGCTGGGCATGGCCGTTACCGTACGCGTCGGTCAGGCACTGGGCCGTGAAGAACCGCGCGAGGCACGATTTGCTGCGGGCGTCGGCATGGGCACCGCGCTGGCCTACGCCTGCCTGTCGGCGAGCATGATGCTGATGCTGCGTGAGCCGATTGCGGCGATCTACACCGCTGACCCGACGGTGATTCACATCGCGGCGATGCTGATTGTGTACTCGGCGCTGTTCCAGTTTTCCGACGCGATTCAGGTAACCGCTGCCGGCGCACTGCGCGGTTATCAGGACACGCGGGTGACCATGATCCTGACCCTGTTCGCCTACTGGGGCATTGGTTTGCCGGTGGGTTATGCCCTCGGCCTGACTGACTGGCTCGGTGAACCACGTGGCCCGAGCGGCTTGTGGCAGGGGCTGATCGTTGGCCTGAGCTGTGCGGCACTGATGCTGTCGATCCGACTGACGCGCAGTGCGCGCAAGCGTATTCGGATCAGTCGCTCGGCGGGTTGAGCCTTTACGCAAGACAAAAAAATGTGGGAGCGAGCCTGCTCGCGAATGCGGTGAATCAGTCGCCACAATAGTGACTGAGATACCGCATTCGCGAGCAGGCTCGCTCCCACATTTGTTTTGGGTGTAGCCGCTGTTATGCGTGTTTCTTGCGGATCCAGTACAGGTAAGTACCGGCCTCTTCGTGCTGGCTCACCAGTTCATGGTCGAGAAACACGCAGAATTTGGGGATATCGCGTTTGGTCGACGGGTCGGTGGCGATCACTTTGAGCAGGTCGCCAGGCGCCAGGTCACGGATGTGCTGGTGCAGCATCATCACCGGCTCCGGGCAATTGAGGCCGGTGGCGTCGAGGGTGCCGTCGACCGGGGTATCGATCATTTCACTCATGATTCACTCCTGAAACTGGCCGGCATTGTCGCGCATTGCCGGGTATTCGGTCATCTGTGGCGTTACGCCACACCCTGTGTAGGAGCTGCCGCAGGCTGCGATCTTTGCTTTTCAAGATCAAAAGATCGCAGCCTGCGGCAGCTCCTACAGGGGTTTTGAGTTGTGTCAGCGGGATTTTGGCTTCTTGGTGTCGTGACGACGCAAATGGCAGGTCACTTCTTCGCGGTCGTGATACAGCTGTTTGCAGCCGATATCGACCTTGATCCCGCGTGCCTTGAAACCATCGGCAATGCGTTCGAGCAAACGCTTCACTTCGGCATAGCGCTGCTTCATCGGCAATTTCAGGTTGACCACCGCCTCGCGGCAATGCCCTTCGCCGATCCACTCCTCCAGCATCGCGGCATTGCGCGCCGGTTTCTCGACGATGTCGCAGACCATCCAGTCCACCGGTTGCTTGGGCTTGAAGGTGAAACCGTCGGCCATCAAATGCTGGACCAGCCCGGTGTCCATAAGGCTTTCGGCCATCGGGCCGTTGTCGATGGCGGTCACCAGCATGCCGCGATTGACCAGTTGCCAGGTCCAGCCACCCGGCGCGGCGCCGAGGTCAACGCCGGTCATGTCGCTGTGCAGACGATCTTCCCACTGATCACGCGGGATAAAGTGGTGCCAGGCCTCTTCCAGCTTCAGAGTGGAACGGCTTGGCGCCTCACGCGGGAACTTCAGGCGCGGAATGCCCATTGGCCACATCGCCGAGTTACCGGCATCGGCCATCCCCAGAAACACTTCACGACCGCTCTTGAAGGTCAGCAGCAGGCGCGGCTTGTTCGCATCATCCACCAGTTTGCCGGCGCCGATCAGAGCCTTGCGCAGCGGGCCTTCGAATTTCTTGCAGAAGTTCGACAGTTCTTTGCCGTCGTTGGTGTCGACGACTTCCAGCCACAGGCTGCCGCACACCGGGAATTCGGCCATGTGCGCGAGGATCACGCTGATGCGGTCGGTTTCCGGCAGATCGATGAAAACCCCGCGCGCCCACTGGCGCGGGAAGATCAGCTCGGCGAAACGCTGACCGCGCATCAGGCGCTCGGCGCCATCCTCTTCGGTGCAGACAAACTCGGCATAGGCAGCGGCCGCTTTGGCCTTGGCGTAGCCGGCCACGTTGAGTTGGGCGGCGAGGTCGGAAATCTCCGAACAGACTTCGCCTTCGAAGCCGGGCCGGCAATGCATGAATAGGGTGTTCATTCTTACTCCTGGGCAGCGGGCGATCATTCGGCCCCTGCGCGATGCTCAGGCCTTGCATTGCAGCAAAGCCTGTCACGAAAACCGGCGCATGATAGCCGATGTCGGAACCTTGGTTCCGCTCATAGAGTCCAGTTATTAGCCAGCTAATGAAAACAGGGCTACGTTGTTAGCTCTGCCCGTCCCCACAATCCGTAGCCGTGCGGATTCAAAGGAGTGATTGTAATGCCGTCCCTCGATAGCCTGAAAACGCTCAAAACCCTGCAAATCGACGACAAGATCTACCACTATTTCAGTTTGCCGGATGCCGCCAAAAGTCTGGGCGACCTCGACAAGCTGCCCATGTCGCTGAAAGTCCTGCTGGAAAACCTGCTGCGCTGGGAAGATGAAAAAACCGTCACCGGTGCCGACCTCAAGGCGATTGCTGCGTGGCTCAAGGAACGCCGCTCCGACCGCGAAATTCAGTACCGCCCTGCCCGGGTATTGATGCAGGACTTCACCGGCGTGCCCGCCGTGGTCGACCTTGCCGCCATGCGTGCGGCGATGGCCAAGGCCGGTGGCGATCCGCAGCGCATCAATCCGTTGTCACCGGTGGATCTGGTCATCGACCACTCGGTGATGGTCGACAAGTTCGCCACCGCCAGCGCGTTCGAGCAGAACGTCGACATCGAAATGCAGCGCAATGGCGAGCGTTACGCCTTCCTGCGTTGGGGCCAGAGCGCTTTCGACAATTTCAGCGTGGTGCCGCCAGGCACTGGCATCTGCCACCAGGTCAACCTCGAATACCTCGGCCGCACCGTGTGGACCAAGGATGAGGACGGCCGCACTTACGCATTCCCCGACACGCTGGTCGGCACCGATTCGCACACCACCATGATTAATGGCCTCGGCGTACTCGGCTGGGGCGTCGGCGGGATCGAAGCGGAAGCGGCGATGCTCGGGCAACCGGTGTCGATGCTGATTCCGGAAGTGATCGGTTTCAAGCTGACCGGCAAACTCAAGGAAGGCATTACCGCCACCGACCTGGTGCTGACCGTCACGCAGATGCTGCGCAAGAAAGGCGTGGTCGGCAAATTCGTCGAGTTCTACGGTGATGGTCTCGCCGACTTGCCGCTGGCCGACCGCGCAACCATCGCCAACATGGCCCCGGAATATGGCGCGACGTGCGGCTTCTTCCCGGTCGATGACGTGACGCTGGAATATTTGCGCCTGTCCGGGCGGCCACCGGAAGTGGTGAAACTGGTCGAGGCCTACACCAAGGCTCAGGGCCTGTGGCGCCTGCCAGGCCAGGAACCGGTGTTCACCGACAGCCTCGCGTTGGACATGGGCAGCGTCGAAGCGAGTCTGGCTGGACCAAAACGCCCGCAGGACCGCGTGTCGCTGCCGAATGTCGCACAGGCGTTCAGTGACTTCATGGATCTGCAATTCAAACCCACCAGCAAAGAAGAAGGACGCCTGGAAAGTGAGGGCGGTGGCGGCGTCGCGGTAGGCAATGCCGATCTGGTCGGTGAGACCGAATATGAATATGAAGGCCACACTTATCGCCTGAAAAACGGCGCCGTGGTCATCGCCGCGATCACGTCCTGCACCAACACCTCGAACCCGAGCGTGATGATGGCCGCCGGCCTGCTGGCGAAAAAAGCCGTGGAGAAAGGCCTGACCCGCAAACCGTGGGTGAAAAGCTCGCTGGCACCGGGTTCGAAAGTGGTCACCGATTACTACAAGGCTGCGGGGCTGACGCAATACCTCGATCAGCTCGGCTTTTCCCTGGTCGGTTATGGCTGCACCACTTGCATCGGCAACTCCGGGCCGTTGCCGGAGCCGATCGAGAAAGCCATCCAGAAAGCCGACCTGACCGTGGCCTCGGTGCTGTCCGGCAACCGCAACTTCGAAGGCCGCGTGCACCCGTTAGTGAAAACCAACTGGCTGGCCTCACCGCCGCTGGTGGTCGCCTATGCCCTGGCCGGCAGCGTGCGCAGCGACATCAGCAGCGAACCGCTGGGCGAGGATCAGCAAGGCAATCCGGTCTATCTGCGCGATATCTGGCCTTCGAGTAAAGAGATCGCCGACGCGGTGAGTCAGGTCAACACGGCGATGTTCCACAAGGAATACGCCGAAGTGTTCGCCGGTGATGAGCAGTGGCAGGCGATCGAGGTGCCGCAAGCGGCAACGTATGTGTGGCAGGACGATTCGACCTACATTCAGCATCCGCCGTTTTTCGATGACATTTCCGGCCCGCTGCCAGAAGTCAAAGATGTCAAAGGTGCACGGGTGCTTGCCCTGCTCGGTGATTCGGTGACCACCGACCACATCTCCCCTGCCGGCAACATCAAGGCTGACAGCCCGGCCGGGCGTTATCTGCGTGAAAAAGGCGTGGAGCCACGGGACTTCAACTCTTACGGCTCACGTCGCGGCAACCATGAAGTGATGATGCGCGGCACCTTCGCCAACATCCGTATCCGCAACGAGATGCTCGGCGGTGAAGAAGGTGGCAACACGATTTATATTCCGACCGGCGAGAAACTGGCGATCTACGACGCGGCAATGAAGTATCAGGCCTCGGGCACGCCGCTGGTGGTGATTGCCGGGCAAGAATACGGCACCGGTTCCAGCCGTGACTGGGCGGCCAAGGGCACCAATCTGCTGGGGGTCAAAGCGGTGATCGCGGAAAGCTTCGAGCGGATTCACCGTTCCAACCTGGTGGGCATGGGTGTGCTGCCGCTGCAGTTCAAGCTTGATCAGAACCGCAAGAGCCTGAACCTGACCGGCAAGGAAACGTTTGAGATTCTGGGCCTGACCGGGGTCGAGCTGACACCGCGGATGAATCTGCCGCTGGTGATTACCCGTGAGGACGGACGCCAGGAAAGGATCGAGGTGCTGTGCCGGATCGACACGTTGAATGAGGTGGAGTACTTCAAGTCGGGCGGGATTCTGCATTACGTCCTGCGCCAGTTGATCGCCTCGTAACGCACAAACCAATGTAGGAGCTGCCGCAGGCTGCGATCTTTTGATCTTGCTGTTAAAAGCCAAAGTCAAAAGATCGCGGCCTGCGGCAGCTCCTACATACGGACGAAAAAAAACCCGCCGAAGCGGGTTTTTCCCAAGACCATTATCGACTCCCTGTCGGCAGCGATCCTTGCAAATGGTCGATCATCCTTGATCCTGAAACACTCCCTGTGTCTCAGTTGATGTGTGTAGATTACGCAGTGGATCCAATCGGAAATAGTCGTAAAAGCTACCAGTGCGTGTAAGACATTCGCCATAGCAACCCTTCCGAAAACCCCTAGTCGTGTCAGGCATCAAGCATGGACCGCGATCGGCACTTGCCGCACGGCCCCGCACCAGTGCCCAACGCTCGGGCCGGGGCTGAAAACTGTCAGCCACCGTGACGCTCGCGAGCCTTGGCACTTTCGACAAGAAACTGTTCGAGTCGGCTCAACTGCTCTTCCCAGCCACGACTGTCCATGTAATACGCTTCTTTCTGGCGGGTGTCGGGAATGTGCGCGAAACCCGATTCAGACACCTTGAGCAACGTGCCCTCCTCGAAATCCTGCAGCTCGAACCTGACCAGCGTGGTCGGTTCCTGCGAATAGTCGATCTGCGGATTGACCGCATACGGATGCCAGCGAAACGAAAACAACTGTTGCGGCTCGACCCGCTCGATCAGCACATTCCACAACACGTGTTCATAACCCGGATACGTGACCTGCCCCTGCGTCCATTCACCGGCAATAAACCGCCGCCCTTCCAGCGCCACCCCAAACCACTGGCCAAACGCCTCGGCATCGACCAATGCACGCCAGACATGCGAACGCGGCGCCTTGAGCGTGATCTTGCGTTCGAAACTGTTGGGTACTGGTTTCATACGTCACCTCCTGTTCTGAACACTAGGCCTGTATGACCACATGTCCAATGTGAAGTTGTATCAGAGCGGTGCAGTTATTGATCTGAAAGGAAACATCCCGCTGCATTTTTCTGACCGGCAATGCGATGGATCCAGCCCGCTGCGGGCGGCGAAACTGTTACCTTTTCCAGCGAATTTGAATCAACAAGGACGAATCATGCAGCCATCCCTCGCCGAACGTTATCGTGGCACCCTGCTCGGTCTGGCGTGCGGCGACGCCGTCGGTACTACGGTTGAGTTCAAACCACGGGGATCATTCCAACCGATGACCGATATGGTCGGTGGCGGCCCGTTCCATCTCAAGCCCGGGCAGTGGACCGATGACACCTCAATGGCGCTGTGTCTGGCGCAGAGCCTGCTGAACAAGAATGGATTCAATGCGGCCGACCAGATGGGCCGTTACCTCAACTGGTGGCAGTGGGGTTATCTCAGTTCGATCGGTGAGTGTTTCGATATCGGCATGACCGTCAGTCAGGCACTGACGCAGTATCAACAAACCGCTGAGCCCTTCGCTGGCTCTACCGATCCTTATAGCGCCGGCAACGGTTCGCTGATGCGCCTGGCTCCGGTGGTGCTGTTTTACTTTCCAGACGCCCGGCAGGTCCACACGTTTGCCGGCGACAGTTCGCGCACCACCCACGCTGCCCCTGAAGCCATCGAGTGCTGCCAATTGCTGGCGGGCCTGATCGTCAGGGCACTTGAAGGCGTATCCAAAGCAGAATTGCGCCAGCTGACCTCGGCCAATCTCTCGCAACCCAAAGTCGCAGCCATTGCCCGTGGCGATTACCTCGAAAAATCCGAAATGGACATCAAAGGCAGCGGTTACAGCGTGCAGTCGCTGGAGGCAGCACTTTGGTGCTTTCAGCGCACGGACAGCTTCGAAGCAGCCATACTGCGCGCCGCTAACCTGGGCGATGACGCCGACACTACCGCCGCGATCACCGGCCAGTTGGCTGGCGCGTACTACGGTGTGCGGGGCATTCCTGCGCACTGGCTGGAAATGCTGCACGACGGTGAAGAGATTGCGGCGACCGCCGACCGTTTGCTTGAGGCTTCCCGGATGCGTCCACCTGAATAAGCGCGATGCAGCCGCTACACTGCTCGGCACTTACTTTCGATACAGCGAGATTTGATCATGTCCCCACGTCGTCTTCTGGCCCTGACGCCCTTTCTGTTCGCCCCCATCGCCCACGCCGCCGTCGACTGCGCCAACGCCAGTGATCAGGCGACGATGAATCAGTGCGCCGGGCAGGATTTCAAAGCAGCAGACAAAGAACTGAACACGGTGTATCAGCAGATCACCGCTCGCTTGAAGGACAATCCGGAGGGCAAGAAGCTGTTGGTCGGTGCGCAACGAGCGTGGATCGCGTTTCGCGATGCCGAGTGCAAGTTTTCGGCGTCGGGGGTATCAGGCGGGAGTGTTTATCCGTTGATTTACAGCAATTGCCTGACCAGCGTGACCAAGGTGCGGGTTGCGGCGCTGAAGGAGTACTTGAAGTGCGAGGAAGGTGACATGAGTTGCCCGGTGCCCGGGGCCTGAGTGCTTTATTGGTTTCAAGGGCCAAATCGCTAGCAGGCTAGCTCCCACGTTGGTCTTGTGGCATTCACAAATCGTGTGGGAGCTAGCCTGCTAACGATGGCGTCAGCCCGGTCGCTGCGACTTACCGGACAAAAATCTGCGCCGTGGTAATCGCCATATCCCCCCCAGGCAACTTGATGCTACCCGTCTGCTGCATCGTCTCGGCATCAAAAATCGCCACGTCATTGAACGTCCCGGCCAGGTAGATCTTGCTGCCGTCCTTGTTGAAGGAAATGCAGTAGTAGGAATGCTCCAGCGTCGCCGCCTGAATCAGCTTTTTCTGCTTGATGTCGTACTTGGCCAAACGGTTGAGCACCCCGAACATCAGGTTCGGATCCTTCGGCGAACGCATGCCGCTGAAGTAGATCTCGGTCAGCGGGCCGAAGTCGGTGGTTTCGGTCTTGCCGGTTTTCAAATCGATGCTGAACAGTCCGTACAGATACTCGGCGGTCGCCGGGTCCTGCTTCTTGTCCTTGAATTTCGCCGTGGTGTAGAGCAGCGAGAAGTCATGGCGGTAGGTCTGCTGATTCCATACATACAGCACGTCCGGCGCGCTGTAATTCGCGCGTTTCCAGTGGCGACTGGGAATCAGCACATCGAACTTGCCGCTCTGCACATCAACCTTGTACACATCAGCGCCGGCCACGTAGAGCGTGCCATCGTCGCCGCTCTGCATGATGGTCAACTGCCGCGGCGCCGGAAAACTGCGCACCGGTTTGGCGTTCATCCCGGCATCCGTGGCATAGACATCCAGACGCGGCTGTTTAACCTCGTAGCGATCGTTGAGCATCTGCGTCGGGTTGGCGATGGTGTACAGCTCCTTGCCATCGTGGCTGACGGTAAAGGCAAACATCGACCGCGCCTTCTCCCCCGGCTGCTGAGTAATGCTGGCGTGGAACACCTGTTTGCAGCTGTCCAGCTCGACACCATAAACGTCAGCGTAATGATTGTTCAGCACGTAGGCGGTCTTGCGATCCGGTGACAATTGCACGGTGCCGGGGCCAAAGGCGTCGGGCATCTTGCAGGTCTTGTACAGGCTGTCGGTGGCCAGATCGAGGACGTGCAGGTTGTTCGGATAATTGGTGGTCACCATGTACTCGTGACCGTCTTGCAGCGCGGTGTTTTCATCGGCCAGAACACTGAACGAACAGACGTTCAGCGCGGCAAACGCGGCCAGGCCGCAGGCTTTGATGCTGTGCATGCTGGAATCCTTCTTCGTGTCCGGGACGATCACTTGTCTTTCGGGAAGACCGTGCCGAGGTTGCGCCAGTTGTCGTTGGACGCCTGGGCATCCTTGTTCCAGTCCGGGTAGGTGCTCATCATGTCCGGCACCTGCGCCGGCCACCAGCACGGGTCGGAGCAACCGTAAAGGTCAGCCTCCATCGGCTGGCACAGCGACGACACCCCGCCGAACGCATCGATTTCCCAACCCGGATCGGTGGTCGAGGCACAGCCCGCCACCGAACTCATCGCCACCACCTCTTCGATGCGGTTTTCCTCCGCGGCCTGATCGAGCTTCAACGCTTTGTTATTGATTGCCTTGAGATGTTTCATATCAGTGAGCCTTGCGCGGGGTGATGTAGCTGCTGATGAACGCAGGGTTATTGGCCATGATCCGGGTGTAGACCTCAATGCCGAAGTCGACCCAGTCACGCATCAGTTCGCAATAGTGATAAGTGGGGTGCGCCGGGTCGCCGTAGCGCGCGTAGCTCTCGTGGTAACAGCCGCCGGAGCACAGATTGCGGATCTGGCAGTCGTGACAACCGGTGTTCGTGCGATCCAGGCGCTGGGACAGAAAGTCGTTGAGTTCGACTTGCTTCACGCCGCTGTGCACGTTGCCAAACGTCGGCAAGGATGAGCCGGTGAAGCGGTGGCACAAGTTCAGTTCGCCCTTGTGATCAACCGCCAGCATCTTCAGCCCGGCGCCACACGGCAGAGCTTTTTTGTGGCCCTCGTGGATGTCGGTGATCAACTGGTGCAGGTTGGAGAAACCGATGTTGCGGTGCTCCAGCGCGGCCTCCAGATAACGCCGACCGAGGCGTTTCATGCTGGCGAAGACTTCAATCAGTTCTTCGCTGCTGAGGTTGAAACTGCTGATATCGCCCGAAGTCACCGGGGCGAATCCGACCTCGGCAAATCCCAGCTCATTGAACAGGTGATCCCAAATGGTTTCGACGTCGGTGACGCCAGTGGTCAGCGTCACGCGAGCGCCGACCGGACGGCTGTTGTAACGCGACAGCAGCATCTCGGCCTTGCGCCGGACCACGTCGTAAGTGCCCTGCCCGCCCACGGTGATGCGGTTGCGGTCATGCACGGTTTTCGGCCCGTCGATGCTCACCGACAGCCCGAAACGGTGGGCGTTGAGGTAGTCGACGGTGTCTTCCGTAAGCAGCGTGGCGTTGGTGGTCATGACGAATTCGACGAACTTGCCGGCCTCGGCAAAGCGCTTCTCGCAGTAGTCGACCATGTACTCGATCAGCTTGCGGTTGCTCAGCGGTTCGCCACCGAAAAACACCACGGTGAAGCGCTCTTCATCCGGCGATTCACGCAGGAGCATTTCCACCGAAGCGATCGCGGTTTCAACGTCCATCTTCTTGCCGGCCGATGGCTTGTCGAGGTCTTCCTTGTAGCAATACGTGCAGCTCAGGTTGCAGCCGGTGTTGACGTTGAGCACCACGGTATTGATGGCGGTGCGCTCGACACGTTTGACCGCGATGTCCGGGGTCAGTGGCGAGCCGTCGCTGACCAGTTCCAGCGAGATCAGCTCGCGCAGGGTCTCGTTGATCTCCTCGCCGTTGAACCGCGCGGCGAGGCGTTCAATCAGGTCTTCCGAGGAGCAGCCAGGGCCGCGCAACGTATCAATGATGGTGCCGGTCAGCTCATCGCTGGCAAACAGCGAACTGCTGGGGATATGGAACAGCATGCGGTCGGCGTCGACGTGCACTTCGTGCAGATTGCGTTCGACCAGATTCAAGATAGCGCCCATTGCAAACCTCCTGTGCAGGCCCCGTTGGGCGGGGCTTGCGGTCATTCCGAAAAGTGTCTGAAGCGTGTGCGTTCAAAACAACTCAGGGAATGGGTGGATTGTTCCAGCGTTGTACGGTGACGATCAGATGGCCTTCGCCGGTGAGGGATTGCCCGGCATCGTCGACGGCGGCAATCACCTTGAGGTTGCCGGCATTATTGGTGGACATTTTGCGCGCCGGATTCGGCCCGGCATCGCCCGGGGTGAACACGCCGGCGTCGGCCTGCATGGTGCCGGCGAACTTGACGTCTTCATCTTCCTTGGCGCGGTCGTCGAAGGCTTCCACCTTCCACTGCGCCGGGAACACGCCGATGCGATACGGCTTGCCATCGGCGCCCTTGCCCCAGGCTTCAGCGTCGAAACGGCCCTGGACTTTCGGCGTCGAACCACCGCCCTCGCCGATCCGCGCCACGGAGAATTCCGGCACCACTTTGACCGAAGCTATCTTGCTGTACACCGACAGGCTCGGGCCCTTGAGCGCACCGACGCTGACGGCGCGCAGGCCCGGTTGAGCGTTGGCGGCGGCTTTGACTTTGACCTTGATGCGTTCGGCGTTCTGCTCGAGCACCTGGACGACTTCGACGCCTTTACCGAAGCTCGGTTTACCGCTGAGACCGCTGCCAATCAGGGTCACTTCGGTTTCGCTGCCGGCCTTCACGTAACCCGGCTGCACAGCGAGCAAACGTTGCGAGCCTTGTTTGGCGGCAACGAAATCGAGACCGCGCTCATCATGTTCGGCCTCGAACATCCGCCCTTGCATCGCGTTGCCCTGCGCGGCGAACACCTGGCGCATGGTCACGCCATCGACAGTCACATTGCCACGCCATTCGTAACCGCTGTAGAGGATTGCGCTGCCGTCGCCATTGAACGCGCTGCCGTCGGCGTATTGGCCTTTGACGCTGACCTTGAAGGTGTCATTGCCGTCAGCGGTCACGCTCATCACGCCGGCCAGTTCTCCCTTGCCCGGCAAGTGACCGCTGAAGCTCCAGTCGCCCACCAGCGCTTCGGCTTTTGGCGCGGTTTTCAGCCATTGCTGCCACGCCGGGTTGTCCAGCGGATAACGCTTGGCGAGCAACGGCACCATTTCTTTGCGGGCGATATCGAACCAGTCGCGATCGCGCGCCAAGGCCTGATACTCCAGCGACGGCCATTGGCCGAGGTGGAAGTTGACCAAGCGTTCCCATTCCTGCGCCGGACGCCGTTGCAGCGCGACCCGCGCACCGGAGTGGCAGCGGCCGCACATCTGGCTGGTCTTCTCGTCGAACTGCTCGACCGTGTTCAAGCGGCGTTCCAGCGCATAGCGCACGCCATCGGTTTCGCTCGGTGCCAGGCCCTGGGTGTCGGCCAGGTATTTAACCAGCGTGCGACGGTCATCATCGCTGATCTGCAGGCCGTGCATGACCTGCATGCGGGCGATGCTCATCAGCCAGCCTTCCGGGGTCTTGCGCTGGTGGCTGATGCGGCTCAGGGCGTTATCGGCCTCGGGGGTGTGACAGCCCTGACAGGTTTCTTTCAGGATGGTCTGGGCGTCGCGGGCAGCCAGGCTGTGCGGCGAATGCAGGGCCACACACGCGGCCACGGCCAGCAGGCTGGCGCTCATGCCTGATCGGAGTCTTCTCTTCATCAACGTCGAACCTCGCACGGTGCTTTCTTATTGTTGTCGCTTATCGTTTTTATGGTTTCTGCCGTCGGCGCTGTTGCACAGACGGAGGCAAGAGAAACGTCTGCGATGAGCAATACACGGAGCGTGCCAGCTTGTTGAGAGGCTTTTCAATCAAGCACTTACCAGTCAATCACGCCGCTACGTGGCCGTTTGAACGGGTGACAGGCGTCCAATTTCGCGACAGTTGTAGCAGTGTGAGACAAGCATGGATGCCTGTACTGGCGAGCATTTTCCCGACACATCAAGTTACGTCTAATCAAAGACAACAACTTAAGCAAGGCCAGCGCCCGCCGATAAATGGCTTACCACCAACGATCAAGGAATGACGACATGGCGATCACTTTAAATCCCGGTTTTACCCAGCCGTCAGCCGCAGAGCTGAACAAAACCGCGAACCCCCTGACGATGGAATCGCTCAGCGCAGACCTCAAGAACAATGCGGTCAACATCAATCCGGCGGTGGTTTACCACCCAAGCGGTGATGTCCCGACCATCAGCCCGAACACGGAAGTGATCTCGGGCTGGATCGGCCGCCCTCAGGCCGCTGACTTCGCGCAAGTGGCCGCACGGCACGCAGAAGCGAACAACTCGCTGAAACTGACGTTCGAGAGCTTCAAAGCGAGCTTGAGCGACAGTTTTCCGGAGCTCGCCGACAAGAAATTTGGCTTTACCATTGAAGCCGATGGCAACCTCAAGGTGCTGAACACTGCCAATGAGCTGAGCGCTGCCGACATGGATAAGCTGAACACTCTGCTCAATGACTCGGACGCATTGAAAGCCGCCGCGAGCGGTTACCGCGACGCCTCCATCGAACTGGTCGCGGCCGATTCCGGTTCGGGCGGCAGCCATTTGGGCAAGTACAACCTGACCAAAGACAACTTCGCCAGCACCATTGACCTGGCGGCGCTGTTTGTACCCAAGGGCAACACCATCAGTGCTGAAGCCATCGACGGCTATTTCTCCCATCAGTTATGGCGTAAAGGTCAGTTGGGGACGCCTGAAACAGATGCTGCCATCGTAGCCGCACGCGATGCCAAGCGAATCGATGAGAAGGTCTGACTCTCGGTAGCAAGGCCCTTGAAAAAGCCTTGGCCGTATCATTGGCCAAGGCTGTTGCGGATGTCTCAACCGCCGTCGCGATTTGCGACAAACCTTCGCGTGATGCCTGTCCCGGTAACCCTGCAAACCCCGCTAACCCGGCGCCACGCGGCCGCGCCGGACAGTTGGCACAGCCATTGCGAAAGTCTCGTTCTCACGAACAACAAGAGGCTTTGCCATGTCCCTCCCCTATCTGCTCCCCGCCACCTCCGAGTTCATTCAGCGCGCACCGCGCATGCTGATTGGTGGCGATTGGGTCGAGGCCGCCGACGGCCAGACCATGCCCCTGCATAACCCGGCCACCGGTGAAGTGCTGTGCGTGGTACCCCGCGCCACGCCGGACGATGTCGACCGTGCGGTACTCGCCGCACGACAGGCCTTCGACGACTCCGCCTGGAGCCGCACGCGCCCGCGCGAACGGCAGAACCTGTTGTGGAAACTCGCTGACCTGATGCAGCGCGACGCCGAACTGCTGGCGCAACTGGAATGCCTGAACAACGGCAAGAGCGCGGCAGTGGCGCAGGTGATGGACGTGCAACTGGCGATCGATTTTCTGCGCTACATGGCCGGTTGGGCGACCAAAATCGAAGGCGCCAGTGTCGAAGTGTCGCTGCCGCTGATGCCGAATGATCAGTTCCACAGTTTCATCCGTCGCGAGGCGGTCGGCGTAGTCGGCGCGATCGTCGCGTGGAACTTCCCGCTGCTGCTGGCCTGCTGGAAACTCGGCCCGGCACTGGCCACCGGTTGCACCGTAGTGCTCAAACCTGCCGATGAAACCCCACTGACCGCGCTGAAACTGGCGGAACTGGTGCTGGAAGCGGGATACCCCGAAGGCGTGTTCAACGTCGTCACCGGCACCGGCATCACCGCCGGTTCAGCACTGACGCACAATCCGTTGGTCGACAAACTGACCTTCACTGGCTCCACCGCCGTCGGCAAACAGATCGGCAAAATCGCCATGGATTCGATGACCCGCGTCACTCTTGAGCTGGGCGGCAAATCGCCGACCATCGTCATGGCCGACGCCGACCTGAAAAGCGCCGCAACGGGCGCGGCCAGTGCGATTTTCTTCAACCAGGGACAGGTCTGTTGTGCCGGTTCCAGGCTGTATGTGCAGCGTAAGCATTTCGACAATGTGGTGGCCGATATCAGTGCCATCGCCAACGCGATGAAGATGGGCAACGGCCTCGATCCAAGCGTGGAGATGGGCCCGCTGATTTCCGCGCGCCAGCAGGAGCGCGTGTACAACTACATCGAAATGGGCCGGGAAAGTGGTGCGACCATCGCCTGTGGTGGCGAGCAATTCGGGCCGGGCTTCTTCGTCAAACCGACGGTGATTGTGGATGTCGATCAACAGCATTCGCTGGTGCAGGAGGAGATCTTCGGCCCGGTGCTGGTGGCGATTCCATTTGATGACGAAGCCGATGCGTTGCGCATGGCCAACGACAGTCCCTACGGCTTGGGCGCGAGCATCTGGTCGAATGATCTGGCGGCGGTGCACCGGATGATCCCGCGGATCAAATCGGGGTCGGTGTGGGTCAACTGCCACAGCGCACTGGACCCGGCGCTGCCGTTTGGCGGCTACAAGATGTCCGGGGTTGGGCGGGAAATGGGCTATGCGGCGATTGAGCATTACACCGAACTGAAGTCGGTGTTGATCAAACTGTAAAAGCTCAAGAGCACCCTCACCCAGCCCTCGCCCCCTGAGAAAGGGTCAGGGTGAGGGCCGATATCCCTGACTCAACAGCCATCCCTTGATCACCCTGCCCTGCTCTTCACTCAATCCCGCCAACACTTGATCGGCTGGCTCCGTGTGCAACCGTCGCACCAGCGGCGCCACCTCAATCCCCTGCACATGCCAGATCCCCAACGGCTGATCCGTCGTAATCACCACCTCGACCTCATCGACAAAACCATCCCGCAACACAGGCATCCGCTCGATCCTGAGCGCTGAAAAATCCGCCGCTGCGTGCGCCACCCGAGCATCCGGCCAGGACTGCCGCGCCTGCCAGAATGGCTGTTCGGACCAGCGCTGTTCATCGGCATAAAAATCACGGCCAATCCGCGCAAAGCGCAAGAACAACTGTTCGACCCGCTGCTGATGAAAGCGCTGCGCCAGCGCCGCACGCTCGGGTTTATGCAACAAGGTGTTGATCACCACCGGTGCCTGCAACGCTGACGACAGCGACTGAAAAATCCCGTTGCCCGATAACGGATCCACCGCCATCGCCGCATCACCGACACGTATCCAGTTTTCGCCGCACACTTGCGGTGAAAGAATCGCCGTACTGCTACGCGCGTGCAGGTGCGAATCGGTCTCTGCGCCATCGGCAAAAAACGCCCGCGCAAAATCCGAGACGTGCCGACGGTGCCGGCAGTAATCCAGCAACTGCGCCTTGCCCGGCAATTGGGCACTGGCCACATCCACCGTCCATTGCCAATAACATTGCCCATCGGCGCGGCGCGCCATCCACGCCCAGCCGTCTTCAAGGCCTTCCACCGCACTGGCGGTCGTGCCCGGCGCACCTTGCCAGCGATTGAGCAGGCTGACTGTTTCCGGCCCGCGCAAACCTTTACCGAGCGACGGCGCCTGACGTCCCCGCGCTTCGACGAGAAAATCCGCGAATACCGCCACCCCGCCATCCAGAGCGATTCGATGTCCGTTTACCGAGGACTGCACACTCAGCACGCGACCCTCGACCCGCTCAACCCCGGCCTCGCGCAAAGCGTCACGCAAACCGCGATCAAAGGTTGGCCGATCCAGCAGAAACTCGATGTTCTGCGCGTGCTGCTGACCGTTCCAGTTCACCTGCCGCCGGGACGGCAGCAGCGCACCTGCCAACGCATGCTGCAGCCCCGCGCCGCGCAAGGCGTCCAGTACCCGTTGCGAAACGCCTTCCAGTGCCGCAAAGCGTCGCCACTCGCTGATCAGCGTCACCGGATAGCCAAGCCGTCGCAGCCCCAGCGCGACCGCCGCGCCCGCCGGGCCTGCACCGAGGATCACGATCGCCGTCATGGCCCGGACCGTCGTTCAGGCCCGCGATAGCGCGCGCTGCGTTTCAGCCACTCGATAACGTCCGCGTTGCTCGCGCCAGGATGTTCGAGGAGAAACCCGGCGATATGCCCGCTCAGCGCCGCACAGCCCAGACTCGCTCCGGACTGCCCCGGATAAGTGCCGTGCACACACGCGGCAAAATCCGCCTGCGCGCTGTCGAGCCACGACCACTGTTCTTGCGTGCAACGCGCATCCCCGGTCACCCGCAACACCTGCGGATAACTCGCCGGAAACACCGCCGCACCCTGCGCCGGACTCGACGCACAGAGCAACACGCCGCGCGCCACCGCTGCCGCACAGGCCTCGCGCAACAAGCTGCGATCCTGACGCAAACCGAGGCTCAGATTGATCAAGCGCACGCCTTGCGTCACCAGCCAGTCAATCGCCGTGGCGATCTGCAACGCACTGGTCACGCCACGTTGATCAAACACCTGCGCCAGGCAAATCTGTGCCGCCGGTGCGCGGCGGCTGATCGCTTCGATCACTGCACTGCCATGCCCGAGCGGATCATCGCGCACATCACTCTGCGCCAAGCCGTCCTCCAGCAGTGAAAAACGCTGCCCGGCAATCACCTGCACACGCTGCGCCGCCGAGTGCCCACTGTCGACCACACCGATACGTAACTCAGGCTTCATGCAGCACCGTTTTCGAAGTCAGCACACCGTCGAGCAATTCGAAGCGCAGATCGGCATCGGCCAGGGTCGACGGCCGATGGCTGATGAGGATGCGCGTGCGCCCGGCAAACAGACGGTCGATGGCTTCAATCACTTCACGCTCGGTGGCTTCATCGACCGCTGAGGTTGCTTCGTCGAGCACCAGAATCAACGGATCCTGCAACAGCGCCCGGGCAATTGCGATGCGCTGTTTCTGTCCACCGGACAACTGCTGACCCCGCTCGCCCAACGGGCTGTCGAGACCTTCGGGCAACGAGGCGATCAGGCTGTCGAGTTGCGCCAGTCGCGCCACTTCGGCAATCGCCTCGCGACTGGCATCGGGTACCGCATAAGCGAGGTTGTCGGCCAGGCTGCCGCGAAACAGCACGATGTCCTGACTGACTACGGCGATGCGTCGGCGCAGTTCGAACAGATCCAGCTCGCGCAGATCCATTTCACCGAGCAACACCCGGCCAGACTGCGGATCGTGATGCCGCTGCAACAGATCGATCAGGGTAGATTTACCGACGCCGGAGCCGCCGCTTAACGCGACTTTCAAACCGTAAGGAATCGTCGCCTCTATGCCACTCAATGTGCTCGGGCGGCCCGGATGGCTGAAGTGCACATCGTCAAAGCGCAGTTCGCCCGAGGCCGGCAGCGGTTGCGGCGTAACCGGCGAGCGTACGGTCGGTTCTTCGCCGCGCAACTCCATCACCCGGCCGAGGCTGACTGTCATCCGTTGAATCGCCACGTACAGCCCCAACAGGCTTTGCACGGGCCCGACCGCCATGCCCAGATAGGTGGAAAACGCGATCAATGCGCCGAGCTGCCAAGTGCCCTGCACCACCCAGTAGCCGCCAATCAAAAACGCACAGGCGCGGGACAACGACGTCAACGTGCCCGGCACGGCCTGAGTGAAAAACTCGGTAACTTGCAGGCGCAGCAACTGATTCATGTAACCCTGCCCCAGACGCTCCAGGCGCCGCGCTTCACGCTGCTGCTGCCCGGCGGACTGGATGAACTTCATCACCGGCAAGGTCTCGACCATGAATGACGACATGTCCGCCGAACGCTCGCGCAATTGCCGCACATCGCGCTCGACCTTGCGCCGCATCCAGCGCAGCCACATCACATCGAGGGGGATCAGCACCAATGCCAGCAACGAAAGTTTCCAGGACAGCGTAAAGAGCATGGCGATCGCCACCACCAGCCCGATCACACTCGATACCGCAGAGAACAGCGAATCCACGGCAAAGCGCTGGATTTCCGCGACATCACCATCAAGGCGCGACATCAGATCACCAATACGCCGCTGCCCATAAAAGCTCGGTGACAGGGTTTGCAGATGCCGATAGAGGTCGTCGCGCAGGGCAAACAGAATGCGCCCGGACAGTCGCGTATGCAGATAACGGTTGATCCCCGACAACGCCGTGCCAAGCAATCCGGCGATGATCATCAGCACCGCAATCATCACCAGCATCGGGAAGTTGCGCGCCAACAGGCCATCGTCGATCAGCAACTTCACCAGCCACGGTTGGACCAGCACCAGTAACGAGGCGCACACCGATAACCCGAGCAAACCGGCAATCGCCAAACGCTGCGGGCGGACGAAACTGTACAGCCAGCGCAACGCCGTTTGCAGCGCGGCGGGGTCGCGGCTGTCGATCAGCCTTACGATGAAGCGCTGCATCACGAGCGCAACTGTTTGAGTTTGCGATACAGCGTCGCGCGACTGATACCAAGAGCGTCGGCAGCCGCTGAGACATTGCCCTGATGGGTATCGAGGGACTGACGGATCATCTCCAGTTCGTTCTCGCGAATGCTGCCGGCCTGGGGTTTCTCGGTGACGCTGAGCTCGTCGAGCATGCTGTCGGGCAAGTGATCGAGGGTCAGCACGGTTTCACCCGGCTCGCGCATGGCCAACCCAGTGCGCAGGACCATCTCCAACTGGCGAATGTTGCCGGGCCAGTGATAGGCGCCGAGCAGACGATCGAGGTCGTCGTGCAGCAACACATTCGGCGCGTCGAGCTTGCTTAAAAGGCTGGCGACCAGAGCGGCAAAATCATCGCGCTCGCGCAGGGCCGGAAGCATGACGCTGATGCCGTTGACGCGATAGAACAGGTCCTCGCGAAACTGCTTGTCGGCGACCTGTATTTTCAGGTCGCGGTGGGTGGCGCAGATCAGCGCAATGTCAATGTCCTGTTCTTCCCCGGCACCGAGCGGCGCAACTTTGCGATCCTGCAAAACCCGCAGCAACCGCGCCTGCAAGGCCAGCGGCATATCGCCAATTTCATCGAGAAACAGCGTCCCGCCGTGGGCTTGTTGCAAGCGTCCGATCATGCCGCCGCGTCGCGAGCCGGTGAACGCGCCTTCGCGGTAGCCGAACAGTTCCGACTCGATCAGGCCTTCGGGGATCGCCGCACAGTTCACCGCCACAAACGGTCTGTTGCAACGACTGCCGGCCATGTGCAGAGCTCGGGCAATGACTTCTTTACCGGTACCGGTTTCGCCGAGGAGCAAGACTGGCAACTCATTGGCCAGACCTTGGCGCGCCATGCGCAAGGCCCGCGCATAGCGGGTGTTGCTGCCAGCCAATGCGTCCAGATCCGCTTGCGGCTTGACGCTTTTCGCCACGCTGCGCGGTGGCCCGCCGAGGTTGACCGAACGCGCCGGCGCACGCAGGGCTTTGTAGAAAAACTCACCTTTGGCAGTTTGCAGACTGCCGACGCCGCCATGCTGTAAACGACTGAGCAGTTGCACGCCATCGACACCGAGAAACTCTTCACAACGGCGACCGACCAGCGCCGAACGTTCGGCCCGCAGCAACTGACAGGCCTGCGCGCTGACCGCGAGAATCTGCCCGCCGAGACTGACTGCCAACAAGCCTTGCCATGGCGACTCCAGATACTGCCGGCGACTGTGAAACGCGAGAACGATCTGCTCGGGGAAACTGTTATTGAACACTCGGCTTTCGATCTGGCTGACCGCCATGCTCAGCAATGCGGTGCTGTCGTGCACGCGGCCAAGCGGGCCTTCGCGCGTCAGATCAAGGACACCGAGAATCTCACCTTGCGGGCAATGAATCGGCACCGAGGTGCAGGAAAAATCCGTGAGGCGATCCAGGTAGTGTTCGCCGCAATCGATCAGCGTCGGCCGCGCTTCGACCAGTGCGGTGCCGAGGGCATTGGTGCCGCGCGCCGCTTCGCTCCAGCAGGCGCCGAGGGTGATGTCTTGCAGACCGCTGCCCTTGAGCCGGTCGGCACGTCCTTCGACGGCGAGGATGGTTGCATCGGAGTTGGCAAGGATGATCAGGCCTTCTTTGCCTTGGCGTTCGGCGAGGTAATCGATGGCCGGCATCGCCGCATCGATCAGCAGGCGATTGCTTGCCAGCAACACGTCGAGGCTGACGCCCGACTCCAGGGACAGCTCGTGTTTGCCGTTGAAATGCACGCCGTGACTGAGGCTGCGCCGCCACGAAGCATCGATCTCGGCACGGAGCACGCCGTCGGGTACCTGGCCCTCCAGATGGAGCTTTTCCCGGGCGAGCCGGGCTTCGTGGCGAGACTTGGGATCGGTGGTTTTTATAAGAGTCATCAAGCGCTCCGTAGCGGTCCGCTTTGCGCTTTCTTTATTCGAGCGCCCTGACGGCAATCTTTACGTTAACGTCAGGGCGATGGCAAGCACCGCAGGGCGATTAGGGTTCGATGGCTAGCGAATCACCTCTGCGCATCGGTTACACCACGCTCAGTCCTTCGTTGCCACTGTCCGGGATGAGGCCAGCAAGCGCAGGTCTACCTGCTTCGCGATTCGTCCTGTAACGAAGACTGCCAATCCGCCAAGGTCGAAGCCTTTCTGGTGGAGCAAGGCTTGCAAACCTCAACTTTGAGGATCGCGTGCAGCGCAACTACACCGCCACGATGCTCGAGGGTTACCACTGCAAATAGACTTTGCAAGCGGAGCTCACAACATCGGTTCGCCTTGCGTGAGCCGGTGCTGTGAGCCGTAGAAGGTTAAACGTGCGGGTCACCCGGCGCTTTCGTCGGCGCGGCGTATTGCGGCTTGAGATGGCCGTCCTGATCAAGTAACCAGGCGTCCATGATCTGTCGCACCACAGGACCGGCCACACGACCACCGGCCTCACCGTTTTCGATCATCACCGAAATCGCGATCTTCGGATGTTCGGCCGGTGCAAAGCCGACGAACAAGGCGTTATCGCGGTGGCGTTCAAGGGTCTTCTCGCGGTTGTAACGCTCGCCCTGCTTGATCGCCACGACCTGTGCCGTACCACTCTTGCCAGCGATGCGATACTGCGCGCCGGCAGCGGCCGCACGCGCAATGCCTCGCGCATCGTGCATCACCATTTGCATGCCGTGGTTGACCTGCTCCCAATCGCGCGGATCCTTGAGCAGAATGTTCGGCATCGGATGCTCGTCGACCGGGGCGACGCCATCAACGGTCTTGGCCAGGTGCGGACGATTCCACACACCTTTGTTGGCGATCAATGCCGTGGCTTGAGCCAGTTGCAACGGCGTGACCTGCATGTAGCCCTGGCCGATACCGAGGATGACCGTTTCGCCCGGGAACCAGGCTTGCCGGCGGGTTGCGCGTTTCCACGCTTGCGATGGCATCAGGCCGGGAGACTCTTCAAACATGTCCAGCGAGACTTTCTCCCCGAGGCCGAACATCGCCATGTAATCGTGCAGGCGATCGATGCCGAGCTTGTGCGCGAGGTCGTAGAAATAGGTGTCATTGGAACGCATGATCGCCGCATCCATATCCACCCAGCCGTCGCCGCTGTGGTTCCAGTTGCGGTACTTGTGATCAAAGTCCGGGAGTTGGTAATAACCGGGGTCGAAGACGCGCGTCTGCGGTGTCACGACGCCGGCGTCGAGGCCGGCGATTGCCACTTCTGGCTTGATCGTCGAACCCGGTGCGTAGAGCCCGCGCAGCACACGATTGAACAGCGGCCGGTCGATCGAATCTCGCAGTGCCGAGTATTCCTTGGAACTGATGCCCGTGACGAACAGGTTCGGGTCAAAGCTCGGATTGCTGACCATGGCCAACACTTCGCCGGTCGACGGATCGAGCGCGACCACTGAACCACGACGATCACCCAATGCGGCCTCGGCAGCTTCCTGCAGTTTGATGTCGAGGCTCAGGACAATGTTCTGGCCCGGGATCGGGTCGGTGTGTTTGAGCACACGGAGTACACGACCTTGAGCGTTGGTCTCCACCTCTTCGTAACCGACGTGACCGTGTAGTTGCGCCTCGTAGAAGCGTTCGATGCCGGTTTTGCCGATGGATTGCGTACCGCGATATTCCACCGAGTCGAGGCTCTTGGATTCTTTTTCGTTGATCCGCCCGACGTAACCGATCGAATGGGCAAAATGCGCGCCGAACGGGTAATGGCGGACGAACTGCGGCTCGACATCAAGGCCTGGGAGGCGGAACTCGTTGACTGCCAGTACGGCGATTTGTTCTTCCGTCAGCTCATAGAACAGCGTCACCGGCGTAAACGGATGACGGGACTGCTTCATGGCTTTATCGAAGACTGTTCGATCTTCTGCAGGCAAATGCAGAAGGTTGATGACCTCGTCCAGTTCTTGATTGACGTCGGTGGCGCGTTCGCGGGTGATAGTCAGGTTGAAACTGGGGCGGTTATCGGCGAGCAGCACACCATTGCGGTCGTAGATCAAGCCGCGTGTCGGCGGGATCGGCAAGACGTGGACGCGGTTGTTTTCGGAGATCGTGGAGTGGTAGTCGAATTCCACCACTTGCAGGATATACAGGCGCACGACCAGGGCGCAGCTGATGGCGAAGACGAACAAGGCGCAGGCGATCAAACGTTTGTTGACCAGACGCGTCTCTTTTTCGTGGTCCTTGATCGGAATGGGTTCAGGCATTTCTACAGCAACTCTTTAACATAAATGAGTGCCGATCCGTGGGCATGACATCAGTCCGTTAAAAAAACGAGCTGCACCATACCAAAAACTGCAAGGTCATTTCAGAAGGAATTTTCACAATGGCAGCCCTTGCGACGGTTGGGGCCGGTCAATGTGTTGGCAATAAC